>NZ_JAPUED010000024.1:0-1980 GCF_027492755.1 Micropruina sp. | reverse complement strand
CGGTACGCGGGGACGGTTCTTTTCGTTCCACTTTCGGACGCGCGATCACTCAGGCCAAGTGACGGACGACCTCATCGACGCAACGTGCCGCGGTACGTGCCGTCCGGGCATCGATGTCGAACCGCGGATTCAGTTCGGCGACCTCGAACAGCCCCAGCTTCCCGGACGCCGCAACTGTGCGCAGCACCGCCAGCACCACCGCGACCGGGACGCCGAACGCCGCCGGAGCACTCACCCCAGGAGCAACGGACGCCGGCAGCACATCGAGATCGAGGGTCAGATGCACCCGATCGACCTTCGCCAGCAGGGCCTGGGCAGCCGCGACCGCGGAACTGGCGTCGGTGTCGACGTCGTCCAGGATCGCCACGCCGAGCCGGTCCGCGGTGTCCAGCAGGGTGCGGGTATTGCTCGGCCGGCTGAGTCCGATCACCGAGTAGTGGAGTCGACGCTGCTGCGCCGCCAGGTCGTCCGCGAGTTGCAGGAACGGCGTCCCGGACGTGGCATGCTCGGCCTTCCGCAGGTCGAGATGGGCGTCCAGGTTGAGCACACCCCAGGTCTCGTCGCGCCGTGACACCCAGCCCGAACCGCTGCCGTAGGCGACCGCATGACCGCCGCCCAGCACCACTGGCAGCGCGCCCGCGTGCAGCACGTCCGTGACCACCGTCGCCAGCCGGGCCTGGCCGGCCTCGAGATCGCCGTCGTCCACCACCACGTCACCCAGGTCGACCACCACAGTGCCGGGATCGGCGAGCCCACCTAGCACCGCGCGGATCGCCGTCGGCCCCTCAGCCGCACCGACCCGTCCGGCGTTCCGGCGCACGCCCTCGTCGCTGGCGAACCCGACGACCGCCGGCCCGCCAAAGCCCTCCCTAACTAGTTCTGCCCTGCCGTCGACGGGAGGGCTGAAGTAGTTAGGGAGGGGTTTGACGACGTGGTGCCAACGGGCATGCTCGGCGCCCGGGCCGTCGTCACGGCCCGACCAGCGCGTCGGAGCCCGGTCGATCGGAACACGATGGCCGCTCACCGAAGCACCCCGTCCTTCAGCACCGCATGCACCATCGGGACGCCCGGGCGGTAGGCCAGGTGCAGGTGGCTGGGTGCGTCCAGCACGACGAGGTCGGCAGTCGCACCAGGCCGTAGCACGCCGAGGTCGTCGCGTTGCAGCGCTCGCGCTCCGCCGGCAGTCGCCGCCCACACCGCCTCGTCGGGAGTGAGGTGCAGGTCACGCACCGCGAGCGCGATCACGAACGGCATGGACGTCGTGTAGGACGTCCCCGGGTTGCAGTCGGCGCCCAGCGCGACGGTGACCCCGGCGTCCCAGAGCCGGCGGGCGTCCGGGTACTTGTTGCGGGTCGAGAAGTCGGCGGCCGGTAGCAGGGTCGCGACCGTGGTCGAGGCTGCAAGTGCTTCGATGTCGGTGTCGTCGGTGTGACAGACGTGATCCACCGACGCGGCACCCAGTTCGACGGCCAGCTGGATGCCCGGCCCTTGGTGCAGCTGGTTGCCGTGTACCCGGACGCCGAGTCCGGCGGCCTGCCCGGCGGTCAGCACCGCCCGGGACTGGTCCGCGTCGAAGGCGCCCTGCTCGCAGAAGACGTCGATCCAGGACGCCAGCGGCGCGCAGGCCGGGATCATCTCGTCGACCACCATCGCCACGTAGTCATCGGCCCGGCCGGCGAACTCCGGCGGTGTGACATGCGCCGCCAGCAACGTGGTGAACGGGCTCTGGCTACGGGCGACGTCCAGGCTGCGGCGCTCGTCTACCACACTCTGCCCGTAGCCGGACTTGATCTCGACGGTGGTCGTGCCCTGCTTCGCGTACTCGTCCAGCAGCCGCGCCACATTTGCGGACAACTCCGCGTCCGAGGCGGCCCGGGTGGCGGCGAGCGTGCTGCGGATCCCTCCCGCGGCGTACTTCTGCCCGGCCATCCGGGCGGCGAACTCCTCGGCCCGCTCACCGGCGAACACCAGGTGGCTGTG
>NZ_JAPUED010000023.1 GCF_027492755.1 Micropruina sp. | reverse complement strand
GGTGCCGAAACTGTTGCCGATGGTCAACATGTCGATGACGTGCGAGGCCATGGGGCGACTCCTGTCCGGTTGCGGCGAGCGCTGACAACCCTAGTGGTGCGGTTCGCGGATGGGTGAGGACGCCCAAGGTGATCAATGCCAGCAGCGTCCAGCTGTCTTGGACGAGCTTGCCGATCAGATCGTGGCTGTACTCGACGGTTCCCTCGGTCGGGTACCACCAGGTCAGGTGTCCCATCAGTACCAGGCTCCAGGACCAGGCGAGTCCGCGGTGGGCGTGGACGGCGCACCACAACAGCAGCGGCAGCACCCAGGTCCAGTGGTGGATCCAGGAGATCGGCGAGATGAGCAGGCCGGCGAGACCCGTCACGGACAGCGCCAGCACCTGATCGGGCGTCCGACGCAGAACGGTCACCGCGGCCAGTAGCACGATGAGCGACAACGCGGTGGTGAGCAGAGGCGAGCCGCCGGGACCGAACGCCCGTGCCACCGCCCCGGTCAACGACTGGTTGGTGGCATAGGCGATGCCGATCCGGTCGGGCGCGGCGAGGAACAGGCCCGTCCAGTAGTCGGTGGATGCCGCCGGTGCGATCAGCCAGCCGGCGGCGATCGTCGCGGCGAACCCGATCAGCACCTGGACGATGCCGCGTAGATCGCGGCGTACCAGCAGCGGCAGCAGGAACATCAGCGGGGTCAGTTTCAGGCCGGCCGCGATCCCGATCAGCCAACGCCGGCGGCCGAGGAATCCTTCGGTGACCAGCCAGGCCAGCACCAGATTGAGCTGCCCGTAGCCGAGGGCGAACGCCACCGGCTCGGTCGTCAGCGCCAAAGCCAGCAGGACCGGGGCCAGGTCGGGCCGGGCAGGCAGCAGACGTCGCAGCACCAGCCGCAGGGTGCGGAAGAGGGCGGCGACCGAGCCGAGAGCGACCAGGATCGCGGATACCGGGAACGGCGCGACCACCAGCGGCAGGTAGACGGCTGCGGCGAACGGCGGGTACAGCCAGGGCAGTTGGCCGTCCGGGGTCAGGTTCGGGTCGCCGCCGTCGGCCAGTTCCGATGCCGCCCGCAGATACACGGCGAGATCGATGGAGCCGGCGCACGACGCGACCGCGCACGCGGCGAGGGCGGCGCCGGCCAGCAGCCATCCGGCGGCGCGGCGGGGAAGGGTGCGGGACAGCAATGACCACATGCGCCGAGCGTCGTGCCCGCGTCCTCGGCCTCGCGTCGGGGGCAGCCACCGAACCGGGGTGGGGATAACCCCCGGTCAGGGCGCCGGGCGCACCTCGACGTTCAGCCGCTGATCGATGCCGCCGAGCGTCGCGCCGGGCCGCTGGATGACCACCACCCGGACGGCTGGGTCGGCGGTGCGGACGGTGAGCCAGATGGCGCACCGGCTCAACGGGGTAGGGGTGCGGCAACGGGCCGTCACCAGGCCAGACTCGATGATCACCTCGGGCCCGCCGAACGTGGAGCGGGACCGCCATTGAAGGTCGGCGACCACGCCGTCGCCTGGCCGGCCCCGTTCAACGCTGACCAGGACGCCGGCGTCGGCGTCCACCTCGATGGTGGTCGGTTTCGACCAGTCGACGTAGTCGGAGCGGTTCTCGACCAGCAGTTCGCGGAACCAGAAGGCGCCACTGACCAGCACCATGGCTGTGGCCACGACGGCGGCCAGCCGAATCCCCAGGCGCCGCATCAGCGACCCTCGCCCAGGTAGGCCAGGACGGCCTGCACCCGCCGGTGCCGGCCCCCGGCGCCGGCCAGGTCGAGCTTGGCGAAGATGCTTGTCACATGCTTCTCCACCGCGCCTTCGCCGACCACCAGCTGGGCCGCGATCCCGGCGTTGGAGCGGCCCTCCGCCATGCCGGCGAGAACCTCACGTTCGCGCGGGGTGAGCCGGGAAAGCGCGCCGGCGTGACGGCTGCGGCTGACCAGCTGGCTCACCACGTCCGGGTCCAGCGCCGTGCCGCCTGAGGCGACCCTGCCGAGCGCGTCGGAGAACTCGGCCAGGTCGGCCACCTGGTCCTTCAGCAGGTAGCCGAGTCCGCGGGCGCCGGCGGCGAGCACCTCGGAGGCGTAGCGCTCTTCCACGTACTGGCTGAGGATCAGTACACCCAGTTCCGGCCGCCGCCGGCGTAGCCACAGGGCCGCTCGGAGACCCTCATCGGTGAAGGTCGGCGGCATCCGGACGTCGACGATGGCCACGTCCAGGTCGGGCGTCGCCTCGACCGCCCGCAGCAGCTGCTCGGCGTCCGGGACTGCGGCGACCACCTCGATGCCGCGTTCGGTGAGCGCGCCGGTCAACACCTCACGGAGCAGCCCCGAGTCCTCGGCCAGGATCACCCGCATGGCACCTCCACGGTGACCACCGTCGGCCCGCCCGGCGGACTGGACAGGAAGAGCCGGCCGTCCACGCCGGTGAGCCGGTGGGCGATGCCGCTCAGGCCGGTGCCACCGGTGACCTCCGCGCCGCCGGGACCGGCGTCGGTCACCGTTGCGCGGATCAGGGTGCGGTCACGGACCAGGTCGACGGACGCCGCAGCCCCGGCCGCATGTTTGGCGACGTTGGTGAGCAGCTCGGCCACGGCGAAGTAGCACATGGCCTCGATGGCCGGATCGGGCCGGCGGTCGATCCGGGTCTCGATGGTGACCGGCATCGGCAGCCGGGCGGCGACCGCCGAGAGTGCGGCGTCCAGGCCGCGGGCCTCCAGGATCGGTGGTCGAAGGCCTCGGGTCAGGGTGCGTAGCTCGTCGATGGTGCCGCTGGTCTCGACCCGAGCTCGGCGGACCAGCGCCAGCGTTCCGGTGTCCGGCTCGGACGCCAGCCGAGTCTCGGCCTGGCCGAGCAGGATCGACAGGGCGATCAGCCGCTGCTGGGCGCCGTCGTGCAGGTCGCGCTCCAGGCGGGTCCGTTCGGCGTCCGCCGAGGTCACGGTGAGGGTGCGGGCCTCGACGAGTTCACCCACGCGGCGGGCCAGCGCCGCGGACTCGGGACTGCCGAGGAGCGCCTGGCTGACCCAGCCGTCCAACCAGGCCAAGCCGCGGATCAGTGCGGGCGCGGCCACCGTGAGCACGATCACCGCCGCGACCGGATTCGCCAGCAGCATCATCTTGGCGTCGCTCAGGTAGAGCACGGCGAGCGGCTGGTAGGAGAACACCACCGCCGCGAGCTGCGCGACGAGCAGCAGGGATGGCAGGGTGACCACCAGGCTCAGCGCGACCACGTCGAGTGCCGCGAGGGTGAACCGGACCACGACGTAGCCGGCCGCACGCCGAAAGCCTGGGTCACGCAGCGTGTCCCGAACCCGCTCGATCGGCGGCCGGGTGCGAGCAGGCAGGGTCAGGGTGAGTGCGGGTGCGCGGTCGTGCAGGACGGTGAACCGTTCCCGCTCCAGGGCGATCAGCCCGGCGAAGACCCGGGCGAGCCCCAGAAACGGCCGCGGAGTGAACACCGTCAACGGAATCGTCACCGCCACCGCGGCGAGCACCACGCCCTGCAGCGGAGCCAGCACGATCCCCAGTGACAGATGACCGAGCTGACGCCACGGAAACGGGCGGAGCAGGCGGTGCACGGGGTCAGCCTGCCATGGCATGCCGCTGGTTCGGCGGAGGCCGTCACGCCGCTCCGGTATTGGGACGGGCGATCACCCGGATCTCGGTGCCTCCAGGGTCAGTCCTCGGACGCCGAGGTGCGGCGCGGGGTGACCGGCCAGTCGTCGGGG
>NZ_JAPUED010000022.1:15893-28196 GCF_027492755.1 Micropruina sp. | reverse complement strand
TCGCCGCCGAGTTCCAGGCCCTGGACAGCCTGCGGGTCGCCGAGGCGTTGGACCGCCGTCTTCAGGCCGCCGGGCGCTCCCTCGACGTGTACGTGCAGGTGAACACCTCCGCGGAGGAGTCGAAGTACGGCTTGGCGCCCGACGAGGTTCCCGCGTTCCTTCGCCAGCTCCCGCACTACGCCAGCCTCAAGGTGCAGGGCCTGATGACGCTCGCCCTGTTCACCTCCGACGTCGAGCGGGTCCGCGCCTGTTTCGTCCGACTGCGTGAGCTGCGCGATCGGTCTCGTGACAACGAGCCGGATCTGCTCGGTCCGGGTGGGCTGTCGATGGGCATGTCGGGCGACTACGAGGTGGCGGTCGAGGAGGGTGCCACCTGCGTCCGGGTCGGGCAGGCGATCTTCGGCGCCCGCACCCTGAACGAGGATCACTACTGGCCCTCGGGCGCGCCTCACCGCTGATCGTCGGCGCCTGACCGGCCACAGGACCCATGCGACAGGGAAGTCTCATCCAAATATCAGCCGATGCCTGTATCGCCGCACGAGTCGCATTGTGACCGCGAACGCGTGTCAGATCTCGTGTTTCAGCCGTAGTTGCGGAGTCGGCGACGACTGATTGTCAGGCGTCGCCACCACTAGCCGGACACGTTATTCGCAAGATTTTCGTTGAAAAAAAGACAGGCGCCCGCTGCCTTGATAGGCAAGCGTTATGACGACTGGGCAGGCACACCTGGATGGTCCGGCAGCCGATGCGCTGCTCAAGCTGGGCAAGTTCTTCACCAAGTGGGACGAGACCGACGACGGCCGCGCCGTCTTCCGCGAGGGCGGCCGCAAGGGCGACGTCTTCTACCGCGACCGATGGAGCCATGACAAGGTCGTTCGCTCCACTCACGGGGTGAACTGCACCGGCTCGTGCTCTTGGAAGGTGTACGTCAAGGACGGCATCATCACCTGGGAGTCGCAGCAGACCGACTACCCCAGCACCGGGCCGGATCGGCCCGAGTACGAGCCCCGCGGCTGCCCCCGCGGCGCCGCGTTCTCCTGGTATACCTACAGCCCGACCCGGGTGCGCTACCCGTACGGACGCGGCGTGCTGCTGGAGATGTACCGAGAGGCCAAGAAGCGGCTCGGCGACCCGGTCGAGGCCTTCCGTGAGATCTCCACCGACCCGGCCAAGCGCCGCCGCTACCAGCAGGCCCGCGGCAAGGGCGGCCTGGTCCGGATGAGCTGGGCCGAGGCAGTCGAGATCGCCGCGGCGTCCTATGTGCACACGATCAAGACCTACGGCCCCGACCGCTGCGTGTCGTTCAGCCCGATCCCGGCGATGTCGATCGTCAGCCACGCCATCGGCACCCGGTTCAACCACCTGATCGGCGGCGCGATGGCGTCCTTCTACGACTGGTACGCCGACCTGCCGGTGGCCTCACCGCAGGTCTTCGGCGACCAGACCGACGTGCCCGAGTCCGGCGACTGGTGGGACTCCACCTACCTGATGATGTGGGGCTCCAACATTCCGGTCACCCGGACGCCGGATGCGCACTGGATGGCCGAGGTGCGCTACCGCGGCACCAAGGTGGTCACGGTCGCCCCCGACTACGCCGACAACGTGAAATTCGCCGACGAATGGCTGCCCGCCCAGGCCGGCACCGACGCCGCCCTGGCGATGGCCATGGGGCACGTCATCCTCAAAGAGCACTACGTCGAGAAGCAGACCCCGTTCTTCCGCGACTACGTCCGCCAGTACACCGACCTGGGCATGCTGGTGAAGCTCGTCGAACACCCGGACGGCCACGGCCTGACCGCGTCCAAGTTCTTGACCGCCGAAGATCTGGGGATGGGCTCCGGCACCAAGCACGACGCGTTCAAGACGGTGATCTGGGACGCCGCCACGAACGCCCCGGCGGTGCCGAAGGGCTCGATGGGCTACCGCTACTCCGAGGACGGCCCGGGCAACTGGAACCTGGTGCTGGGCGACCTCGATCCGGCGCTGTCGCTGCTCGAGACCGACGAGTACGAGCCGGCCGAGATCGCGCTGCCCTGCTTCGAGGATCCGCGTGGCGAGGGCAGCATCATCCGCCGCGGCGTCCCCACCAAGCGGGTCGGCGACTACCGGGTCACCACCGTGCTCGACCTGATGCTGGCCCAGTACGGCGTCGGCCGCGACGGGCTGCCGGGGCATTGGCCGTCCGGCTACGACGACGCCGAGACCCCGTACACCCCGGCCTGGCAAGAGGCGATCACCTCGGTCCCGGCGGAGGCGTGCCTGCGGATCGCCCGCGAGTTCGCCGCCAACTCCGAGGTCTCCAAGGGCCGCACGATGATCCTGATCGGCGCCGGCATCTGCCACTGGTTCCACGCCGACGTCACCTACCGGGCGATCATCGCGCTGCTGATGCTGACCGGCTCGATCGGACGCAACGGCGGCGGCTGGGCGCACTACGTCGGCCAGGAGAAGTGCCGCCCGATGACCGGTTGGTTCAACCTGGCCAACGCACTGGACTGGAGCCGTCCGCCGCGCACCGTGATCGGCACCGGCTACTGGTACATGCACACCGACCAGTGGCGCACCGACGGCTACTCGGCCGACACCATCACCTCGCCGCTGTCGACCGGCAAGCTGAACGGCCTGCACACCGCGGACGCCCTGGCGCTGTCGAACCGGCTCGGCTGGATGCCGTTCTACCCGCAATTCGACCGCAACCCGCTCGACCTGGCCGACGAGGCCAAAGCCGCGGTGGAGCGGGGCGAGGCCGAGACCGTCCAGGAGTGGATCGCCGGCAAGCTGAAATCCGGTGAGCTGAAGTCGGCGCTGGAGGACATCGACGCACCCGAGAACTGGCCGCGGACGATGATCGTCTGGCGTTCCAACATCATGGGTTCCTCGGCGAAGGGCAACGAGTACTTCCTCAAGCATCTGCTCGGCACCCACAACAACCTGATGCCGAACGACCACGGCGCCGACCGGCACCCGAGCGTGGTGAAGTGGCGCGACGAGGCACCCGAGGGCAAGCTCGACCTGCTGATCAGCGCCGACTTCCGGATGACGTCGACGACGCTGCTCTCCGACATCGTCTTCCCGGCCGCCACCTGGTACGAGAAGCACGACATCTCCTCCACCGACATGCACCCGTTCGTGCATGCCTTCACTCCGGCGATCGACCCGCCCTGGGAGGCCCGCACCGACTTCGACATCTTCCACACGCTGGCCCGCGCGGTGAGCACGCTGGCCAAGAAGCATCTGGGCACCCGTTCCGACCTGGTCGCCGTCCCGTTGCAGCACGACACGCCTGGTCAGATCGCCCAACCGGGCGGTGTGGTCCCCGATTGGCGCGGTACCGATCTGCCCTGCGTGCCGGGGCAGAACGCGCCGGTGTTGGCGGTGGTCGAGCGCGACTACACCGCGATCGCCGACAAACTGTCCAGCGTCGGCCCGCTGGCCGACCGGCTCGGCTTCACGGTGAAGAACATCAACTACGACATGACCGGGCCGGTCAATCGACTGGCCCGGCTGCACGGCGTGATGCCGGACGGCCCCGCCGCCGGGCGTCCGGCGATCGACACCGACCAGCGCTTCGCCGAGGCGATCCTGACCTGCTCGGGCACCACCAACGGCGAGCTCGCCACCCACGGCTTCCGCGACCTGGAACGCAAGACCGGGCGCAAGCTGGCCGATCTCTCCGAGGGCTCGGAGGAGAAGATCATCACCTTCGCCTCCACCCAGGCCTCGCCGCAGCCGGTGATCACCTCACCGGAGTGGTCCGGGTCGGAGACCGGCGGACGCCGCTACGCCGCGTTCACCATCAACACCGAACGGCTCAAGCCATGGCACACCTTGTCGGGCCGGATGCACTTCTTCATCGACCACGACTGGATCATCGACGCCGGCGAGCAGTTGCCGACCTTCCGTCCGCCGCTGGACATGAGCCGCGCCTTCGGTGAGCCGGAACTCGGCCCGAACGGCGAGAAGGCGATCGTGTTGCGCTACCTGACGGTGCACAACAAGTGGTCGATCCACTCCGAATACCAGGACAACCTGTTCATGCTGAGCTTGGGCCGCGGCGGGCCGCAGGCCTGGCTGAGCGTCAACGACGCGAACTCCATCGGCGTCAAAGACAACGAGTGGATCGAGTTGACCAACGCCAACGGCGTGTTCGTCGCCCGCGCGGTGGTCAGCCACAAGTTGCCGGACGGCGTCTGCTTCGTCCAGCACGCCCAGGAGCGGACCATCGACATTCCCAAGTCGGAGGCCACCGGACGCCGCGGCGGCATCCACAACTCGGTGACCCGCATCTTGATGAAACCCACCCACCTGATCGGCGGCTACGCCCATCTGGCCTACGCGTTCAACTATCTCGGACCCACCGGCGTGCAGCGGGACATCGTCTCGACCGTCCGCCGCCGCTCGCAGGAGGTGCAGTACTGATGAGGATCATGGCTCAGGTCGGCATGGTGATGAACCTCGACAAGTGCATCGGGTGCCACACCTGCTCGGTCACCTGCAAGCAGGCCTGGACGAACCGGGCCGGCACCGAATACGTCTGGTTCAACAATGTGGAGACCCGGCCGGGGCTGGGTTATCCGCGCCGCTACGAGGACCAGGCGAAATGGCGCGGCGGCTGGGTGCGGACGGCGTCCGGACGGTTGAAACTGCGGGCCGGCGGCCGGTTCCAGAAGCTGTTCAGCATCTTCGCCTCACCGGTGCAGCCCGAACTGCACGACTACTACGAGCCGTGGACCTACGACTACGACAACCTGGTGAAGGCGCCGCTCGGCGACGACTTCCCGGTCGCCCGGCCCAAATCGCTGATCACCGGCAAGAACACCACCATCGACTGGTCGGCGAACTGGGACGACTCGCTGGGCGGCACCTACGCCACCGGCGAGGTCGACCCGGTGATCGAGAAGCTGCGCGCCGAGGCGAACCAGCAGATCAAATTCGAGTACGAGAAGAGCTTCATGTTCTTCCTGCCGCGGATCTGTGAGCACTGCCTGAACCCGTCGTGCATGGCGTCGTGCCCCTCGGGCGCGATCTACAAGCGCGCCGAGGACGGCATCGTGCTGGTCGACCAGGACCGCTGCCGCGGCTGGCGGCAATGCATCACCGGCTGCCCGTACAAGAAGATCTACTTCAATCACCGCAGCGGCAAGGCCGAGAAGTGCACCTTCTGCTACCCGCGCCTCGAGGTCGGGCTGCCGACGGTGTGCTCGGAGACCTGTGTGGGCCGGCTGCGCTATATCGGGATCATCCTCTACGACGCGGACGCCGTCACCGCCGCCGCCGCGACCAAGGACGAGAAGGCGCTCTATCAGGCGCAGCTCGACGTGATCCTCGACCCGCACGACCCGAAGATCGAGGCCGCCGCGCGGGCCGCCGACATTCCGGACGACTGGATCGACGCCGCCAAGCGGTCACCGATCTATGCGCTGATCAAGGACTACAAAGTCGCCCTGCCGCTGCACCCGGAGTACCGGACGATGCCGATGGTCTGGTACATCCCGCCGCTGTCGCCGGTGGTCGACCTGCTGAAGAGCCAGGGCCACGACGGCGAGCAGGCCAACAACTTGTTCGGGGCGATCGACGAGCTGCGCATTCCGGTGGAGTACCTGGCCGAGCTGTTCACCGCCGGTGACACCGAGGTGGTCACCCGGGTGCTGCAGAAGCTGGCCGCGATGCGCTCCTACATGCGGGGCGTCACCCTCGACCTGGGCCGCGACGAGGAGTTGGCCACCGCGGTCGGGATGACCGGCGCCGAGATCGAGCGGATGTACCGGCTGCTGGCGATCGCCAAGTACGACGAGCGCTACGTCATCCCGAAGGCGCACGTCGAGCAGGCTCACAACCTCGAAGAGATGGGCTGCTCGCTCGACTTCGAGGAGGGCCCCGGCATGTTCGAGTCCGGGCCGTTCGGCGAGGCGTCCGGACGCCCGGTGCCGGTCGCGCTGGAGCTGTTCAACGCGTCCCGGCTACGGCAGACGGCCGACGACACTTCGGAGACGGGGCAACCGACATGAGCACGCCGGTGACCTATCAGGCCGCGTCGCTGGTGCTGAGCTACCCGGACGAATCGCTGCTGGCTTCGCTCGACACCATCGAGGCGGCGCTGGCCGGCACCCCGGTCGCGGCGCAGTTCGCCGACGTGCTGGGCCACCTGCGCGGCTCGGACCTGATCACCCTGCAGTCGTTCCACGTCCAGGAGTTCGACCTGTCGCGTCGGCACGCCCTGCACCTCACCTACTGGACCGAGGGCGACACCCGTCGCCGCGGCGAGGTACTGGCCCGGTTCAAGAAGGTGTACCGCGATTCCGGGCTGCTGGTCGACACCGGCGGCGAGCTGCCCGACCACCTGCCGATGGTGCTCGAGTTCGCCGTCCACGACCCTGAGCGGGGCGCCGAACTGCTGCAGCAGTGGCGTCCCAGCCTGGAACTGTTGCGGATCGGCCTGGAAGAGGACGACCTGCCGCACGCCGGCGTGCTGCGCGCCATCTGCGCGACGCTGCCCGGCGAATCCCCGAAGAGCCGCACCGAGGTGCAGCAGCTCGTCCAGGCGATCCAGCCGGTGGAAAGCGTCGGCCTCGAACCCTACGGGGCCGAACCCAATGCGGCCTTCCTCGGCATGCCCGCGATGCCCACGCCCGAACTGCAGAGGAGTTGAGATGGACCTGCTGTTGTGGGGCGTGCTGCCCTACCTGACGCTGGTGGTGCTGATCGGCGGACTGATCTGGCGCTACCGCTACGACCAGTTCGGCTGGACGACCCGCTCGACCCAGCTCTACGAGTCAAAGCTGCTGCGGATCGCCTCGCCACTGTTCCACTATTCGCTGTTCGGCGTGCTGGCGGGCCACCTGGTCGGCCTGCTGATTCCGAAGGCCTGGACCGACCTGGTGATCAGCCAGGACACCTACCACGCCTTCGCCCTGTACGGCGGCGGGCTGGCGGGTCTCGGCACCGTGGTCGGCATCGCGATGCTGATCTATCGGCGGCGCACCACCGGACCGGTGTTCATGGCCACCACCGCCAACGACAAGTTCATGTACGTGATCCTCGCCGGCGCCATCCTGCTGGGCATCTGGGCCACCCTGACCGGCGATCACACCCCCGACGGTCACCACCACAACTACCGCGAGACGGTCTCGATCTGGTTCCGCTCGCTGATGATCTTCCAGCCGAACATCGACGCGATGGCCGCGTCCACCATCCAGTTCAAGATCCACGTCCTGATGGGTTTCGCGCTGTTCATGATCCTGCCGTTCACCCGGCTGGTGCACGCCTTCACCGTGCCGTTCCACTACCTGTTCCGTCCCTACATCGTCTACCGCACCCGCGATGCCAATCCGATGACCCACACCACCGGCATGAAGCGTGCCGGCTGGGATCCGATCGGCACCGAAGATCGACACAAGACCCGCAAATAGCTCGATCGGACGCCAACGCCGGCCGAGTCGAGACCCGATCACCTGTTCCCGAGAGGAATCCCGTGACCACAACCGCTGAGACCACAACCCCGTCCCAGCTCAAGGGACAGTTCGGCCAGGTGCTGCTGGCCACCCTTGCCTCCACCATCGGCTTCTGGGCCTGGATGTCCATCGCCCCGCTGCAGAAGACCTACGCCACCGAACTGGGGCTCTCCGAGGGCCAGATCTCGCTGATGCTGGCCACCCCCGTGCTGGTCGGGGCGCTGGGCCGGGTGGTCGTCGGCGCCCTGACCGACCGGTTCGGCGGCCGAAAGATGTTCGCCCTGGTGCTGCTCGGCTCGGCGCCGGCGGTGCTGCTGGTCGCCTTGGCCGGGGTGATCAAGAGCTTCCCGCTGCTGATCGGTGCCGGCTTCTACCTGGGCGTCGCCGGCACCATCTTCGCCGTCGGCATTCCGTTCTCCAGCGCCTGGTACGAGCCGTCGCGACGCGGTTTCGCCAACGGCGTCTTCGGCATGGGCATGGTCGGCACCGCCGTCTCGGCGTTCTTCACCCCGCGGCTGGCGCTGGCGATCGGATTCTTCCCCACCCATCTGCTGATCGCCGCCGCGATGGTCGGCATGGCCGCCCTGGTCTGGTTCTTCCTACGGGACTCACCGGCCTGGACGCCCAGCCACCAGCCGCTGGTGCCGAAGGTGATGGGGGCCCTGAAGCTGGCCGTCACCTGGCAGATGTCGTTCCTGTACGCGATCGTGTTCGGCGGCTTCGTGGCCTTCTCCACCTATCTGCCGAAGTACCTGACCACCGTCTACCCCGCCGAGGTGGACCCCGTCGGCGCCGGTACCCGAACGGCCGTCTTCGCGGTCGCCGCCGTGATCGCACGCCCGATCGGCGGCATCCTGGCCGACCGGTTCGGCCCCAAGGTGGTCGCCCTGGTCTCGCTGGCCGGCGTGTCCATCCTGGCCTACGTTGTCGGGTCGCAACCGCCGGAGGGCATCGTCACCGGAGCCACCTTCCTGGCCATGGCCGCGTTCATGGGCCTGGGCATGGGTGCGGTGTTCGCCTGGATCGGCCCGTCGACGCCCAAGGACAAGGTCGGCGCGGTCAGCGGTGTGGTTGCCGCGGCCGGAGGCCTGGGCGGCTACTTCCCGCCGCTGGTGATGGGCGCGACCTACCACGCCGACACCAACTCGTACTCGCTGGGGCTGTGGCTGCTGCTGATCGCGGCGACCCTCGCCCTGGTGCTGGGAGGCATGCTGCGCGATGCTCGCGCCTGAGTCGCCCGGACGGCTGTCGGCGGCGGTGCTCGTCGTCTCCGACGAGGTCGTCTCCGGAGCGGACGCCGACCGCGGCGGCCCGGTCGCGGTGGGTTTGTTGGACGACCTCGGGGTCGCTGCGACGAAGGCCGCCGTCCCGGACGACCCGGCGCGGATCCGGACGGCCATCGCCGAGGCGATCGCGGCGGGCGCCCGGGTGGTGCTGGCCTGCGGCGGCACCGGCATCGGCCCCAACGACCACACCGCCGACGTGGTCGCCGGGCTGCTCAGCTACGAGATGCCCGGGATCGCCGAAGAGATCCGGAGGCAGGGCTACGGGCACACCCCGGTCGCTCTGGTCTCGCGCGAGATCGCCGGCGTCGTCCGGCCCGAGCAAGGGCCGCCGGTGTTGCTGCTGGCCGTCCCGGGTTCGCGCGGCGGCATCCGCGACGCTCTCGGCGTGGTCGGCCCGATGCTCGGCTACATCATCGATCAACTGGACGGAGCGGGCCACGTCTGAGCAAATCCAGGAAAGGGAACCACGATGAGCCAGGCCACGACCGGCTGCCCGTACGCGAACGACCCGCGGACCCGCTACGACGCCCTCCACCACGAGCCGCTGACCCGGAACGACAACGGCCGCTGGGTCGTCGTCCGGCACGCCGACGCGGTGGCGGTGGTGACCGATCCGGAGACCTTCTCCAGCCATGTCTCCCGCTTCCTGCAGGTACCCAACGGGCTGGACGGCGCGGCGCACCGTGAGGCGCGCGAGCTGCTCGACCCGTTCCTCGCCCCCGAGCGGCTCACCGGGCTGGAACCGACGCTGGAGCGCATCGCGGACCAGCTGGCCGCTTCCGTGCCGGCCGGGAGCAGGCTGGACGCCGTCGGCGAACTCGGTTCGGTCTACGCCGTCCGGGCGCAGTCGGCGTGGCTGGGCTGGCCGTCCGATATCGAACCCGAGTTGCTGGCCTGGATGGAGGACAATCACGCCGCCACCCGGTCCGGCGAACTGGAACGGACGGCGGCGGTCGCCCATCGTTTCGACGCGATCATTCATCGGCTGCTGAGTTTCCGGCGGATCCGCAGGCCAGGGCCGCCGGAGGACCTGACCGACGAGCTGATGCGGGTGAAGCATCACGACGGCAGGCCGCTCGGTGAGGACGAGATCGTCTCGGTGCTGCGCAACTGGACCGGCGGCGACCTGGGCTCGCTGGCGTTGTGCACCGGCGTCGTCCTGTACTGGCTGGCCACCCACCCCGAGTTGCAGGACGAGCTCGTCGACGCCGCCAACGACTCTTTCGACGCCGCGCTGGACGAGATCCTGCGGATCGACGACCCGTTCGTCTCCAACCGCCGGGTGGCCACCGTCGACACGGTGCTGAACGGCCAGCCGATCGCACCCGGCGAGCAGCTGGTGATCAACTGGACGGCCGCCAACCGCGATCCGGCGGTGTTCGCCGATCCGGAGGGCTACGCGCCCGAGGCGAACGCCGCCAAGAACCTGGTCTACGGAGCGGGGCCGCACGTCTGCCCCGGCCGCGCGCTGGCCACGCTGGAGCTGCGGGTGCTGGTCCGCGCGATGCTGGGACGGCATCGGATCGCGCTGGATCCTGAGGCGGTTCCCGAGCGGGAACAACCGCCGGTGGGCGGCTTCCACCGCGTCCCGCTACTGCTCGATCCCCGCGGGCGTTCGTAAGTACTTTCGCCACCTTGACCCGGATCTTCTTGACCTGTCAGACGCCCGAGGAGTAGCAACGCCTCTAGCCGCACGTGGGGTGGGGCCTATACGGGAGGGGACGAGTCAAATGCGCGGAGTCGTTGTGGGGAGGACGGCGATGGCACTCGCTGCCGCGGCCGGTCTGATGCTGAGCGGAGGACTGACCGCCGAGGCACACGGGTACTCGCCCGGGCATGGGAAGGCCCGCGCACTCGTCTGCACCGGTGGTGAGATCGGCTCGGGCACCTATTCGAGCATCACGGTGACCGGCACCTGCGCGGTCGCCAAGAACGCCGTGATCACGGTGAAGGGCGACATCACGGTCCGGAAGGGCGCCGTCCTCGACGCGCAGAGTTCGCCGTCCACCATCACCGTCGGCAGGAACGTCAACGCCGGCCGCGGCTCGACGCTCGGTCTGGGCTGTCAGCCGACCGTGCTGATGGGCAACTCGGCCCATCCCTGCGTCGACGCCGACGGGAACCCGATCGAGGACGTGAACGTGTTCTCCAAGATCGCCGTGAAGGGCAACGTCACCGCACTCGGCAGCGCGGTCGTGCTGATCAACGGGATCACCGTCGGCCAGAACCTCACCATCGTCGGTGGCGGGTCACCGGTGATCCCGTGGTCGGTGAAGAACAACACGGTCAAGGGCAACCTGTGGGCCAGCCACCTGACCACGAACTGGCTCGGCGTGATGTTCAACAAGGTCGGCAAGAGCGTGACGCTGCTGAACATCAAGATCGTGGAAGACCATCCGGACGCCGCAGGGGTCGTGTACGTGGTGCAGAACAACATCAAGCGCAACCTGATCTGCGCGGGACTTCCTGGTGTGTCGGGCGGATTCGTCCCCGGTGCGGTCAACACGGTGGGCGGCAAGGCCCTGGGCCAGTGCAAGGACCTGGCCGGCTGACCTGACACGGATGCACCGGGCCCCGGCAGGGCGACGCCGCCGAGCGACTCCTTGCCGGGGCCCAGTTGCGTGACCTCCCGAGCGAACCGCGCATCCGCCGGATTTAAAGCACGAAAAATGCACCAAAAGGTGCCTAATCACAACCGGAAATGGTCATTAATCGAATGCGCAACCGGGTATTTTCGAGAGGACTGGAATTCACACGCCGCGTGGCCCGAACAGGAGGCAATGGTGCAGGTCGGCTCGGATCGTGCTCGGCGGACGCTGGCGTACCTGCGCCACCAGATCTCGTCGGGAGAATGGCCGATCAACTCCAAGATCCCCACCGAGACCGAGCTGATGCAGCTGATCGGCGTGGGCAAGACCACGGTGCGTGAGGCGGTCCGCGCCCTGGCCAGCATGGGCATGCTGGAGCCGATGCCGGGCATCGGCACCTTCGTCCGCTCCCGGATGCCGGTGAGTTCGGTGCTGACCGACTATCTGTCCGAGTTCAGCGCGACCGATCTACTCGGCTACCGGCGGGCACTCGAACTCGAGGCCGCACAGCTCGCCGCCCGGCAGCGCACCGATGCGCAGCTCACCGCGATGCGGCAGGCGCTCGAGCGCCCCGCCGCCCAAGCCGACCAGCCGCTCGGCGGACGCCGGGCCAAAGCTCCGGGTCAGTTCCACTTCCTGGTGATGGAGGCCAGCGGCAACGCCTTGATGGTCGGGCTGTACGCGGGCGTCATCCAAGCACTGCGCCATGCGATCGCCACCGGTGCCGTCACCGAAGGCACAGACGTCGCCTCGCTGCAACGCGATCACCGCGAACTGCTGGCCGCATTCGAGGCCGGTGACGTCGTCCGCGCGGCGCATGTGATGGCGCAGCACATCGAGAACGACCTGGTGCCGGCCGAGTAGCCCTGAGATCCGTTGGTCGAGCTTGTCGAGACCGGGAGTCCTGGCGCTGATCGGGGGTTTCGACAAGCTCAACCTGCAAGCATCGACAAGCTCAACCAGCGGTGGTCGCCAGAA
>NZ_JAPUED010000022.1:0-15793 GCF_027492755.1 Micropruina sp. | reverse complement strand
TCGACAAGCTCAACCTGCAAGCATCGACAAGCTCAACCAGCGGTGGTCGCCAGAATCGCCCGTAGCCCGTCGGCGATGCCACCCCGCCAGCAGGCGTAGTCGTGCCCGCCGTTGAATTCGGCGTAGTCGTGCCGGACTCCGGTCTCGGTGAGCCGGGAATGCAGCTGTCGGTTGGGCCCCAGCAGCACCCACTCCTGGCGTCCGACCTCAAGATAGCCGTGCACCAAGGCCGGCATCGTGGCGGCCCGGTCGGCCAGCCCCTCCTGCCACAGGGACGCGGACTGGGCGAGGAAGCCGCCGACGGCGTCCGGACGTTCAGCGGCGGTGAGCAGCGCCACCGCACCACCCAGGCTCTGCCCGGCGACGATCCGGTCGGCGGCCTGCGTGGTGGCCTGGTGACCGGCCACCGCCCAGGGCAGCAGCACGTCGGCGATCCAGTCGGGCATCCCGCCGGCGCCGTTGAGCTCGGCCCAGCGCTGCAGCCGGTCGCCGCCGGGCACCAGCAGCACCAGCGGTGCGCGGATCAGACCGTCGGCGATCAAGTTGTCCACCATGGCCGGCAGGCTCTGCTCGCCGAGCCACATCTCGCCGTCCAGGGCCACCAGCACCGGGCCGCCCGGGGTGAACTCGGCAGGCCGGTAGACCGAGGGCCGGCGTCCGTCGAGTTCGTGGTGGGTGAGCACGCCGCGCAGCGGACCGCGCGGCGCCAGCCAGGCCTGAGTGGGGGCATCCGGCAACTCCACCACGGAGACCGGATTGCCCACCCGATTGCGCATCGAACGAGGGTTGAGCGGGTCGGGCAGTCCCCGGTCGAGCGCCGCCCGCAGCGACACCTGTTCGGCCAGGTCACGCCACGGTGCCGGACGGCCGGGCCGCTTGGGCACCACGGCGTAGGAGGCCCGCCAGTCCCCCGGCATCCGGTAGCTCAGGTGCCACAGGTCGGTGCCGGGCAGCCGCTCCATCAGGCTACGGTCGAGGTCGCGTTCGTCGGTGAGCCGGTTGACGAACAGCAGCACCTCGTCGGCCTCGGCATCGCGCCAGCAGAAGGTGACCAGCCATTCGTCGCCGTCCGGTTCGATGATCGGCGAACGGGCTTCGGCTCGCAGTGCGGCCAGCACCCTCGACGGGGTGGCCACCCGGGGGGCCGGCGCCGGACGGCGCACCTTCGGCGGCGTCCGGGGTGCCCCCGGCACAGGCCCGGCGCTCATTCGTCACCCGCCGGAATCACCAGCGGACGGCCGGTCTCGGGGTCGGCCAACACCCGGCAGGGCAGGCCGTAGACGTCCTCGATCAGCTCCGCGGTGACGATCTCGCACGGGTCACCCTGCGCCACGATCTGCCCGTCCTTCATCACCAGCAGCTGGGTGGCGTAGCGGAACGCCAGGTGCAGGTCATGCAGCACAACGACGACGGTGTAGCCGTCGCGCTGCAGGCTGCGGGTGAGCCGCAGCACCTCCACCTGGTGGGCGACGTCGAGGTAGGTGGTCGGCTCGTCGAGCAGCAGGATCGGGGTCTGCTGGGCGAGCGCCATCGCGATCCACACCCGTTGCCGCTGCCCGCCGGACAGCTGGCTGACCTGCCGGTCGGCCAGGTCGGTGACCCCGGCGCGGTGCATCGCCTCGTCGACGGCGGCCGCGTCGGTGTCGCTCCACTGCCGGAAGATGCCCTGGTGCGGGTAGCGTCCGCGGGCCACCAGGTCGGTGACGGTGATGCCGTCCGGGGCGACCGGTGACTGCGGCAACAGGCCGAGCCGGCGGGCCACCTGCCGGGTCGGGTAGTGGCCGATCGGTTTGCCGTCCAGTTCGACGACGCCGGAACGGGCCGGGACCATCCGGGCCAGGGCGCGCAGCAGCGTCGACTTGCCGCAGCCGTTGGGGCCGACGATCACCGTCAGTTCACCGGCCGGCAGGTCGACGTCCAAGCCGTCGAGCACCAGCCGCTCGCCGTAAGCGACACCCAGGCTGCGGGCGCGCAGCGGCGCCACCGTGGTCACCGGCTCCACCATGCTCACGAAGGTCATCGTGCTCCCTTTCGCCATTGGCTGCCCAACAGCCAGATCAGATAGCCGCCGCCCAGCACGCCGGTGACCACCCCGACGGCCAGCTGGGTGGGGGCGAACAGCCGCTGCGCCACCAGGTCGGAGGCCAGCACCAGCGCACCACCGACCAGCGCCGCGGCACCGAAACCGACGCCGGAGGTGCGGGTGAGCCGGCGGGCGATCTGCGGTGCGGCCAGCGCGACGAAGCCGATCGGCCCGGCGGTCGCGGTGGCCACCGCGACCAGGGCGACGCCGACCACCACCAGCAGCGTCCGGCTGCGTTCGACCCGGACGCCGAGCGCAGCCGCCAGGTCGTCGCCCAGCACCAGCGCCCCCAGCGGACGGGCCAGCAGCCCGGCGGCCGGCAGCAGCACCAGCAGCGCGGCGCCGACCAGCAGGACCCGCGGCCAACCGGTGGCGTTGAACGAGCCGGCCAGCCACTGCGCGGCCGTCTGTGCCGACGTCAGTGAGGCCCGCACCAGCAGCAGGTTGTTGAGCCCCTGCAGCACGGCCGCGATGCCGATGCCGACCAGCACCAGCCGTCCCCCGCTCAGCCCGTGCCGCCAGGCCAGCAGGTACACGATCGCGGCCGTCACGCCGCCGCCGACCAGCGCCCCGATCGCCGTCTCGGCCGGCCCGCCGCCGATCACGATGATGGCCAGCAGCGCTCCGCTGGCCGATCCGGTGGTGAAGCCGATGATGTCCGGGCTGCCCAGCGGATTGTCCGACATGGACTGGAAGATCGCACCCGAGACGGCCAGCGCCGCTCCGACCAGGATCGCGGCCAGCACCCGGGGTGCCCGCTGACTGCGGACGAAGTACTGGGCGAGCGGGTCGCCGCCGACACCGAACAGCGCCCGCAGCGCCTGACCCAGGTTGAGCGGATAGTCCCCGATCAGCAGCCCTAAGACACCGAGCACCAGCAACGCGACCAGCACGGACAGCACCACGACGACGGTGCGGCGCTCCAACAGCACAGTGGCCGACCCCAGCCGCAGCCGCCGGTAGCCCGGACGGCGGTCCTGGCCGACCACGGGCGCCCTGACAGCGTCACTCATCAGAGGGCCTCGATCCGGGGTCGCCGGACGATCATCACGAACGCCGGGCCGCCGAGGATCGCGGCCACCACGCCGACCGGCACCTCGCCGGGCAGCACCACCAGCCGGGCCACCACGTCGGCGGCCAGCAACAGCACCGGGGCGGCCAGGGCGGTACCGGGCAGCACCAGCCGTTGGTCGGGGCCGAACGCGGCCCGGGCCAGGTAGGGCACGCCGAGCCCGACGAACATGATCGGTCCCGCCGCGGCGGTCGCCGCTCCGGCCAGCACGGTCACCGCCACCACCGCCAGGCCGCGGATCAACCCGACCCGGACGCCGAGCGCACGTCCGGCGTCCTCACCGAGGGCGAGCGCGTTCAACGCCGGTGCCAGGCAGCAGGCCAGGACCAGGCCGACCACCACGAAGCCGCCGGTGGCGAACAGCACCGAATAGCCGCGGCCCTCCACCGAGCCGGCCGCCCAAAACCGGAACTCGTTGAACGCGTTCGCGTTGGCCAGGATCACCATCTGCACCAGGGACGCCACCGCCATGCTGATCGCCACCCCGGCCAGCGCCAGCCGCACCGGCGAGGGCGAGGCCTGGCCGGCCATGCCCAGGAGGTACACGCCGATCGCGGCGATCGCAGCCCCGGCGAAGGCGAACCACAGGTAGAAACCGATCCCGCTGATGCCGGTGAGGGCGACCGCCAGCACCACGGCCAGCGAGGCGCCGGCGTTGATGCCGAGGATGCCGGGATCGGCCAGCGGGTTGCGGGTCAGCGACTGCATCAACGCGCCGGCGACACCCAGGGCGGCGCCCACCACCACCAGCACCAGGGTGCGGGGCAGCCGTTGTTCGAGGACGACGACCGCGTCGAAGCTGCCGTCCGGCGCCCACAGCAACTGCCACACCCGGCCCGGCGGAATCGGGTTCGATCCGACGCCGAGCGAGGCCATCATGCCCAGGGCGAGCAGCACCGCCGCCGCGAGGAAGAGCAGACCGCTCCGGGCGGCGACGGGTTTCGCCGTCGCCGCCCGGAGTTGGGTACCTGTCGTGCTCACCGAGTTTCAGTCGGACGCGGCAGCGACGCGTCGGCGGCGCAGCAGCACGACGACCAGGCCGGCCGCGACGACCAGCACCGCGCCGGACAGCGCCCAGACACCGATCCCCGGGCCGGCGTCCGCGACAGCCGGAGCCGCCGGCGCCGGCGCGCTCGGGGCGGGGGCAGGTGCCTGCGAACCGGCCAGGGCCGCGGTCGTCCAGCCGAGCAGCTTGCCGTCGGCGTCCAGTACCGCGAGCCGGTGTTCACCGGCGGCCAGCCCGGTGGTGGCGACCGTGACGGTGCCGTCGGCACCGACCAGCTGCCAGCCGAGCGGCGTCGGATCCGAGTAGGCGTAGACGAACGCCCATTCGCCGGCGTAGTCGGCACCGACGCTGAGCACCGCCGCGTCGCCGTTCACCGCGGCGGTCACCGTGCCCGCCTTGTCGGGCGCCAGGGTGTCGGCGGACGGCGCGCTGGGCGTCTTCTTCGGCTGCTTCGCCGTGCCGCCGGTCTCCGGCTTGGCCACCTTGCCCGACGACGTGGTCTTGCCGGTCTTCGGCTTCCCGGTCGTGGTGGTGGTCGTCGTCGTGGTGGTGCTGGAGCCACCGTTGTTGTTGCCGTTCTGGTTCGAGCCGGACGACCCGCCGGTCACCGTGAAGGCCGGGCTCTTGTTGGTGTAGCCCTTGGTGCCCTTGCTCGGGTTCTTCGGGTCGATGTAGGCCGAGGCCAGGAAGCGCAGCGTGTGGCTGCCCTTCTTCAGGTTGCCGGGCAGCCGGAACGAGCCGTTCACCACCCCCGAGCTGGGAATCTTCTGCGAGTGGTAGACGCAGGCGCCGTGTGAGGTGTTGCTGCACAGCCGGCCGTCGTCGATCTTGATGTAGACGGTTTCGCCCTTGGGGAAGCCCCGCACGGTGAACCGGATCACTCCGCCGGCCTGCACGCTGCGCGGCGAAACGCTCGAGCTGGTGCCGGGCGTGCTCGGTCCGGGACCGCCGGGCGGGATCGCCTCGGCAGCCGGCTGGTTCGGCAGGGCCACCAGGGCGAGGCCGAGCAGCACCGCTGCCAGCAGCCGGACGCCCTTGCCGGCGATGGTTCGAACGCGTGTCATCACGCCACTCCCTTCGGCTTGGCCAGTCGGCGCAGCCCGACCAGTCCCGCGGCGAGGACGGCGACCGCCGCCCCGATCAGCACCGGCTCCATCGATCCGGTGCCGGGTTGGGTCAGCGCCGCCGTGCCCTGATCGGCAGGGGTCACCGGGCCGGCCGGTGCCTGCGGGTTGCCGACGGTGGGCGCGGCGGTGGTGACGTTGCCCTTGCTGGCCTCCACCCAGCCGACGATCCCGCCGTCGGCGTTCACCGCCACCACCCGGTGACGGCCGTCGGCCAACCCCTTCAGGTCGACGCTGAACGCCTTCGCCTCGGTCAGCTGCACCCAGCCCGCCTTGGCGATGCTGGCGCCGCTGTAGAGGTAGACGTACACCCACTGGCCCGCCGCACCCTTGGGCAGGGTGACGGTGAGCTTGGTGCCGTCCACCTTCGCGGTGGCGTCGCCATTGCTCAGCCCGGTCAGCTGGCTGGCCCGCTCCACGGGCGCGTTGGGCACCTTCGTCGGCGAGGAATCGTCGCTCGCCGACGTGGTGGTCGTGGTCACCGTTCGCACGATCGTCCGGATCCTCGTCGTGGTGTCGGACGGCGTCTCGTTGGCCTTCTCGCCGGCCACCGTGATCGGCGTCCAGCCGAGCAGCTTGCCGACCTCGCCCTCGTTGCCGGACTGGACCGAGAGCTTGCTGGTGCCGGTCGGCAGCGTCACCCCGGTGAGGCTCGCCTTCACCCGTCCGCCGGCGCCGGCCCGGAACCAGGCCGCACCCCACGGATCGGTCGGCGAACCGCCCGAGTAGGTGTTGAGGTAGATCCAGTCGCCGGCCTTGGCACCGGGCACGGTCACCGTCAACGCCTTCGCCGTGCGGCTCGCCTGCACCCCGTTGCGGGCGGCGGAGGTCAGGTCTTCGGTGGCCTCGACCGGCTCCGGGACGCCCGTCGGGCGGTACTTGCCGACCACGAACTCCGGCGACAGCACCGTGCGCGAGGCGTCGCCGTCCTTCAGCGAGCCGGTCAGCAGCCGCAGCGTGTGCGCGCCCTCCTTGAAGGCCGGGCTCGAGCCGTTGACGCCCTTGGTGGTGCCGTCCGGCAACTGCAGCTCGATATCGAAGGTGCCGTCGGAGCCCTTGGCCCGGACGATCGTCCAGATCGTCCGGTTGCTGTGCAGTGAGTCGTTCAGCCGGCTGACGTTGCCCTCGTCGATCTTGATGGCGATGGTCGACCCGCCGCGCTTCTCGCCCGGGTGGCAGAAGCCGGCGCCGGTCACGTGCAGGGTGCTGCCCAGGCTGGCCCGAGGCTCGGCGATGGTCACCACCGGGGTGGCGGACGTCGCGGTGCAGGTGACGTCGTCATCGTCGGGCTGCTCGATGTACGGGACACCGCCGACCACCAGCGGCTTGGTGGTGACGTTGCGCACCGTGTCGTTGGCGCCGAACCGTCCGGAGAGGAACTGGGCGGTCAGCAACTGGCCCGCCCGCAACCCTTCGGGGGCGTCGATCTCGATCTCGAAGTTGCCGCTGGCCGGAACGGCGATCACGTTCGGATGCGCCGCCGTGCCGCTCGGTGCCAGCAGCTTCCAGATGGTCGGATCGGCCACCCCGGTGGGCGCCACGATGCCGCCGCCGGTGCGGGCGTACTGGCCGCCGGCGTGGTTCAGCTTGAGCGCCACCGTCGAGGCGCCGGTGCCGGCCTGGTTCGTCCAGCCGGTGCCCTTGATCTTGATCGTCGAAGCGGACGCCGTGGCCACCTCACTCTGCACCCAGGCGGTCGCCCCGCCGACGGTGAGGGTGTCGTGTGCCCAGGTCGGCGGCTGTGTCGCCGGGTCAGTGGGGCCGTCACCGGCGATGGTGAAGTCCGCGGCCAACGTACGGCCCTTGTCGTTGGGCGCCCCGCTTCCGGTCAGGAACCGGATCTGGTGCGTCGAGCCGACCGCCCATTCGTTCCAGCTGCCGTCGGACAACCGGGCGTTCTGCGCGGTCGGGAACGGGATGCTGGCCGTCCACGAGCCGTCGGCAGAAGCCTGGACGATGGCGTGCAGCCGCTTGTCGCCGGCCACCTCAGAAGTGGTCGGGTCGACCACGTCGCGCTTGGTGTAGACGGTGTTCGGGTCACCCGACTTCGTCGCGTCGAGCAGCACGCTGATCACGCTGCCGCTCGTGCCGGCCGCGTTCACCCAGCCCTTGCCCGAGACCACGATCGGCTCACCTGTTGTCAGCGTGGTGGGCACGGTATAGCTGACCGACGGGTCTTTGGGGTCGGTGTAGTCGCCCGGAGCGGGTTCGTTCGGCTCGGTCGCACTGTTGATGCTGAACGGCACCGCGAGGCTGCGCACCTCGTCCTTGACGTCGCCGACGGTCTTGAAGGACCCGGTCAGCAGCCGGAGGGCATGCTCGCCGGTGGTCAGCCCGGGGGTCGAGCCGTGGGTGCCGGCGTCGGTGCCGTCCGGCAGTTGCAGCTGGACGTCGAAGCTGCCGTCCGCACCCGCCGGGATGATCGCCCACACCGTCTTGTTGGCGTGTACCGAGGCGTCGAGTCGGGAGTACGCACCGTCGTCGAGCTTGACCGCGATCACCGAACCGCCCTCGGCCGGATGGCAGAAGCCGGATCCGGTGACCCGCAGCACACCGCCCAGGTCCACCGCGGACGGCGAGACGTCGACCTTGGCCGGGGCCGCCACGCAGGCGGGCGTCGGGTCTGGGTCGTTGGGGTCGGGATCGTTGGGGTTCGGATCGGTGGGATCCGGATTCGGATTCGGCGGATCGACCGGATCGGGATCCGGCTTCGGATCGGTCGGGTCGGGATCGGGGGCCGGCGCGGCGGTCACCGTCGTGGTGCCCGGGCCGGAGCGGATGACGTCCCCGTCGAGCATCGAGCCGGTCAGCAGGTTGATCGTGTGGGTCTGACCCGCGGACCAGTCGGCGTCGCTGTTGGAGGCGCTCGGGTAGGGCAGCCGAAGCGTCCATTCGCCGCCGGCATCAGCCTGGACGACGGCGTAGATGGTCTTGTTGGCCTGCACGTCGCCGGTCACCGGATGACGCACGGCCTCCTTGGTCTTCACGGCACCCCCGTCGAGCTTGACCGCGATGATCGAGCCGGCGTCACCGGCGGTGTTGCGCCAGCCGGCGCCGCTGATCACCAGGTCCTTGCCCACCTGCCACTGGGCCGGCACCCAGAACTCGGCGCCGTCGGGGGTGGTGAACCGGGCACCTTCGCGAGCGGCGGTCGCATTCGGCACCGCCGCGACCTTCGGTGCCGGCTTGGCCGTCGCCGAGCGGCTGGGCGTCGCCGACTTCGTCGGTTCCGGTGCCGGTTCAGGCTTGGCGGACCGGCTCGGCTCGGCCGACTGCTTCGGCTCGGGGGATTCCTTCGGCTCGGCGGACTCGCTCGGCTTCGCCTTCTCGGTCTCGGCGGGTGCCGGCTCCTCCTGCGTCGAGGTCGAGGGGGTGGGTTCGGGCGTCTCTTCGGCCGCGGCCCATGGCGCGACCACCGATTGCCCGAGACCGAGCAGCAACAGGGCCGTCGACCCCGCCAGCCAGCTCCGCACCTTAGCCCCGATACGCGGCCTAGAGGGCGTGTCCATCAGATTCCTCCTGCTCATCCGAGCGCGTTGCGTACGTCGTCGACCAGGCGGTTCATCAGCAGCGGTCCCCCGGTGGAGGTCCACGCCGAGCCGTCGACGAGAATGATGTGGTCCTGCCGGTAGGCGTTGAGCCGGGTGAAGCCCGGCACCTGCTTGGCCGCCTCGAGCGCCTTCCTGGCGCCCTCCAGGTCAGCGCTGCCACCGGCCTTGGGATTGCTCACGCTGGAACCGCCCAACGTGCCGAAGAAGATGTAGTCGGCGTCGATCTGCTGCAGGTTCTCCAGCGACACGGGTTCGGAATGGCCGCGTCCGAAGGTGTCCTGGGCTGTCGGACGCCGCAGCCCCAGGTCGACCAGCGCCTGGCCGGGCGGCAACTCCTTGAGGATCAGCGCGGGCGCCGTCCCCTGCCAGCGGACGATCGAGAAGGTCTGTTCGCGCCTCGCGCCGAGCGAGCCCTTGGTGGCGGCCACCTTGGCCTCGTAGTCGGCGATCACCTTCTCGCCCTCCTCGACCAGCCCGAGCGCTCCGGCGACCTGCCGGAAGTTGGTGCGCCACTCACCACCGGCATAGCCGGTGTAGACCACGGGCGCGATCTGCTTGAGCGCTTCGAGCACCTCGGGGTTGTTGTTGACGCTGGTGCCGTCGACCAGGATCAGATCGGGCTTGGCAGCACCGATCGCCTCGAAGTTGGGCTGGCCGATGCCGCCCAGCAGCGGCACCCCGACGGTCTTCTCGGCCAGGTAGTTGGGGACGCCGGACTGGCCACGTCCGGAGACGGTGCCGATCGGCGTCACACCCAGTGCCAGGACGCCGTCCAGGGTGGGTTCGCTGAGCGGGACGACCCGCTGCGGCCGGTCGGGAACCTGCACCTCGGCGCCGGTGATGTCGGTCACCATTCGGGTCTGGGTCGCCGAAGCCGCCGGCTCAGGTGCGGCGGAGCAGCCGATCACGCCGAGGGCGAGTGCGGTCAGCAGGCACGCCACGCGGACCAGGCGGACGGCGGTGGTGCCGAGCGTCATGAGGGAACACATCCTGAGTCGGGGATCTTCAGCTGTTAGCAAGGTAAGGCTTACCTAAGACTAGGGCCAACTTCATCTCCCCATGCGGTCCCTCGGAGGCTGAGACGACCGCCCCGGCAGTCGTGCGCGCGCCGATTAGCCTGCCTGCCATGAACCCGACTTCGACCGCCGCCGTCGCCACCGCACGCCCGGAGCGCTATGCCAAGCAACTGGCCGCGCACATGGGCCGGAAGGTGCCGGCGGCCTGGGACGAGGCAACCGGAACCGGCAGTGTCTCGTTCCCGACCGCCGAACTCACCCTCAGCCGCGGCAGCGATGCGCTGCTGCTCGAACTGCGAGCCGAGCCCGCCGAACTGGACCGTTGGGAGGACGTCGTCGGACGCCACCTGGTGCGGTTCGGCACCCGTGAGGAGCTGGTCGTGTGCTGGCAACGCGCGGACGGCGGCGCCGGAACGACGCAGCGCCGCGACGAGGACTGATACCCGCCGCGTGTGGCACCATCGGTCGATGCCGCGGGATCTGAATGCGTTGCCGAAGGCGCATCTGCACCTGCACTTCACCGGGTCGATGAGCATCGCCACGCTGCGCACGCTGTCGGAGTGGGCCGGGATCGTCCTGCACGAATCGCTGGTCGACACCGAGGGCCTGCTGGTGCCGCCCGACCAGCGCGGCTGGTTCCGCTTCCAGCGGCTCTACGACATGGCCCGGCAGTCGGTCTGCAGCGAGGCGGCGCTGCGACTGGTGGTCGCCCAGGCCGCCCGCGACGACGCGGCGGAGGGCTCCCGCCGGCTGGAACTCCAGGTCGACCCGTCCAGCTACGCGCCGCACGTGGGCGGCATGCCCGCGGCCCTGGAGATCATCCTGGACGAGGCCCGGCGGGCCAGCACCGAGACCGGCGTCCAGGTGGCGATCATCGTGGCGGCGAGCCGCGTCCGGCACCCGTTGGACGCCCGCGCCATCGCCCGGCTGGCCGCCCGCCACGCGGGCGAGCACGGGGTGGTCGCCTTCGGGCTGAGCAACAACGAACGCTCCGGCCGGACCGCCGACTGGGAACCCGCCTTCCGGATCGCCCGGGCCGCCGGCCTGCCGGGCGTCCCGCACGGCGGCGAGCTGCTCGGCCCCGGTCACCTGCGGCAGGTGGTGGAGCACCTGCGGCCCACCCGGATCGGCCACGGCGTCCGCAGCGCCGAAGAGCCGGCGCTGTTGGAGGAGCTGATCGCCTCCGGCATCGCCCTGGAGGTGTGCCCCTCGTCCAACGTGCACCTGGGCGTCTACGACGACATCACCCAGGTGCCGTTGCGCCGCCTGGTGGACGCCGGCGCGACCGTTGCGCTGGGTGCCGACGATCCGCTGCTGTTCCTCTCCCGGCTCACCGACCAGTACCGGCTGGCGCGCGAGCAACTCGGGTTCACCGACCCTGAGTTGGCCGAGTTGGCCCGTGCCAGCATCCGGGCCAGCCTGGCCTCTGAGACCGACAAGTCACGGTGGCTGGGCGAGGTGGACGACTGGCTGGCCACACCGGAGGTTCCCGCCGGGTCGGCATAGGGTCGGGGCATGTCGTCCGATCGGAGCCGCCTGGAGGCACTGACCGAGGCCACCATCGACGATCTGGCGCGAGGTTTTCATCTGCCCGAGCGGGCCCGGCTGACCCGGCTGCTGCTGCGACCGGCGTCTCACGGGTTCGCCGTCCGGATCGCCGCGTTCGACGACGAGGTGGCCGAGCACGGCCTGGCCGCCGGCGCCCGCCGCGAGATCCCCACCTTCGCGCGCTCGCTGACCACGGTTGGACGCGAGCTGATCCCGGCCGCCGGGCCAGTGCTGGCGGTGGCGAATCATCCCGGCGTGATCGACGCGCTCAGCCTGATGCTGGCCCTTCAGGCCCGGCCCGACCTGAAGGTGGTCGCGCTCGACCGGCCCTTTCTCCGCGCACTGCCCGGCGTCGCCGCCCGGCTGATCTGGGTGGACGTCGACCGTCCGTCCGGAGCCCTGCGGTCGGCCCGGGAACACCTGCGACACGGTGGCGCCGTGCTGACCTTTCCGGCCGGGACCATCGAACCCGACCCGATGGTGACCGACGGCGCCCTCGCATCCTTGGAGCGCTGGGCGCGGTCGACCGATCTGCTCGTCCGGCACGTGGCCGACCTGCGGGTGGTGCCGTTGGCGGTCGGCGGCGTGTTGTCGGTACGGGCGCTGCGCACCCCGCTGGTGCGACGGGCCCGCACCCGGGTCGACCGGGAATGGCTGGCGGCCACCCTGCAGGTGATCTTCCGGCGCTTCCACGACACCGACGTCCGCATCCTGGTCGGTGAGCCCTTCGTTCCGGACGCCGACCCCACCGCCGAACTGATCGCCCGAATGCGAACACTGCTCAACCGTCTGGCTGCTGAGACCGCCGGGTAACAATCGTGGGATGTCGCACAGACCGCCTGACAGCTCCCGATCGGTGAACCAGACTGGATGACATGTCCCCCGATGTCACCGCCGCCGCGGTCAATCTGCGCCTTGCCCTGATCGGCCTGTCCGTCCCGCTGCAAGCAGAAGAGGCCACCAGCGCCCAGCTGGTCGCGCCCATCTTGGCTCGCCAGCGCGAGCTCAGCCGACGGCTCTCCGACCGGCTGTGCGCCACCGACCAGCGGATTCAGGCGTTCCTGGACGACTATCTGGCCGATGTCGCACCCGCCACGGACGGCGCCGGCGATGACGGCCCGCATCTGCCCAGGCGCACCCTGGTGCTGGACGAACCCGGGCTGGCCCGGGTCCTCTCGCTGCCGGTGAACGCCGATGCGTTCAGCTCGCCGCTGCTGTCCAGCTACCGGCTGACCAACGGCGTCCTGCACAACCCGGCGAACGACCGCCGGACGACCGCAGGCGTCTTCCACATCTCAGAAGGCGGACTACCCATCCCGGACGACAAGATCGCCGTCCCGAAGGCGGTCTTCGGCAGGCTGCTGACCGAAGCCTTCCGTCCGCCACAGACCGATCTGGTGCTGCCCTACCTGTCGCAGACCGATCACCCTGCGGCCTGCTTCGTCTCGCTGTTGCTGCGTCCGCTGGTCTCGCCGGCCGTGCCCGGCTACGCCACCGAGCGCCGGATGGAGACCCGGTTCATCGTGCCCGGTGGGCTGGTGGCGAACCTCGATTTCGTCGAAGGCATCTTCGGCAACGGCGGCGACCCGTACCTGCCCGAACACGACGCCTCGCTCGACCCGGGCACCTGGACCGGCACCACCGGCTGCGTGATCCTCGCCCCGCATCTGATCAAGCTGACCAAGAAGGGGCTGGGTCTGCCGCACATCGACGCCGCCACCGACCGGCAGAAGCGGGACGGCATGTGCTGGTCGAGCCCCGACGAGCGGTACAACGACGGGAAGGCCTTCAAGGTCTGTGCCCGGGACGCCCGCGGCGTCATCGTCACGGTGATCGCCGACAACTACTTCGGCTACTGCAAGAAGGAGGTCAAGACCCAGATCTCCTACTCGGCGAACCTGTTCGGCAATGTCGAGGAGGAGCACTCCGGCGGCGCCCTGGTCTTCCCCTCCTACAACCTGGGCGGCGGCTACACCGACGAGTCGGCCGGCGACGGCTACCGGCTCGACGACGTGCTGACCCGCGACCCGGAGCGTTTCGTCCGGCAGCCCGAGGGGCATGCGATCGACCTGGAGCATCCCGAGCACATCCTCGTGCCGGCCCGGCCCACCTACTCGCTGCGCACCATGACGGTGTCGTGGAACACCCCAGCCGGTGAGCGGTCTCTGCGGCTCCGTGCCGACAAGGTGTATTTCGGCCCCAACGGGTACCGGGTGCAGTTGGCCCAGTCGCCGTCCGATCCGCGGCACTGGGACCTGAAGGCGACCGTCGCGACCGTCACCTCGTGTCATAAGCCGTGCACCGTCTCGGGCGGCGGCAAGTCCGAGATCTCCAAGGCGATCACCGACGCGTTCATCTTCGGCAACGCCTACGTCGCCGACTTCGACAACGACATGGACGCCGTCGAGGCGATCCTGGGCCGCGATCATTCCGACCGGTTCGCCGACCCCGAACTGCGCGGCACCGACACCCGGACGATCCTGTCCAACGAGCGTTCCATCGGCAGTGTGATCAAGCTGCTGACGCCGTCCGAGGTGGACTACAGCGCCGAGTACAACGCCTGGCTGGAGAGCATTCCGCAGCATGTCAAGGAACTCGTCTTCGTGGTGAAGCGGTTCTACCGGCCCGAGTGGGGCGACGACTGGCGCAGCCATTTCACGGTCGGCATCATGAACGGACGGCAGGGCAACGCCCTGCGACTGGACGGCGAGCGGATCAACGTCAACATGCTGCGGGTCGGCTTCGACAACGACGGCTCGTGGCGGCTGTTCGGGCTGCGGCACGACTTCAACCCTGCGGTGAAGGTGCAGACCGAGGACGACATCACCGCCTCGATCGTCGGCCCGGCGCACCTGACCGCCGTGCCCACCGGCCCGATCGGGCTGTCCCGCAAGTACGTCCAGAACTGCGAGAACCTGCTCTTCCAGCGCCCGGACGACGCCATTCACCGCGGCTACGACAAGCAGACCGAGCTGGACATCTCCGGACCGGACAACTTCCTGTCCAACTTCGAGCCGCTGACCCGGTTCGATGCCCGTGAGATGCGCGACGACGCGGTGGCGTTCAGCGCCTTCACCGACCCGATGGCCGGGCTGCTGGCCCGGTTCGCCGACGAGCCGGACGATCTCAGCCCGTCCTATGTGGTGTCGTCGGCGAATCCGCGGCTGGTGAACGGTAAGCCGTCGAAGAACCCGCGCTACCTGCAGCGCCGTCCGGACGTGGTGAACGCGGCCGCGACCGCCGCCGCCGACCTGGCCATGCACCTGGCGGCCAAGCTGCCCGCCGACGCCCCGCTGCCGGTGCCGGTCGACGTGGTCGCCGCCGGACGCCGCAACAACCCCCCGGACGGCCCGATTCCGGCGCTGTGCTCGTACAACCCGTTGCACTACATGGAGTTGCCCGAGCTGTTCATGGAGTACATCAGCTCGATGACCGGCAAGTCGCCGTCCACCACGGGCGCCGGTTCGGAAGGGGCGCTGACCAAGGGCCCGTTCAACGCGATGCCGGCGATCATCGACCTGAACGCGGCGCTGCTGTCCTACGTGCTCACCGGCTACGACGGCTGGGTGTCCTGCGCCGGTTATGTCGGACCGAACGTCCGGGTCGATCACGACATCTCGATGCTGGTGCCCGAGCTGTTCTCGCGGATGACCGACGAGGAGCGGTCGGCGCGCAACCTGATCGCCGAAGGCCACCTGGAGCGGGTGGAGGACTTCGAGCACGACGGCCACATCGTGCGGGCCAGCCGGCTCGGCTACCGGATGACGCAGAATTTCGCGCGCAAGTACTTCGGCCGGATCTTCCTGCACCCGCATGTGGTGTTCACACCGGAGATGCTGCGGCCCGAGCTGCAGGACCTCGACATCTACGCCTCCAGCATGGACGTGATCGTCGAGACCCACCGCCGGGTGGCGCAGGCCTACTTCGACGATGGCACGGTCGAGCTGGCGATCCCGCCGCTGCGGGCGCTGCTGGAGATCATGGCCTTCGAGAAGACCGCCGACGGCCACGAGCTCGATTCGCCCGAGGTGCGCGGCCTGTTCGATCGCGAGACCGTGCTGGCCTCCGACTGGTACGCGGCCCGGCTGGATTCCAAGCAGCAGTGGGCGGTCCGTCGCGCCCAGGCGGTGGTCGATCGGCTGGAGGGCTTCGCCGCCCATCCCGAGAACGCCGAGGCCTGCGAGCGTCTGGACATCGCGACCAACGCCGTCAATGCGCACGCCGAGCTCGCCCGGTTCTCCAGCGACGACTACCGCGCCGCCCTGGTCGGAACCCTCGGACGGCAGCCGCTGGACTGACCGTTGCCCGTCGGTCGAGATCACCGCTGGTCGAGCTTGTCGAGACCTCTGCCCACCACCGGTCGTCCCCACCGCTGGTCGAGCTTGTCGAGACC
>NZ_JAPUED010000021.1 GCF_027492755.1 Micropruina sp. | reverse complement strand
TCGTCACCCATGACGACAACGGCTACATCGTGATGGAGTACGTCGGCGGCCGGTCGTTGAAACAGCTGCTCAAGCAGCGGATGGAGACCAACGGCGGCAGTTACGACCCGCTGCCGGTCGATCAGTCGCTGGCCTTCCTGATCGAGATCCTGCCGGCCTTCAGCTACCTGCACGATCTCGGTCTGCTGTACTGCGATTTCAAGCCCGACAACGTCATTCAGGTCGGCGACTCGTTGAAGCTGATCGACCTGGGCGGCGTCCGGCGGGCGAACGACGACGATTCGGCGATCTACGGCACGGTCGGCTATCAGGCACCCGAGGTGGCCCAGGCGGGCGCGACCGTGGCGTCCGACATCTTCACCATCGGGCGCACGCTGATGGTGCTCTGCGCCGAGGTGCCCGGCTATCAGAGCGAGTTCGAGTTCAGCATTCCGCCGGCCGATCAGTTGCCTGCCTTCGCACAGTACGACTCGCTGTACCGGCTGCTGTTGAAGTGCTGCGCGCGCGACCCCAACGACCGGTTCAACACCGCTGAAGAGTTGCGTCAGCAGATGCTCGGCGTGCTGCGCGAGGTGGTGGCGACCGCGTCCGGCACGACGGCGTCCACGTCGATCAGCTCGCCGCTCTTCGAGGCGCCGTCGGTGTCGGGCAACCGTTTCGACTGGCGACAGCTGCCGCAGCTGCGCCGCGATCCGAGCGACCCGCAGGCGGCGTGGCTCGACTCCCTTGATCTCAGCGACCCGGTCGATCGGCTGGGCGCGCTGACCCGGCCCCCCTCGCTCTCCACCGAGGTGCTGCTGGCCCGCTGCCTGGCGGCGTTGGAGACCGGCAACCAGCGGGTGCTGGACGAGTCGGTGCACACCCTGCTCACCGAGGATCCGTGGGAATGGCGTGCGGTCTGGATGGCCGGCCTGGGGGCCCTGGTGCGCGGCGATCACAGCACTGCGCTGTCGTCGTTCAACGCCGTCTACGGTCAACTCCCCGGCGAGCTGGCACCCAAGCTGGCGTTGGCGGTCGCGTGCGAGTTCGGCGGACAGCAGGACGTCGCCGAGAGCCTGTACCGGATCTGCGCGGTCACCGACGCCAACTACGTGACACCCGCCGGCTTCGGACTGGCCCGGATTCGCGCTTCGCGCGGCGACCTGCCTGGTTCCCTGACCGCGCTGGAACTGATCCCGCAGACCTCCCGCGGTTATCAGGAGTCCCAGAAGCTGACCACCGAGCACCTGATCGCGCTCGGCAAGGACGCCGCGCATCTGGCCGAGGCGCTGCGGGTGCTGCAGCATGCCCGGCTCGATCAGGTCAGTCACCTCAAGTTCGAGGCCGACATTCACTCCAGGGCGCTCGCCTTGGCGTCCAATGGTGCGGTCAAGCTGGGTGCCACGACGTACACCGAGCGTGACCTGCGGGACAAGCTCGAAAGCTGCTACCGGCGGCTGGCGCAACTGAGCGCCGACGCCGAGGAACGTGCCGAGTTGGTCGACAGGGCCAACGCGATCCGAGGGTGGAGTCTGCTGTGACCGATGAGTCCCCTGCCTGGCCGCTGTGGGCCACTGAGCACGAGGCGGCCGCGAATGCGGCAGCCCAGGAATACGGCACGCTGGCGTTGACCGCGCCCTGCCCGTCCTGCAGCGCGTCCGTGCGGCCCGATCAGCGGTACTGCGAGAACTGCGGTGCCGACGTGCACCCCGAGGTCGGGCCGGTGGCCAGGGCTGGGTTGACCACGGAGGAGACGGTCAAGTTCAACCGGCCGAAGGCGTCGAGGCCGCCTTGCGTCGAGTGTGGCGGCGAGGTGGACGCCGACGGCTACTGCCAGACCTGTGGCGCCAAGGCGCCCTCGGCACGTGATCACTTCGAGGCCGTTCCGGGGTCCTGGTTGGCGGGCGTGTGCGATCGCGGCCTGGTGCACAACCGCAATGAGGACGCCATGGCGCTGTGGGCGGCGTCCGAGCCGGACCGCGCCGCCGTGCTGGTCGTCTGCGACGGTGTCTCCAGCTCCCAGGACTCCGACGTCGCGGCGCTGGCCGCCGCCGAACGGGCACGGGACGTTCTCGCCGGGCGCTGGTCGAACTCGTCAGACGACCGCCGCGCGAACTCGTCGGACGACCGCCGGTCGAGCTTCTCGAGACCCACTGCCGACGCAGCCGAACCCGACCCACTCAGCACCGCGCTGATCGAGGCCACCGCCGAAGCCCAGCACGCGGTCATCGAGAACACCGCCCCCGACAGCCCCAACGCCGCCTCCTGCACCTTGGCGGCCGCCGTCGTCGAGGACGGTCTGGTGCACTGGGCGTCCCTGGGCGACTCGCGGATCTACTTCCTCGCCGACGACGCCCACGTCCAGCTCAGCACCGACCATTCGGTGGCCGAAGAGCTGATCCGCGGCGGCGCGTCCCGGGTAGAGGCCGAGAACAGCCTCCAGGCGCACGCGATCACCCGCTGGCTCGGCCGGGATGCCGATGACATCGTTCCCGACACCGGCGTCTTCGCGGCGCCGTCCGACGGCTGGTTGCTGCTCTGCACCGACGGGTTGTGGAACTACGCCTCCGAGCCGACCGCACTCGCCGAGCAGTTGCAGGCGGCGTCCGCCGAGAGCGACGAGCCTGTGCAGATCGCGCGTCACCTGGCGCGGTGGGCCAACTCGCAAGGCGGCAAGGACAACATCACCGTGGCCCTGGCTCGGCTGGCGGCTAACCTGAACAGGACGCCACAAGCACCTTCGGACGACCTCAACGAGCCCGCCGCCGGTGCGAGGGCGTCGAGCACGAGTGTCGAGGAGAAGGACTGAGAATGGCCCTGTTCACGTCCGCGGTCTACCAGAACGAGTTCCTGCCCGACGGCGGCACCGACGTCAACGCGATCGTCACCGTTGCCTGCAGCGGTGCCGGAGCGGCCGGGCAGACCGGCAGCGGTGACGCCGGCGAGATCATCATCGTCGACACCTCCGGTTCGATGGGCAACGTCAACATGGCGGCGGCGAAGCAAGCGGCGATGGTCGCCCTCGACCACATTCTCGACGGCACCTACTTCGCCGTGGTGGCCGGCAACCACAAGGCGTACCTGGCCTACCCGATGGTGCAGTCCGGAGCCGGCATGGTGCGGATGGATGCCCGTACCCGGGCCGACGCGCGGCGGGCGATCAGCTACTTCCGCGCCGACGGCGGTACGGCGATGGGCAACTGGCTGAACCTGGCCAAAGCCCTGTTCGACTCGATCGGACATCTCGCCCAGAAGCACGCGATCCTGCTCACCGACGGCGAAAACCACAACGAGACCCAGCAGCAGCTCGACATGGCTATCCGCAACTGCGTCGGTCAGTTCCAGGTGGACTGCCGCGGCGTGGGGGTCGATTGGAAGGTCTCGGAGATCCGCACCATCGCGCAGGCACTGCTCGGCACCGTCGACATCATTCCGAACCCGTCCGCGCTGGGACAGGTGTTCGCCGAGTTGATGCAGAAGTCGATGGGACGTGGCGTGGCGCAGGCCGACCTGCGGATCTGGATTCCGCAGGGGGCGCAGGTGCTGTTCGTCCGGCAGGTCTCCCCCACCGTGGAGGATCTGACCGACCGTGGCGTGCCGATCAACCCGCTCACCCAGGCGTACCCGACCGGTTCGTGGGGCGATGAGGAGCGTGACTACCACGTGCAGATCCGGCTGCCGGCCAAGTCGGTCGGGCAGGAGCAGCTCGCCGCCCGCGTCCAGTTGGCGGTCGGCCCCGAGGTGTTGACCCAGGGCCTGGTCAAGGCGAAGTGGTCCTCGGACACGAACCTGACCGCGCAGATCAATCCCGAAGTGGCGCACTACACCGGGCAGACCGAGCTGGCGCAGGCCATCCAGGAGGGACTGCAGGCGAAGGCGTCCGGGGACGAACGGACGGCGACCACCAAGCTGGGCCGCGCCGCCCAGCTCGCCGCCGAGACCGGCAACGCCGAAGCCACCGCGAAGCTGCGCAAGGTCGTCGACATCGACAACGCCGAGACCGGCACGGTGCGGCTGAAGCGCGGTGTCGCCAAGGCCGACGAGATGGCGCTCGACACGGCGTCCACCAAGACCACGCGAATCAGGGGCTGACATGGCGATTTGTCCGGCGGGACACACCTCAAAGTCTGAGGACTACTGCGATCTGTGCGGACTGCCGGTGACCCCGGGCGCGGACGCCCCGCCGCCGGCCGCTGCCGCACCGGTGCAGCCGCTGCCGGGTGCGTTGTGCCCGGCCTGCGGCACCAACAACGCCCCCGATGCCTTGTTCTGCGAGGCCTGCGGCTACGACTTCACCACCGGCACCATGCCGCGCTCGGCGACGCCGAGTGCCGAGGTCCCACCCGCGCAGTGGTCGAGCCTGCCCACGCCCGAGGGCGACGCGGATCGTTGGTCGAGCTTGCCGGGGTCTGACGCCGCCCAGGAAAGCGACGAGGTGGGTGACCGCTGGTCGAGCTTGTCGAGACCCGGTGACGCCGAGGACTCGGAAGCCGGGCAGGTCGAACCCGACCCCCGTTGGTCGAGCTTGTCGAGACCCCAAGAGGCCGACGAAGCCGAGGGCCAGGACGTTCAGCCCGATCTTCCCTCGCCGGACGCGCCAAGCCCCGAAGCTCAGCAGGCCCAGCCTGAGGCTGTCCAGCCAGGCGTGGCTGGCTCCGATCAGCCCGCGGATACATCCCTGGACGGTCCCGGCCCCGTAGCGAGCCCAGCTGAGTCCCCCGCGGCCGTCTCTCCGACCGCACCGCCCGCCGGCTCCGAGTCGGCGCCGGCCGAGCCGCCCGTCCCGACGCCGCCGTCGCGCCGTCCGCTGCAGGCTCGTCCGACCTCGGTCGAATGGGTGGCGGAGATCTGGATCGATCCCGACTGGTACGCCACCCAGGGCGCGACGGACGCCCTGCCGTCCCCCGGCCTTCCCGAGGTCGTGCCGCTGCGGGCGAGTTCTGCGCTGATCGGACGCACGTCGCGCAGCCGCAACATCCACCCCGACATCGACTGCGCGCTGGATTCCGGCGTCAGCCGGCGGCACGCCCAGGTCACCAGCGACGGCACCCGCTGGTGGATCGAGGATCTCGAGTCGGCCAACGGCACCTTCCTCGGATCGTCCGCCGGTCCGCTGCCCACCACCCCGATCGGACGCGGCCGCGTCGAGTTCGCCCCCGATCAGCGGATCTACCTCGGCGGATGGACCCGCATCGTCATCCGGGCCGCCACCGACGACGAGAAGCAGGCCTTCAACGCCTGACCCGTAAATCCCCTGCCTCGTCATCCCGGGCTCCGATCCGGGATCTCGGGCGGGAGAGATCCCGGATCAAGTCCTGGATGACGCTGGAGCGGCTTTGGTGCGACTGAGGGCATTTGCTGAGCAGACCGCCGATGATCGTGGTCGACGCCTCGGCGATGGTTGAGGCGCTGGTCGGACGCGACGTCCAACCCGGGCTTCTGGACGCCCTACGCGGCGATATCCACGCGCCGCATCTGCTCGATGTCGAGGTGCTGTCCGCCCTGCGTGGCCTCACCCTCGGCGGGCACCTCGACGCCCAGACCGCCGAGCAGGCTCTCCGGGGCTACTTCGATTTCACCATCGTGCGACACGAGAGTGAACCGCTGGCTGATCGGATCTGGCAACTGCGGCATCAGTTCACCAGCTACGACGCGGGCTACCTGGCCTTGGCGGAGGCGCTGTCGGTTCCTTTGCACACCTGCGATGCCAAGCTCACCGGCTCCGGACACACCGCCCAGGTAATGCTGTTCGGCTGAACCCACTGATCGGGTTGCCCTACTCGAAGACCACGCGACCGTCGTCATCGATGCGCCAGCCGGGGTTGTGCGCGATCTCCCAGATCACGCCGTTCGGATCGGCCGCGTGCCCGTGGAAGACTCCGCCGAAGGCTCCCTCCTGCGCCGGCTTCAGGATCGTTCCACCGGCCGCCGCGAACGCGGCGAGGGTCGCAACCACACTCTCCCGGTCGGGCACGTTGTGGGCGAGCGTCACGCCGCTGACCCCACTCGTCGAGCGGTCGCGGAGTAGGTCCTGATCGAACTTCTCCGCATCGAACAGGCCCAGCAGCAAGCCCGGCGCGATCTGGAAGAAGACGATCTCTCCCGGCTCGTCGTAGGACACCGTCCAGCCCAGGCCGTCGCGGTAGAACCGGCGTGCCGCGTCGAGGTCGGGGGTCGCCAGGGTGAGGAAGTGCAGCCGTTGCTCCATACCCTCCAGTCTGGCGACTCGCCCCGACCATCAGCCACCGCTTCGTATGGTCAGAGCATCAGCGGGACGTACTTGATCACCACCATGGCGGTGACGCCGACCAGCCACAGCGTCACCAGCAACAGGTCCAGATCGTGCGCGATCAGCGAACGAGCCACCCGGCTGACCGACTGCGGCAGGTACAGGTTGCCGTCCCGAATGTTCACATGGGTCAGCGAGGTGAACACCAGCGTGGTCGACAGGGTCACCAGCAGGCACCACGGGCACAGCGCGCCGATCACGAAGAACGCCTGGAAGAACAGCCAGTAGGCGAAGATCAGGCCGAGCGTGTAGACGATCTGCGCGGCGAACATGAACCAGCGCGGGAACCGGACGCCGCCCAGGCTGGCCACCGCCACCGTGATCACCACGGGTTCGGCGACCAGGCCCAGGAAGGCGTTCGGGAAGCCGAACAGGCTGGCCTGCCAGGACGCCCCCACCGTTCCGCAGCTCAGCACCGCGTTGATGTTGCAGGCCAGCGCGGCCTGAGGATCGGCGGCCAGCACGACGGCGTCCACCGAGAGCACGAAGGACGCCGTCAGGCTGAGCAACGCCGAGAACAGCATGGTGCCGAAGATCCAGCCGTTGGACTGGCGCAGGCGCCGCAGCCGGCCCATGCCCGGGCGCTGCCCTTCGGCCTCTCCGCTCGCGTCTGACGCGTCGCCGGGCATTTCCGCGTCCGCGTCGATGACTGCGGTCACCTCAGGCACCGGACGCCGCCTGCTGGATCGCGTTGGCGAGCGGGCCGGGCGTGTACAGGTCGCCGGTGAACGGCTGGCCGTTGATCTTGACCGTGGGGGTGCCGGTGACGCCGGAATCGAAGGCCTGCTGGGTGAGTTGGTTGACCCACGGCACGAAACGCTGCTCCTTGAACGACGCCACAACATCGGCCGAAGCGCCGGCCTGGGTGGCCAACGCCGCCAGCCGGTCGTCGCTCAGTCCGGACGACCCTTCCGCGGGCTGGTTGGCGAACAGCAGCTGGTTGAACCGCAGTGCCGCGTCGGGATCGCTGCTGGCCACGGTGATGAACGCATTCGCCGCCCGGGTGGAGTACTTGCTGCCCGCCGACTGGGCGTCCAGGAACGCCATCGGGTGGACCTCCAGCTTCACGGTGCCGGCGGCGACGGCGCTCTGCAACGCCTCACCGTTGGCACGCTCGAACTGGCCGCAGAAGGGGCACATGAAGTCGGCGTACACGGTGACCGTGACCGGGGCGCCGTCCTGTCCGAAGCGAACGGCGCCGGCGTCCGTCCCGTTGGGTGGCACGATCACCGGGCCGCTGACCGGCGGTGCCGCGGACCCGCTCGAGCGGGCGTTGGCCACCGTCCAGATGGTGACTCCGAGGATCACGGCGATGGCGGTGATCCCCGCGATCCAGGCAGTACGGACGATGATGCGCAGGCGGCGGTCGGCGGCAGCCTGCTGTTGTTGGCGGCGGCGCAGGGCTTCGCGGGCCTGGCCACTCTTGGTGGACGTGGGTTGCTTGGGCATGGTTGTCGGTTCCTGATCCGGGCCGGACGGCCGGCCCCGCTGAGTGTTCGATGCGGCGACTCCGGGTCGCCAGGCGGTGCGCAGGAGGTGCGGTACGGAGGGACGGTTCTTTTCGTTCCACCGTTGGAGCGCACGACCGCGCGGGGTGAAGCTCAGCCGACCCGCGCGTCACTCGATCGGACGCGGTGGGCCGGTTCAGGAAAGCGTCGGCGGACCGCGGCGCGGATTGACCCGGCTCCAGCCGGGACGGGCCGCGACCACGGGCACAGGAACGGGTGCGGGTTGCGGCCAGGCCAGAACGGCGACGCCCTCCAGCCAGGCCAGTGCGGCCACCAGGACTCCGCGTCCGATGCCGATCAGGCGTTGCGCGCCGCTCAGCAGCAGAGCGGCCGCGACCAGTGCGGCCGGGGTCAGGACGAGGTGCACCACCAGGGTGGACGCGACCATCAACGTCCAGCTGACGACCGGAGCCGGGGCGCTCACACAATGAATGGCACCCGCCGGTTCGGTGCTGGGCACCAGGCTGTACAGCGGATGGCCGGCGTCGAAACAGGCCACCACGGCAACCCGGGGCAGCCGGTCGAGTAGCGGCAACAGAGCCGCCGTGATCAGCGCGGCAACGAGGAGATGCGGCCCCCACATAGGGAGCCGCAGTCGTCGCCACGGGATGCTCACGACAATGAGACTACCAACGGCCCGCGGCGGTGGAGGCTGAACGATCCAGGCACGCGGGAGGCGTCCTGGCCCTTTCCGCGCTGATCAACGCGACCAGGGAATTCCCTACGCTGTCGCAGGTGCGTGCGTTCTGGGAGCTGGCGGCGAGCAGCTTCCGGCGCTACCTGCGCTACCGGACGGCCATCGTCGCCACCATGATCACCAACTGCGTCTTCGGGTTGGTACGGGCGTCGCTGCTGATGACCGCGGTCGACGGGGCCGGTGGAGAGATCGCCGGCTACGACGCGTTGCGTGCCTCCAGCTATGTCTGGCTGGGCCAATGCCTGGTCGGCGTGGTGTCGCTATGGGCGGCGGGCGAGATCGCGCAGCGGATCAAGGCCGGCGACGTCGCCGTGGATCTGCTTCGACCATTGCCGCCGGTGCTCGGCTGGCTGGCCGCTGAGTACGGACGCGCCGGCAGTGCCCTGCTGGTCCGGGTGCTGCCAATGCTGGCACTCGGCGCGTTGACCACCGGGTTGTCCCTGCCGATCGATCCTGGGCTGTGGCTGTTGGGCCTGGTCTCGCTGCTGCTCGCGGTGACCATTGCCTTCCAAGGACTGCTCCTGGTCAACCTCGCCGCGTTGTGGGTGCTGGAGGTCCGCGGCTACATCAATCTCTACGTGATCGTGATGAACCTGTTCTGCGGGCTGATCGTGCCGGTCTCATGGTTCCCCGACTGGCTGCTGGCGATCAGCCTCGCCACACCGTTCCCCAGCATGTTCCAAGCCCCGATCGACCTGGCGATGGGTGTCGGCTCGGCGCCGGCAACGTTGGCCATTCAACTGTTCTGGGTACTGGTGCTGGGCGGTGTCGCCCAGTTGGTGCTGCAGCGCGGCCTGACCAGGGTGGTGATTCAAGGTGGCTGAGCAGGTGAGCACCTCACGGATGGTCTGGACGATGCTGGCCGCCCGGCTACGGTCGCAGACCGTCTATCGGGGCAGCTTCGTCGGCGACTTGGCGTCCCAGGCGTTGCTCGGCCTCACCGAGCTGGCCGAGATCTACGTGCTCTTGCACAATGCGCCGGTCTTCGGCGGAATGACCCTGTCGCAGGCCTGTGTGGTCTACGGAATGGCCGCGATCGCCTTCGGGCTGGCCGACATGATCTTCGGGCAGCTGGACGCGGTCAACGTGGCGATCCGGACGGGCCAACTGGAGACCCTGCTGGTGCGCCCGGTGCCGTTGCTGCTGCAGCTGATCACCGCCGACGTCCAGCTGCGCCGGCTGGGCCGGGTGGCCCTCGGTCTGGCCGTCTACCTGTGGGCTCTCACGGTCGCCGGTGTGGAGCTGACACCGGCGTCCGTGCTGCTCGCGGTGGTCGCGCCGCTGGCCGGCGCGCTCATCTTCGGAGCGTTGTTCCTGGCCGCCGGCAGCCTGCAGTTCTGGCTGATCGACGGAGCGCAGGCGGGCAACTCGATCACCTACGGCGGACGGTACGTGGCCAGCGTTCCGGCCGGCGCGCTGCTGCTGCCGGTGCGGGTGTTCTTCACCTTCGTGGTGCCCGCGACCCTGATCGCGTTTGTCCCCGCGGCGCTGCTGACCGGTGCGCCGCTGCCGTGGCCGTTCGAAACCTGGATGGCCTGGCTGGGGTTGCCGGTCGCGGTGCTGGTCTGGGGCGTGGTGGGATTGCTGTGGCGGGCCGCCGTCCGTCACTACACCGGGGCGGGAGGCTGAGTCGTGGCGATCATCGAGGCGCGGGGGCTGACCCGCGACTACCGGCGGCGCGGCGGCGTGCTGCGCGCTCTGGACGCGCTCGACCTGACGGTGGAACCCGGCGCGTCCATCGGCTACCTGGGTGCCAATGGCTCGGGGAAGTCGACCACCATCAAGATGCTCTGCGGCATCCTCACCCCGACCGCGGGCACGATCCGCACCTGCGGTCTCGATCCGGTACCGAACCGGCGTCGACTGGCTCGTCGGATCGGTGTGGTGTTCGGCCAGCGCAGCGTGCTGTGGTGGGATCTGCCGCTGGCCGACAGCTTCCAGATCCTGGCCGCCATGCACCGGTTGCCGGCGTCGGTCTGGCGTCCGCGGCTCACCGAACTGATGGACGAGTTGGCGCTGGCCGACTTCCTCGACCAGCCCGTGCGGGAACTGTCGCTCGGCCAACGGATGCGTGGCGAGGTGGCCGCGGCGCTGCTGCACTCCCCCGAGTTGCTGGTGCTCGACGAACCAACCATCGGTCTGGACGTGCTGAGCAAGGGCGCGCTGCGTGACTTTCTGCAGCGCGAGCGAGCCGAGCGCGGCACCACCTTGTTCCTCACCACGCATGACCTCGGCGACGTCCAGCGGCTGTGCGATCGGATGGTGATCATCGATCACGGCAGGCTGGCCTTCGACGGCACCGCCGCCGACCTGGCGCGAGTCACGGACGCCGAGCGCATCCTGGTTGCCGATCTGACCGAACCGGTCGGAGAGCTCGCTCTGCCCGACGGTGCCAGGCTGGTGGACCTCGAGGCCGGCGGGCATCGCGTCCGGATCTCGTTCCGGCCCGGCGCGGTCAGCGCCGCCGACCTGTTCGCCGTCGTCGCCGACCAGGCCCGGGTGGATGACCTGACCCTGACCGAGCCCGCGATCGAGGAGCTCGTCGCCCGGATCTACACCCGTCCGCCGACACCCTGACTTCTCGGCCAGCCCTTCTTCGAGCCCACGAAGCCGGAGGTTTCGACGAGTTCGATCAACCAGCCCGCGACCCGGGGAGGACGACCCCGCATATTGCGCTGGCAGCGGACGACGCCGCGCACGGGCAGCGGCACGACTAGGGTCTGTGCAGAGATTCTGTGTTGGGCTGTTGTAGGAGAAGCAATGGAGATCAAGGTCGGCATCGTTCACGGCGCCCGGGAGATCATCGTCGAGACCGAGGAGACGGCCGCGTCCGTCGAGACGGCGTTCAGCAAGGCGGTCGACGACGACTCGGTGCTCACCCTGACCGATGATCGGGGCCGCAAGGTGCTGATCCCCGCGTCCCGGATCGCCTATCTCGAGCTCGGCCAGGAAGCGGCGCGCCGGGTGGGCTTCGGCTCTCTCTGAGGCGCGCATCGGGGCTGCGCCGCAAGCCTCCGAGGCACCGGACGGCCGGTCGGGCTAGACTGACAGCCGAACGCATACGATGTGCGTCCCCACCGCCCGTGCGGCCGACGATCCCGCCGCCGGTGTGTGGGTGTCACTTTCCGGCCTGACGGCCGGTGCACGTAAGGCCATAACACTGAGCGACACCGCTTCCGAGGCGCTGCAGTCCGCAGACGCCCAATCGACCTTCGCCGACCTCGGCGTCATCCCTGAAATCGTCGAGGCCCTCAAGGCCGTCGGCATCGAACACCCGTTCCCGATCCAATCGTTGGCGATTCCGATCGCGATCAACGGCACCGACATGATCGGCCAGGCCCGGACGGGCACCGGCAAGACCCTCGCGTTCGGCGTCAGCCTGCTGCAGCGCGTCGTGGTCAAGACCGACCCGGGCTACGCCGACCACTCACCGAAGGGCAAACCACAGGCATTGGTGATGTGCCCGACGCGCGAGCTCGCGCTGCAGGTCGCCGACGACCTCGAGGTGGCGTCATCCGTCCGCAAGGCGCGGGTGCTGACCGTCTACGGCGGCGTCGGCTACGACACCCAGGTCGGCACGCTGACCAGCGGCGTCGACATCGTCGTCGGTACCCCTGGACGGCTGCTCGACCTGGTCACCCGCCGCTCGCTCGACCTGTCCGCGGTGAAGGTGCTGGTGCTCGACGAGGCCGACGAGATGCTCGACATGGGCTTCCTGCCCGACGTCGAGCGGCTGATCTCCAAGACGCCACCGACCCGGCAGACGATGCTGTTCAGCGCCACCATGCCGTCCGCGGTAGTCGGTCTGGCCCGGATGTACCTCAATCAGCCGGTCAATGTCCGTGCCGAAACGCAGGACGCCTCGGTCACCGTGCCCGAGGTCGACCAGTTCGTCTACCAGGCGCACGATCTGGACAAGCCGGAGATCATCGGACGCCTGCTGCAGGCGGAGGGCTGTACCAAGACGATCATCTTCACCCGCACCAAGCGCTCCGCGCAGCGGTTGGCCGACGAGTTGACCGACCGTGGCTTCAGCGTCGGATCGCTGCACGGCGATCTCAACCAGGTGCTGCGGGAGAAGTCGCTGAAGCGGTTCCACGCCGGCAAGGTGGACGTGCTGGTCGCCACCGACGTGGCGGCGCGCGGCATCGACGTGACCGGCGTGTCGCACGTGGTCAACTACGAATGCCCGGACGACGACAAAACCTACGTGCACCGGATCGGCCGGACCGGCCGCGCCGGCGCCAAGGGTGTGGCGATCACGCTGGTCGACTGGGCCGACCTGACCCGCTGGAAGGTGATCAACAAGACCCTCGATCTGGGCTTCCCGGACCCGACCGAGACCTACTCGACGTCGCATCACCTGTTCACCGAGCTGGGCATCGCACCCGGCACCAAGGGCCGGATCGCCCCGCCCAAGGAGGCGGAGCCCCGCAAGCCTCGTGAACCGCGGGAACGCGGCCCCAAGGCCGAACGGGTCGAGACCTCGGACGGCCGGGTACGTCGTCAGCGCCGCCGCCGCTCCGGCGGTGACAAGCCCGTCCAGCCGGAGTCGGCGGAGGCCACGCCGACCCAGTCGGCGCCCGGTGAGGCGTCCGACAAGCCGCGCCGTCGACGCCGCCGTCGTTCGTCCGGCACCAAGCCGGCCGAGACCGCGCCCGCGGAGTAACCCGACCTGAACCAAAAGAACCGTCCCCGAGGATGCGAATCCCGCACTTCGGGGACGGTTCTTTGCGATCCGATTTTCAAACTTCAGGGGACGGTTCTTCAACGTGCGAGATTCGAACGTGAGAGAACCGTCCCCCAACATCCGAATCTCGAACGCCAGAGAACCGTCCCCGGACGTGCGAAATTCGAACGTGAAAGAACCGTCCCCGGGTGTTCGAGGGTCAGCTGGGGCGGACGCCGCGTTCCAGGGCGCGCATCGCCATGCGGTCGGACGGGTCGGCGTCCGGGATCCCGAGTGCGCTGCAGTACAGCGGGATCTCGTGCTCGATGTCGATGCCGGCCAGGGTGGCCAGTTCGTCGTCGTAGAAGCCGCCCATGTTCACCGCGCCCAACCCGAGTGCGGACGCCGTCAGGTTCAGGTTCTGCGTCAGGTGGCCCGCTTCGAGCAGCGCATACCGGTAGCCGCGGTCGCCGTACTTGGTCAGGCTGCGCTCGCCGACGAAGCTGATCACGCAGATCAGTGCCGCCTCGGCCACCCAGGGCTGCCCCATGAACAGATAGGTCAGGAAAGCCCGCGGCAACTCGACTGCTCGGACCAGCTCCAGTCCATGCGCCGCTGGGACGTAGTGGTGCACGCCGGCCGGAATGCCGTCCACCGCCCGCACCAACAGGCTGAGCTCCAGCGGATACAAACCACCTCCGGAGGGAACCGGCCGGTCCTGCACCGCCCCCTCACCGTCGCCGATGCCGTAGCCGGCGGCGAGCAGCGTGGACAGCACCCCCAGCGGCACCGAATCGGTCCGGAACCGGCGACACGAGACTCGTGCGCGCAACGCCTCGGACAGACCGATCCGGCATACCGACGGCGGCGGTAGCGGCGTCCACGCCAATCGACCGTCTTCGCGACCCGGAACGACCGGCGGCGAGTCGCCACCCGACGAGGCGTTGAACAACCACCGCGCGGTGCTGCGGTAGTAGGTCCAAGCGGCCGGGGTGTCATCGGCGAAGGTGAAGTCGTGCATGTCAGGCCAGCGGGTGTGGGTCGGGATTGAGGTCGGCCCGAGTCGCCGGACGGTCGCGCAGCCCCCAGCGGTGTGGCGCGTCGAACAGCCGCGAATGCCCCAGCCGGGCCTGGTCGGCGCCGAAGTGGATCGGCTGGAAGCCGGGCACGATCCCCTTCACCACCCGGACGCCCAGCGCAGCCACGTCCGGAGGGGTGACGTCCACGATCAACACGTCCCCTGCGACAGCGGCGAGCGAGGTCACCAAATCATCCAACCCGTGCCCACGACTCGCCGGCGTCACCCAGTCGACGGCGTCGGACGTCCGCAGGTGCGCCATCCGCTCGGCCGCCGCAGTGACGTCGGAGTAGAGCAGGTCGTGATCCTCCAGCTCGGCGACCAGGGCCGGGTTCTCCACCAGCCGGGCACGTCGCTCACGAACCTCCGGATCCCGGAGCCGTCCGCGCAACGCCGGCCGGACCTGCCCCACCTCCAGCACAGCCGACCGCGCTGCTCGCAAAGGATCCTGGGACGCACCCAACCCGACCACCGCGGCCGGCTCATCCCCCCAGCCGATCGCCATCGCCACGAACGCGGTGCCGTCGGTAGGCAGTAGATGCACCTCGATTCGGACGCCGCGCCTGCGGTACAGCTCGGCCACCGCAGCGGCGTCCGCGTCCGGCAGCGTGGTCGCGGCATAGGGCTGGGTGGCCAGCCGGTGCGCCCAGGCGAGGCAGAACGCGTCCCGCTCGATCACCTCGAGCAAGGCCTGCTCGGCGGCGAACTCCACCGTCGGTCCGGCGGCGAATCCATTCGAGGTCGGTGCGAACAGCAGCTGCGAGTGGGGCCACCGGCTGCCGTGCAGGGTGGCCGCCTGGAACGGCACCCACACCTCGGCGCCGGTGACCAGCGACCGCCCAGGCACCCAGTCCAAGCCCAGATCGTCGCGGTACCGCGCGAACCCGAGCCGGTCGGCGTCCTCGGGGGCGTATAGCACCAGCTCACCCGGATCGAGGCTGTCACCCGGCAGGTCCCCTCGCGCACAGTGGATCGTCCGATCGGGCGTCCAGGTCAGCGAGGCGTAGCGTTCCAGCGCCTCGCCCAGCGCCCCGTCACGTGCGGCTGTCCGGGTCATCCCCTTGCCCGAACAGGTGACGAAGGCGTCCTCGCCCTGACCGAACAGCACATTGGCGAGTTGAGCCCGGACGATGAACGGCTGGCGCGGCTCTTCCACCGGCTTGGCGACCTCGTCCAGGTAGCGGATCAGACCGCACACCTGGCTGACGGTCCGGGTCGCGATCCGGTCGAAGTCGGTGGATTCAGTCGGTGCCGCCGGAGGCGGCGGGTCTTTTTTTCGGCAGGCCGGGCAGTCCGGACGCGGAATCACCGGATTCCGCGTGGAGGTGCCCTTCAACTGGTCGAGCAGCAGCACCGTGCCGGGCAACTCCGGAGGCAGTGCCGAGGTGGTCAGCGCCAGCGTCTCGCGCACCACGATCCCCCAGGCGGCTTCCCGCAGACCGGGCAGCAACGGACGGCCCAGCGCGGCCCGGGTGGCGTCCAGCGACTCCTCGCGCGCCATGGCCACCTCGAAGTCGTCCGAGCAGGCCAGCGCGCGCATCCGCCAGCACAGGTAGCACGGGCCCTCACCGGGCAGCACCAGTGGCCCGAGCGACGCGTACGAGCCCTCGAAGGCGACGAACAGCGCCGGCGTCCCGGCGTCCAGGCAGGTGCGGTTCACCCACGTCCGGACGGCCGCCCAGCCCGGATCGACCGCGCAGATCACCAGGTCGCGGCCCACCACCCGCTCGGCGAGTTCCTCAGCGGTCAGCCGTTCCGCTGGCACGCTCACCACATCACCGATCCCGGCGTCACCGGCGAGGGCTGCCAGCCCAGCGGCGTCCCCCTCGCCGGCGATCACCAGCACCCGGACGGCCGCCAACCGGGCCGCGAGAGCATCGCGGGTGGCGGCGTCCGTGCTCACCAGGCCCAGCCACTCGGGGACCGGGTACGGGCCACGCTCGGTGACCATTCCGGCCTCGATCAGCCGGTCGACGAGCCGCGACACCTCGGACGCCGGAAGGTCCGCGAGAGCAGCGAGCAGCGCGCCACGGTCCGGTTCGGACGCCAGCGCGGGCAGCAGTCGCTCCCCCACCACGTCGGCGACTCCGCCGGACAGCCGGAGCATGCCGGCCGGGCTGGCCAGGATCAGGTCGGTGCCCTCATCGAAGATCTCCAGCCCGGCGGCGGTCGTCAGCCGCCGATCCGAGATGTCCGTGTCCACCTGCGCTCAGCCGCCGAGTCCGCCGAAGCGCTGCACTCCGCCGCCGACGATCGGACCCTGGTTGCACGGCCCGCAGGTGCACTCGAAGATGCACGGGGTGAAACAACTGCGGCAGACCGTGCACACCGATCCGCTGCACAGCCGCGGGCGGAAGCAGTCGTTGATTCCGCAGAAGTCACCGAAGTCGGCCATCGCCGATGACACCTTGCGGAAGGCGGCGAGTTCCTCATCGGTGAATTGTGGTGCCGTACCGCCGGCGACCTGCTTCTCCAGGCTCTCCAGGCGACCCTTGAGTTCGTCGAACTCTTCTTGACTAGGCATGACGATGCCTCCATTGGTGACACGTAGCGGTCCTCGAGCCGCCGCGCTGGGTGGATATCGAACACCGTCAGCGTGCGCGCGCCCGGAACAACCGACAAGGTGTCAGAAGTGCGTAGCCCGCGCAGGGAGCGGCTGAACCGGTTTGTGGTGGGTGCTCGCGGGCGAGGCGGTCGCTCGAACCCTACGGTGCCACGGCGCGCTCTGGTTGACCGCTCGGCGCGGGCGCTACAGGATCATGGCAAGGACCATCGACGACGGGAGTCAGGACAGACATGCAACAGGTGAAGGGCGTCATCGCCCGCGGTAAGGGCGCACCGGTGGAACTGGTCACGGTGAACGTGCCGGATCCTGGCCCGGGTGAGGCCGTAGTGAAGATCCAGGCGTGCGGGGTGTGCCACACCGACCTGCACTACCGCGAGGGCGGCATCGGCAACGACTACCCCTACCTACTGGGCCATGAGGCCGCCGGCATCGTCGAGGCCGTCGGACCCGAGGTGCACGACCTGGCACCGGGTGACTACGTGATCCTGAACTGGCGCGCGGTCTGCGGCGCCTGCCGGGCCTGTCTGCGCGGGCGTCCCTGGTACTGCTTCGCCACCCACAACGCCAAACAGAAGATGACTCTGGAGGACGGCACCGAACTCTCCCCCGCCCTCGGCATCGGCGCCTTCATCGACAAGACCCTGGTGGCCGCCGGGCAGTGCACCAAGGTCGATCCGGCGGCTCGCCCCGCGGCTGCCGGGCTGCTCGGCTGTGGCGTGATGGCCGGACTGGGTGCCGCGCTGAACACCGGCAACGTGGGCCGTGGCGACTCGGTCGCGGTGATCGGCTGCGGCGGTGTCGGCGCGGCGGCGATCGCCGGTGCGAGGCTGGCCGGTGCCAACCGGATCATCGCCGTCGACCTCGACGACCGCAAGCTCGCCAACGCCACCGAGTTGGGCGCCACCCACACCGTGAACAGTTCCGCGACCGATCCGATCACCGCCATCCAGGAGCTGACCGGAGGCTTCGGCGCCGATGTGGTGATCGACGCGGTGGGGCGTCCGGAGACCTGGAAGCAGGCGTTCTACGGACGTGACCTGGCCGGCACCGTGGTGCTGGTCGGCGTCCCCACCCCGGAGATGCAGCTGGAGCTGCCGCTGCTCGACGTGTTCGGACGCGGCGGGTCGCTGAAGTCGTCCTGGTACGGCGACTGCCTGCCGAGCCGCGACTTCCCGATGCTGATCGACCTGTACCTGCAGGGCCGGCTGCCGCTGGACGCGTTCGTCAGCGAAGAGATCGGCATCGACGGCGTCGAGGCGGCGTTCGAGAAGATGCACGGCGGCAACGTGCTGCGTTCGGTGGTTGTGTTCTGATGGCGGCGGTCCGGATCGACCACGCCGTCACGTCCGGCACGTTCTCGCTCGACGGTGAGACGTTCGATGTCGACAACAACGTCTGGATCATCGGCGACGACACCGAGTGCATCGTCATCGATGCCCCGCACGATCCGCTGGCGATCGTAAGGCTGATCGACGGACGCGACGTCAAGGCGGTGGTCTGCACCCACGCACACGACGACCACGTCCGCTGGGCACCAGCGCTCGGCCGGGTCACCCAAGCACCGGTGCTGTTGCATCCCGACGATGCCGTGCTGTGGAACCTGACCCACGACACGCCGCCGGACGGCCCGTTGACCGACGGTCAGACGCTGCTCATCGGCGGCGAGACGATCCAGGTGTTGCACACGCCCGGCCATGCCCCCGGCGCGGTCTGCCTCTATCTGCCGTCACTGGGCACCGTGTTCACCGGCGACACCCTGTTCCAGGGCGGACCAGGAGCGACGGGCCGCAGCTACAGCGACCGCGACACCCTGGTGGCGTCCATCCGGGCGAAGCTGTTCCCGCTGCCCGACGACACGGTGGTGAAGACCGGACACGGCGACGACACCACCATCGGTGCTGAGAAGGAGGCGCTGGGGAACGAGTAGGGCCGGCAGGGGACGTGCTGACTACCGCCGGTCGAGCTTGTTGAGACCCTCTGGCAACGGTTTCGACAAGCTCAACCAGCGGTGATCGCGTTGATCAACGCCTCCGGTAGGGCACCGTCCGCTACTTCTTGACGGACCCGGTGGTCTTGGAGGTCTTGGCGACGCTCAGGTAGCCGGATTTGCTGCCGGTCACCGTCACCGTGATCTTCTTGCCCTTGTCCTTGCTGGTCAGCTTGTAGCTCGACTTGGTCGCACCGGAGATCTTGCTGCTGCCGCGATACCACTGGTAGCTGAACTTGGCACCGGACGGCTTCCAGGTGCCCGCCTTCGCCTTCAGCGTCTTGCCGACCTACGCGGTGCCCGAGATCTTCGGGGTCGGCGTGCTGGTGAACTGCTTCAGAGCCGTGATCTGCACCGACCAGGTGGCGTCGGTGGACGCGATCTGCGGTGGAACCAGTACACGGACGTCCGCGGGACCCGGAAGGACGTGGTTGCGGTGCCACTGGTCTTGGAACCGCTGGTGAGGGCGTGGTCGTCGCCGTTCACGTCGTAGAGCGCAAGGCTGAACTTCCACTCCGTCTCGCCCTCGGGACGCACATTGCCGGCGAACGTGGTGGTCATCTGGTAGGCGCCGGCTTTCAGCCGGTAGAACGGTGAGGAATTCAGCCCGACGCCACTTACTGACGTGGGCATGGCCGGCGCGCCGGCGGTGCCGACCGATTCGAAGGTCACCGTCCAGGCTGCGTCCGATGCGGCGTCCATCACCTGGAAGGTCACCTTGGTCTTCAGGAAGATCTGGACGAGCTTGTGGGTGGAATGCTCAGTCCGCTGGTCGACGGCCAGAAGTTCCAGCACGGTGTCGTTGTCGCTGTTCAGCAGCGCCCCGAACAGGGCTCAGTACACCATTCCCATGGCTTGCCGAACCTCGTCCAAGGTGGCCTCACCGATCGCATTCGCGCGGGCGTTGCCTTCACGCAACACCGACAACAGGTGGCCGGGGTCGGACGCCAACTCGGCCCGCCGGGCGCGGATCGGGGCGAAGAAGGAGTTGACTGCCTCGGTCACCACCCGCTTCAGGCCGCCACCGCCGCCATCGCCGATCTCGTCGGCGATCGCCACCGGGTCGCCGTCGGTGCACAGTGCGGCCAGCATCAGCAGGTTCGACACCTCGGGGCGGTTCGCCGGATCGTAGGTGATGTGCCGGTCCGAGTCGGTGACGGCCTTCTTGATCAGCCGAGCGGTGATGTCGGCATCCATGCCGATCTCGATCACGTTGCCCTTGGTCTTGCTCATCTTGGTGCCGTCCAGTCCCAGCACCGTGGGCGCCTTGCTGAGCAGCGCCTCGGCCTGCGGGAAGACCGGCTCGGCCGGGTTGGCGCGTCCGTACCGTTCGTCGAATCGGCGGGCGACCACCCGCGTCTGCTCCAGGTGCGGCAACTGGTCCTTGCCGACCGGCACCAGGTTCGCCTTGCAGAACAGGATGTCGGCGGCCTGATGCACCGGGTAGGTGAGCAGCAGGCCCGACATCGGCCGGTCGCCGGTCGCCTCCAGCTCGGCCTTCACGGTCGGGTTGCGGCGCAGCTCGGCGTCCGTCACCAGGGAGAGGAAGGGCAGCAGCAGCTGATTCAGCGACGGCACCGCAGAGTGCGCGTAGATGGTGCTGCGCGCCGGGTCGATGCCGATCGCCAGGTAGTCGGCGACCATGCCCAGCGCCCGTTCGCGGATCGGGCCGGTGCCGTCGCGGTCGGTGATCACCTGGTAGTCGGCGATCAGGATGATGGTCTCGACACCGGCGTCCTGCAGCCGGACGCGGTTGGCCAGCGAACCGAAGTAGTGGCCGATGTGCAAGGCCCCGGTGGGGCGGTCGCCGGTCATGATCCGGAACTTGGACGGATCGGCGACGATCTCGCGTTCGATCGCGGCGCTGCGGGCTTCGGTGCGGCGCAGTGAGGCGTCGGAGGTGGACGCCGCGAGCTCGTCGCCCGCGTCGTCGAGCAGTGCTTCAGTCATCGTCAATCACTCGTTCGTTCGTCGTCCGGACATGCGAAAGGCCGCCACGCAGGGTGACGGCCGGGTCTATTCAATCGAGCCGTCAGCGGAGGCGCCAGTCAGCGGTTCGATGCACAGCCCGACCCTATCACCGCCGTTCCCCGCCTCCCGGCCAGTAGCGCTCGCCGAACTATTCAGGGCTCGCCGAATTCAGCGAGGCCAAAACAGTCAGGCGAGCGTTTGGGGTGGGGTCAGCCCTCCAGTGGTGGATGCAGCCGGGCCGGCGTCCACACTCGTTGTCGCCAGGCACCCAGGGCGGTCGCCGCCACCGACACCAGCAACAGGCCGGCGAGCACCCACGCACCGGTGGCCAGCTGCCCGGCCGGGCCGCCGCTGATGCTGACTCGCAGCGCGTCCACCAGGTAGGTCATCGGCATCACCGGATGCGCCAGCTGGAAGAAGGTGGGCATCACCTCCACCGGGTAGAGCCCGCCGGCGGCACCGAGTTGGACGATCAGGACGACCAGCATCACCGCGCTGCCGACCAAGCCCAGCCAGACCCGCAGCGCCTGGGCCAGCGCGGTGAACGCGCAGACCGCCAGCACCGAGACGCCCGCGGTGGCGGCCAGATCGACCGGCGCCAGCCCGAGCAGCAGATCCGTCACCGTCAACAGCAGCAGCGCGCCGGCCGAGCCCAGCAGGGCCGGCGGCAGCCATCCGCCGAGCGCCACCAGCACCGGATGGGTGCCGGAGGCGATGCCGCGTTTCGAGATCGGACGCATCAGCACGAAGGCGACCAGCCCGAACACCCACAGCGAGACACCGAAGAAGAACGGTGCCAGGCCGCGTCCGTAGTAGGTGGCCGGGTGAGCCACCTGGGACTCGATCTGGACCGGGTTGGCGACGGCGTCGGCGTCCCGCGCCCGTTCGGCGGCGGACAGCTTCGGCAGCGCATCCGTCGCCTTCTTCAGCCCCGCGGTGAGCCGGCGTTGTCCGTCGGCCACCTGCTGCGCCCCGGAACTCAGCGTGTCGATCTGGTCGACGGCGGTCTGTGCGGCGGCCAGGATCTCGGGCACGCGGGCGTTCACCTCGGCCGCCACACCGGCGACCTGGGACGCGTCGCGCGCGACCCTGGCAGTGACCCGCTGCACCTCTCCGGTCACCCCACTGACTCGGCCGACCGCTGACTGCAGGTCCTTCACCACGTCCTCGTCGGCCAACTCCGGATGGGCCGCGATCAGCGCGGCCAGGGCGTCCTTCACCTTCTGCTGTTTGGCGTTGCCGTCCTTGGCCAGCGCGGCGATGTCGGAGGTGGTGGTGGCGACCTCGCGGGTGACCCCGGCCGCCTCCTTGGCCGAGCGGCGCAGCGCTCCGGACACCCGGTTCACCACCGGAACCACCTTGTCCCGCATGGTTCGGACGCCGTCGGCCACCTTCTGCCCGCCGCTGGCCAGGGTTGAGGACGCCTTCGAGGCTTCGGCAAGTCCGCTGCGCAGCGTGCCGACCGAGCCGAGTGCGGCATCGGCATAGGACTTCACGGCGGCGGCGTTGAGCTGCGACTGCAACTCCTTCTCGGCGGTTTCGGCCATGATGCCCAGGATGTAGCCCTGCGAGTTGTCGAAGGCGATGTCGACCCGTGCCCGCCGCGGCTCCTGCGAGGTGGCGATCGAGGTCAGGTCGGCGGAGAAGTTCGCCGGCACCGTGATGCTGAAGGCGAAGCGGCCGTCGGCGACACCGGCCGCTGCCGTCGCCGGGTCGGTGGGACGCCAGGTGAACGACGAGGTGTCGGCCGCGAGCTGGTCGACCAGGTCCTGCCCGCCCTGCACCTTGGTGCCCTCGACGGTGACCGGACGATCCAGGTTCACCACCGCCACCTCCAGCCGATCCAGGCGGCCGTACGGATCCCAGTTCGACCACAGGTAGATCGCGCCGTAGAGCAGCGGCACGCACACCAGGAAGATCGCCGACAGTACCGGCAGCGGACCGCGGAAACGCCGCAGTTCGGTCAGTGTCAGATTCCAGATCTGCCTCATCGGTCCACCTCCATGGCTCGGATGATCGAGGCGATCAGCGCCACCCCGCTCAGTTCAGCGGCGCGGTGCAGGTCGGCGACCAGCCCCGGCCAGTCGTCGGCGCCCACGCCCCGGTCGACGCGGTCGACGATCACCGCCACCGGACGCGCCAGCAGGGCGCCCGCCACCGCCACCCGGACGGCGTCCGCCGGCCCGAGCTCGTCGATCGGCACGTGCGCCCCGCCCTGGTAGTCGACGTCGGCAAGCGCCTGCGGACCGTCGAGCCGGTTGTGCCGGCTGCCGTGCAGGACGGCGCAGGACGCCAGGTACTCGCCGACCGTGAGCCGCGGCTCGGCCTCGATGGCCTCCTCGACCCGGGCCGGGACCACCTGGCGGCGCAGCAACGCCGGTGTTGTCTCCCGGCCGAGCAGCCGCACCGTCCCGGTGACCGGACGGAAGCGTCCGCTGAGCGCCAGCGCCAACTCGGCTGTCCCCCGGCCGTCGTCGCCGGGCCACAGGGTCAGCTCACCGGGACGGGCGACCAGGTCGAGCGGCGTGCTGCCGCCGGCGCTCAGCGCGACCGCTTCGAGCGCCGGGCCCGGTTCGTCGTCGTCAGCCTCGTGGGCCGCAGCGGGTTGCTCATCGGCCTCGCCGCCCGGGGCCGCATCGACGGGTTGCTCGCCCGTCTCGGGCAGATCGGCGGAGTCCTCAGCGACGTCCGGCTCGGCCGAGTCCACGGCAATGTCCGGCTCGGCCGAGTCCTCAGCAACGTCCGGCTCCGCGGGCTCCGCAGGGTCGGGCCGCGTTGGCGACTCGGGACTGTCCACTCCCCCGGTGCTGGGGGCGGGCGGGTCAGGCTGGTCGGTTCCCGCGGGGGCGGCGTCGGGTGCTTCGGGAGTGGCCATGGTCGAGTATCACAGCTTGCCGTCGCGGTGGGTCAGTCGAGCAGGCCGGCGTCCCGGATCGCCATCGCCGCCGAGACCCGGTTGTCGGTGCCGAGTTTGACGAACAGCCTGGTCAGATGGGCTTTCACGGTGGCCAGGCTGAGGTGCAGCCGAGTGCCGATCTGGGCGTTGGTGGGGCCTTGGGCGAGCAGCACGGCGATCTCGCGCTCCCGCTCGGTGAGCGAGTCGGCCACCTCGCGCAGCGCGGGCGCCGCCTGCTCGGACGCCGTCGCGGCAGCGATCACGGTGGAGGTGACCGCCGGCGACAGCACCGGTTCGCCGCGCTGCACCGCCCTGATCGCGGCCAGCAGGTCGGCCGGATCGGCGTCCTTGAGCAGGAACCCTTGCGCCTGCTGCCGCAGCGCGCGCAGCACGTAGTCGTCGGTGTTGAAGGTGGTCAGCACCAACACCCGCGGCCGGTGGGATGCCGTCGCGAGCCGCTCCAGCACGCCCAGGCCGTCCAGCACCGGCATCCGGATGTCGAGCAGCACCACTTCCGGCCTCAGTTCGCCGATCAAGCGCAGCGCCTCGGCCCCGTCCGCTGCCTCGCCGACCACTCGCAGCTCCGAGTCTGCCGCGAGGATCATCCGCAGGCCGGTGCGCACCATTGGGTCGTCGTCCACCAGCAGCACCGTGATCATGCCTCATCCTCCCAGGGCAGCGACGCGGTCACGGTGAACCCTCCGTCGATCGCCCCGTAGCTCGCCGAGCCACCCACGGACGCCGCCCGTTCGGTGACGCCGAGTAGCCCGAAACCACTGCCGGTGCGGTCCGGGAGGGCCAGATCGGCCAGCGGATTGCTGACCTGCACCTTCAAGGTGTCGCCGGGCGCACCGGTAACCGACACCACTACCGGGGCACCGGGAGCGTGCTTGCGGGCGTTGGTCAGAGCCTCCTGGACGATCCGGTAGGCGGTCCGGCTGGTCCGCGCCGGTACTCGGTCCGGCTCCACGCCGAGCGACAGCTCGATCTGCTGGTCGGAGCCGAGGTCCGCGATCAGCACCGGAAGCTCGGCCACCGTGGGCTGCGGAGGCTCCGGCGGGGCGTCCGCACCCCGCAGGCTGGACAGCACCATCCGCAACTCGTCCAGGGACTGTCGCGCGTTGCGCTGGATGAGCCGCGCCGTCTCCCGGGTCTCCTCCGGCCCCAGATCGTCGCGGAAGGCGAGCACTCCGGCATGCATGCTGACCAACGACAGCCGGTGCGCCAGCACGTCGTGCATCTCGCGGGCGATCCGCTCCCTCTCGGCCAGCTTGGCCTGCTCGATCCGGGCCAACTCCGCGTCGTGCCGGGCCTGGTCGGCGTCCACCCGGCTCTGCGACTCGGATTCTCGGCTGCGGACCAGCCAGCCGACCAGGGTCGCGATCACCAGCCCCGTCACGGCGATGGTCGATTCCACCCAGTGCGCGCCGCTCCACTCCCCCGATGCCGGCCCGACCAGCAACTCCAGCAGTTTGGCGGCGATCAGCCACAGACCCGACAACAGCACCATCGCGGCCGAGCGGGTGCGCCGGGCCAGCGACGCCTGGGTGACGAAGGCGGCACCGATCACCCCGGGGCTGAGGAACAGCAGTCCGCCCATGGTCAGCGCCACCCCGGTCGGGAACCGGCGCCGCAGCGGCAGGATCGCCAACGCGGCGGCGGGCGGCAGCACGCTGAGCAGCCACAAAGCAATCGGATTCTCGTGACCTGGTCGCAGCAGCGGGGTCAGGTAGTACAGCCAGAACAGGACGGGGACCAGCCAGGTCGCCATCCCGGTCGGCTGCCGCTGTCGGACATCGTGCGCATCCATCCCCGGCAGCCTACGGACGGCCCCCCTCGTGCTCTAGCGACCATCGGCTGATCCGACCTAGCTCATAGGCCGGCGAAATCGGCGCTCACGGCGTCCGAACGGCTGCCGGAGGCGAGGCCATCGCCCGATGTCGGCACCCGGTCGGTCGCGATGAACTCGAACCATGATCACCTTCGACAAGCTGACCAAGACCTACCCCGGCCTGCGGCGTCCGGCCCTGGACGAGGTGTCCTTCACCGTCCCGGCCGGGTCGGTGACCGGATTCCTCGGCCCGAACGGGGCCGGCAAGTCCACCGCGATGCGCATCCTGCTCGGCCTGGGCCACGCCGACTCGGGCACCGCCCGGATCGCCGGACAGGACTACCGGCGGCTGCCTGAGCCTGCCGCGGTCGCCGGCTCCTTGCTGGACGCGGACGCCTTCCACCCCGGCCGCACCGGACGCGAGGCGCTGCGGCTGGGCTGCCTCACCCTCGGCCTACCGGCCCGACGGGCCGACGAACTGCTCGACCTGGTGGGCCTCTCCGCCGCTGATGGACGCCGACGCGTCCGCGGCTACTCGCTCGGCATGCGGCAGCGCCTCGGACTGGCCCAGGCCCTGCTCACCGATCCCCCCGTGCTGGTGTTGGACGAGCCGGCCAACGGCCTTGACCCGCAGGGGCAGCGCTGGCTGGGCGAACTGCTTCGGGCCCGTGCGGAACGCGGCGGTGCCGTCCTGCTCTCCAGCCATCAACTCACCGACGTGGAACGCCTCGCCGACCGCCTGGTGGTGATCGCCGGCGGCCGGGTGGTCGCCGACGACACCCCCGCTCGGCTGCGCGCCCTGCACGGCGACATCACCGAGTTCTACTTCTCCGTCACCGCCGACGCGGCCGCCTGATCCCGAAAGGACCCACGATGAACACCCTGACCCTCGCCACATCGAGTTCGACTCACGCCTCGGCAGTCCCGGCCGTCGATCGGCATCGACCGCTGCGGCTGTGGTTGGTGGAGCTGCGCAAGCTGGTGGACACCCCTGCCGGCATCGCTCTACTGGCACTTGCCGCGCTGCTGGCCGGCGTCTTCGGCGGCGGTGTCGCCCTTGTGACCGACGAAACCACCCTCGACCGGATCGTCCGGCTGGCCGGCATCCCGGCCGGCATTCTGCTGCCGGTGCTGGCCGCGCTGTTGGCCACCGGCGACAGGCAACACCGCACCGCACTGACCGGCTACGCACTCACCCCTCGCCGCGGGCAGGTGCTGGCAGCCAAGGCCTGGGCGGTGATCAGCCTCGCCGTCGTCGCCTGGATGCTCGCCCTGCTGGCCGGGGTGCTGATCGCCGCGGTGGCCACACCGCTGGTCAACCACCCGATCGAGTGGAGCATCAACTGGACCGGACAGCTCTGGTTCGCCCTGGGCCTCGTGCTGGCCGCACTGTCCGGCTACGCCGTCGCCCTGGTCGCCGGCAACGCTCCCGCGGCCGTCAGCATTCTGCTGGCCTGGTCGGTCTTCGCGCTGTTCCTCGGCATCGTTCCGCAGATCGCGGAGGTGCTGGCCTGGCTGGACATCAACGCGTTGGCTGCGTTCGCCGACGGCATCGAACCCGTCGAGATGGCCCGGGTTGTCACCGGTGTGGCCGCCTGGGTGATCCTGCCCGGAACGGTCGGGGTGCTGCGGGAACTCCGCCGAGAGGTGCGCTGACATGCGGGCCACTCCTCCCCCGGTCCGCCGTCGACGCGGTCGTTCCCTGATCATCGTCGTGCTGGCTCTCGCGCTTGTCGCTGTGGCCGGTGGCGCCGTCCACTGGTGGCAGACTCGGCCGCAGGGCAACCCGCAGGCCGTTGAGTTCGCGACCGCCCCGCTGTCACCGGAACTGACCGGCGCCACCGTGCTCGCCCTCGGCGAGGCGACCCACGGCAACGCCGAGTTCCAGCGGCTCAGGCTCAGCTTGGTGCAGAAGCTGCCAGAGTTCCGCGCCCTCGTCCTCGAGGAGGACTACGGCAGCACCGCCCGGGTGAACGAGTTCATCCAGGGCGGTCCCGGAACGGCCGAGGAGGCAGTACAGCGGTTCGGGTTCGTGCTCAATCACACGGCCGAGATGGCGGAACTGCTGCGTTGGCTCCGCGACCACAACGCCGATGTGTCGGCGGAGCAGCGGATCCAACTGGTCGGCATCGACGTCCAGCGGATCGACGCCAACAAGGAGATCGCACTGTCCTGGCTGACTCGGCACGACCCGGACGTCGCAAAGCGGCTCCGCGCCCAACTCACCGACTGGACCGACGCCACCAGAGGCGCCGCAGATGCCGCGGAGCGCGACCGGCAGGCGCGTCCGGTGGTCGAGCAACTGGCCACCGCCATCTCATCGACGCCCAACAAGCCCGGACGCCTCCTGGCCAGCAATGCGGCACGTACGCTCACTCAGTACCTCAACCTGAACGAAGCCGGCATGGATTACGGCAAGCGGCGCGCTGAACTGATGGCGGACAACCTGAACCGGACGGTCGCCGAGCAGCATGAACGCGGAAATGATCACTCGCTGCTGTTCGCCCACAACGGCCACGTCGACAAGGCGTCCGCTGCCTCCGGCTATCGCGATCTGGGCGGACTGGTCGCCGACCGACTGGGCGACGGCTACCGGGTGATCGGCACCGAGTTCGTCAGCAGCCGGTTCCGCACCGGCGAGGGACGGCAGCGCTGGGAGGTCACCATGAACAACCCGACACCGTTGCGTGGCATGTTCACCGGCACCACCCAGGGCTACCTGGAGTTCGCCATGGCGTCCGCCGAGAACCGGGAATTGCTCGGACGTCCGGTACGGATGGCCAGCGCCGGTGAAGCCTTCCAGCAGTGGCAGGCCTGGATCCCCTGGTTCAATTCGGTGGAAATGGTCCCGTCAGCAAGCTACGACGCGCTGATCCTGGTCCAGCGGGCCACACCCGTTACCCCGCTCTGACAGATTTCACTCCCAGGCTTCGACCGACACATGTTGCCGCGATCCTGGACTGGCTCCTACTGGTGGTAGACGAGGTGGTGGTTG
>NZ_JAPUED010000020.1 GCF_027492755.1 Micropruina sp. | reverse complement strand
TCGCAGACCCGCTTGTACTTGATCCGTCCGCCGTCCTCGGGATGCACCTGACGGAACGACAGGTCCTTGGTCTCGGTGGCGCCGTACACCTTGATCGGGATGGTGATCAGGCCGAACGAGATCGCGCCCTTCCAGATGGATCGTGGCATCCCGGTCTCCTCGTCGCCCGCTGACTGGTGGTCCCCAGCCTGCCGCATCACCCCAAGTCACACCAGCACCCCTGAGGTTGAAGGCCGTCACGGCGACACCCCTTCGTCGGTTTCGTCATCCCGGCGCGGGCCTTCGTCATCACACGACCAGCGACTTCCACTCCGTCGGGCCATGCCACAACAACTCGTTGTCAGCGAGGAACTCCGCCACCGCAGGATCATCCCAGGCCACGTCCAAGGTCCGCCCGCCGACGAGCGCGGCCAGCGCCTCGGCAGAAGCCGGCGACTCATCGGCGAACAGGGCCGTCACTGCATCGAAACCGAGGACGCCGACACTCACCTCGCCGAACTCGGCGCCTGCCACCGGCGTTCCGGACGCCTCGACCACCGCGACCAGCCGCCGTCCGCCCCGCAGCAGCGACGCCAGTCCGGCGATGTGCAGCACGGTGTGTTCGGCGTCCTCGTCGTCGGCCGGGTCGAATCCGAAGGTGGATCGCAGCGAGGGGGTGACTGCGTAGCCGGCCGACGGCCGATGCCGTCCACTATCGGCCCACCCGGCTAGTTCCGGAGCGGTGAGCGGCACGAAGACCAGCATCAGCGCACCTCTCGCCGCAGCACGCCGAGCTCGTCGACGACATCGCGGGCGAAGGTCGGCAGCGGAGCGACCGCGCTGGCGGCGAAGGTGACCCGGCCGTCCAGGCTGCTGACGCCGACGCTGATCTGCTGCTCGTCGATGGTGGAGGCGAACGCGTGCAGCGCGCGGACCCGCCGCTCCCCCAGCCAGCGCGGCGTCGCCGGCCCTGGCACGTTGGCGATCAGTACTTGATGCGGACGCCCGCTGGTCACGGTGGCGGCGGCGACCGCGTGGGTGCTGGGCGGCGGGAAGCCGGCCAGATCGGTCAGCTGGGCCACCGGAACCAGCCGGTCGGAGTCGATCCGGGCCTGGGTGAGGGTGGCGATGGCGATCAGCCGTTCTCGGGCGGTGAGCGTGGTGACCGGCAGCTGCACGTATTGGGGCGCGACCTGGCAGCCCAGGGCGCTGGTGCCACCGTCGTCGACCGCCAGCGGGACGAGGGCCACCGGATCGTGCAGGGGCTTGTCGCCGGCCACCTGCCAGCCCCGGACGCCGGCGGTCGCCAACGCCACGATCACGTCGTGCACGGTGCAGCCAACGGCGCGGGCGATCGCGGCCAGGTCGGCCAGCGGGCATTCCACCGCGGCCACATGCCGCGGCTCCGGCACCGTCGTCACCTGCCGGACGCCGTACTCGGCCAACCCGCCGAGCCCAGCAGCGGCCTCCCGGACGGCACGCAGCGGATCGCTCACGTTGCGCAGCAGTCCCGCGAACCCGGGGGCCGCCTCGTCCTCGGACGGCCGCCAGTCGGGCACGTCGGCACTGATCGGGGTGGGCTGTTCGTCGAGCAGTTCATGCAGCAGGTGGACGTTGTCGGCGCCGTCGATCAACGCCGGATGCGCCCGCACCACCAACGCCCACGACCCCCCGACCAGGCCGGTCAGGATCGTGGCGTCCCACAACGGGTGCAGCCGATCCAGCGGGACGGCGAGCTGCTCAGCGAGCCAGGTCTCGATGGTCGTACCGGACGGCAGGGTGACGCTGTGCAGATGGCCGGCGATGTTGAAGCCCCGGTCGTCCACCCAGGCCTGCAGCCCGGTGCCTGCGAGCTTCTGCCGGAAGCGCGGCGCATAGCCGATGCGTTGTGCGATCAGTCGACCCATTTCGGACGCCGCGGGCGGCGGGCCCTCCACCACCAGCACGCTCAGCTGATGCCAGGGTTGCGCCGGTTGGTCGCGGGCGAGCAGTTGTGCCTCGGCCCTGCTCACGGAAACCGCCACGTGCCCTTCTCCTTGCTGTCGCCGACTCGTTCGGTCAGCCTACTTCGTGCGTTTCGTGGACGGCCCGTGTGCGCGTGCAAGAATCGGCGGGTGCGCAGAATCCTTCCCGTGGCCGCCCTTCTCGTACTCACCGCCGGTTGTGCCGGTGCTCCCGCGCCGACCCCGAGCGCCAGCAGTTCGCCGCTGGTGACACCGGCGTCCGCGACGGCGTCCAGTAGCCCCACGCTGGCCAGTCCGAGCACGGCGCCCACGCCTGGAGTGACGACCATCACCATCGAACTCGCCAACGGCAAGGTGTCGCCGAACGGCAGCAGGATCAACCTGACCAAGGGTCAGACGTTCGTTCTCGACATCACCTCCGACCGCGACGACCAGGTGCACGTGCACGGCTTCGACAAGGCGATCGGGGTGAAGGCGGGGCAGCACCTCACGGTCGAGATGACCGCCGACCGCACCGGCCGGTACGAAGTGGAATCCCATCATCCCGAGTTGTTGATCGCCGTCCTGCAGATCCGGTGAGGCTGCCGCTGCACGGACTCGGCTCACGGCAGGACCTGCCGCTGCCCTTCGAGTTCGTCCTGCTCGGTGCCGCGCTGGCGCTGGTGGTGTCGTTCGCGGTGCTGATCGTCGCCTGGCGGCACCCCCGGTACACCCGGCCGTCCGGCCTGGCACTGCCCGGACTGACCCGGTTCGTCGACCGCCCGGCCGCCCGCGCCGGCGTCCGGATCGTCATGCTGGCGGTGTTCGGCTGGATGGCGCTGGCGCTGTGGTTCGGCCAGGACCTGGTGACGAACCCGATCTTCGGTTTCGTCTTCGTCTGGGTCTGGGTGGGCCTGGTGCCGGTCTCGCTGCTGTTCGGACCGGTCTGGCGGCGGGCGAACCCGTTGCGGACGTTGGCCAGGCTGGTGCTCGCGGTGCGTGCTCCGGTGCGGCCGCTGCGCGAGGCGACCTGGCGGCGGATCGGCGTCCTGCCCGGGGTGCTGACCCTGCTGGGGTTCGCCTGGCTGGAACTGGTTCAGCCCGACAACAACACGCTGGTGGTGCTGCGCTGGTGGACGATCGCCTGGCTGATCCTGACCCTCGGTGGCGCGGTGCTGTTCGGTGAGCGGTGGATCGCCGCCACCGACCCGTTCGAAGTGTTCGCCGAACGCATCGCCACGCTGTCGCCGTGGCAGCGCATCGACGGTGTTGTCCACCTCACCAACCCCCTTCGGCATGCCGCGACCGCGGTCGTCCCGCGTGGCGCCGCCTGGGTGAACTGCACGCTGCTGGGCATCACCGCCTACGACAGCTTCACCAACACCACCGGCTGGGTCGGCTGGGTACAGACGTCGGCCCTGCCCCGGGAGTGGTGGGGCACCGCGGGTCTGATCGGCATGACGCTGCTGGTCGGAGCGGCGTTCGCCCTGGCGGCGCGGGCGACGGCTGCCGGCTGGTCCGACACCGCCGCGGCGAGTCTGGTCCCGATCGTCATCGGCTACTCGTTCGCGCACTACCTGAGCCTGCTGGTGATCGAAGGCCAGCGGACGGCGATCCTGGCCTCCGATCCCCTGGGCCTGGGCTGGAACGTCTTCGGCACGGCGGAACTCGGAGTCAACACCGGCATCTTCGACTACCCCGACGTGGTGGCCGTCATCCAGCTCACCGCCATCGTGGTGGGACACCTGCTGGGCGTCTTGCTCGCCCACGATGAGTCCCTGGTGGTGCTGCAGGGCAAACGAGTGATCGTCGGGCAGCTACCGATGCTGATCCTGATGGTCGGTTACACCTGCGCGGGCCTGCTGCTGCTCTTCTCCCCCTGACCAT
>NZ_JAPUED010000019.1:22830-28640 GCF_027492755.1 Micropruina sp. | reverse complement strand
GGTGTCGAGGGTGTAGGTGGAGCCCGGCCGGTCGATGTCGACGCGGCTCACCGAGAATCGCGGGTTGGACGCCGTCGCGATCGTCGTCATCAGGTAGCGGTCCTCGGGCAGCGACACCTCGCGATGCGCCTTCTGCCACGGCTGGCCGGTGGGAACGAACACCACCTCGTCGAGGGCGAACTTGGCGGCCACTTCGCTGGCGGCCACCAGGTGGCCGTGATGGATCGGGTCGAAGGTGCCGCCCATCACACCCAGGCGTCGGCGCCTGGAGCCGTCATCGGCCCAGGCAAGCCCGGTATTGGTCATCAGCTGTGCGGACGGCTCTTACCGACGCCCCAGACAACCCGTAGACCGATCATCAGCAGGAGGAAGACCGATCCCCCGATGACCCACGGCAGGTACGGATCATGTGCCGCCGCCGTCTCCATGAGAACACCCATGCGCGGGATCCTAACCGTCTCGTGGCTACCTCGGCCACTACCTCGCCGCCCGTCGCGTCCGGAATCGGCGGCTGCCGGCCCAGGACGGCGCGCCGGAGTCGACGTCGCCTCCGTTTGGCGTCATCGCACCCGTTTGGACCGGGGCCAACCACACCGAGGAGGGGCGACGTCGGCCCAGGCAGGGTCAGAGACCTCAGGGACGGGTTTGGCCGGCTCCGGTGACGATGTACTTCGAGGAGGTCATCTCGGCCAGGCCCATCGGACCGCGGGCGTGCAGCTTCTGGGTGGAGATGCCGATCTCGGCACCGAAGCCGAACTCGCCGCCGTCGACGAACCGCGAGGACGCGTTGACCAGGACTGCGGCGGCGTCCACCTCGGCGGTGAACTTGTCGGCGGAGGTCCGGTCGTTGGTGACGATGGTCTCGGAATGCCCGGTGGTGTGGGCACGGATGTGGTCGATCGCGTCCGCCACCGAAGCGACCACGTCGGCGGCCAGGTCGAGCGACAGGTATTCGCCGTCGAACTCATCGGCACCGGCGGGGACGACGGCGTCGGAATAGGCCCGGACGGCGTCCGTGCCATGCACCGTAACCCCTTGATCGACGAGTGCGGCCAGTGCCTTGGGCAGGAACTCGTCGGCGATGGCGGAATGCACCAGCAAGGTCTCGGCGGCGTTGCAGACGCTGGGGCGCTGCACCTTGGCGTTGAGCAGGATCTCCAGCGCCATCTGCTGATCGGCGCTGGCGTCCACGAAGATGTGGCAGTTGCCGGTGCCGGTCTCGATCACCGGCACCTTGCTGCCCTCAACCACGGCGTTGATCAGCCCCGCTCCCCCGCGCGGGATCAGCACGTCGACCAGGCCGCGGGCGGCCATCATCTCGTCGGTGACCTCACGTCCGCCTTCGACGAGTTGGACGGCGTCCGCCGGCAACCCGGACGCCACCAGGCCCTCGCGCAGGGCCGCCACCACCGCGCGGTTCGACTCCAGCGCGGACGACGACCCGCGCAGCAGCGCCGCGTTGCCCGATTTGAGGCAGATGCCGGCCGCGTCGGCCGTCACATTCGGCCGCGCCTCGTAGATGATGCCGACCACGCCGAACGGCACCCGCACCTGACGCACCTGGACGCCGTTGGCGTTGGTCCAGCCGCGCACCACGTCGCCGACCGGGTCGGGCAGGCCGGCCAGGTCACGCAGCCCGCCGACCATGCCGTCGATCCGCTGCGGGTTGAGCCGCAGCCGGTCGATCAGCGCCTCGGAGGTCCCGTTGTCGCGGGCCCGGTCGACGTCACGCTGGTTCGCCTCGAGCACCGCCCGCTCGGCGTCGGCCAGCGCATCCGCCATCGCGTGCAGGGCAGCGTCCTTGGCGGCCCGGTTCAGGGTGGCCAGTGCGCTGCTGGCCGTCTTGGCGGCCCTGGCCTGATCGAAGAAGGTCACCGCCGCAGGATACCGGCGCCGCGGCGGTCGAGCTTGTTGAGACCGGGGTGACCGAAAGAACCGTCCCCAGTGACCGCGGGGACGGTTCTTCTGGTCACCGAGTGGTCTCGACGACAAGCTCGACCAACGAGGTGTCAGCGGCGGTAGTTGATCGCGTCCCAGACTCCGAGCAGGTACTGGATGCCCAGGGCGCGGTCGTACAAGCCGTAGCCGGGACGGGGTTTGTTGGTGGTGTTCTCGTTCCACAGGTGGCGGCCATGGTCGGGGCGGATGTAGCCGGTGTAGCCGGCTTCGGCGTAGGCCTTCATGATGCCGACGGTGTCCACGTCGCCCTCGCAGGCCCGGTGCGCCACCTCGCTGAAGTCGCCGTTGGCGTCGTGCTTGACGTTGCGGACGTGGGAGAAGTGGATCCGGTCCAGGTAGGTCTGCACCGCCTCGACCGCGCGCGGTGCCTGTGTGGGATTGGCCGAGAACGACCCCAGGCAGAGAGTCAATCCGTTGTACGGGCTGTCGTTGAGCGCCAGCACAGTGCCCAGATCCTCCATCGTGGACACCACCCGGGGCCAGCCGAACAGGTCGAACGGCGGATCGTCGGGATGTACGCCGAGCTTGACGTCGTACTGCTCGCAGGTCGGGATCACCGCGTCCAGGAAGTACTTGTAGCAGCGGTACATGTCGTCGTGGGTGACCCCGGCGTAGGCCTCGTTGAGTTCGCTGAAGCCGGCCAGCCGCTCCGGCTCCCAGCCGGGCAGGGTCAACCCGCCCGAGTTGGCCTCCATGTCGGCGATCAGCTTCTCGGGCGTCAGGCGGTCGACGATCGACTTCTCGAAGTAGAGCGCAGTCGAGCCGTCCGGCAGCGGATGCCACAGGTCGGTGCGCAGCCAGTCGAAGACCGGCATGAAGTTGTAGCAGACCACCCTCACTCCGGCCCTGCCCAAGCGCTCCAAAGTGGTGATGTAGTTCTCGATCGCCTGGTCGCGGCTCACTCCCAGCACGGTGCGGCCGAGCTTGATCGACTCGTGCACGTTGACCGACTCGACCACCTCGGCGTCGAACCGCTTGGTCACCCCGCGGGCGGCGTGCGCTGACGAAAGCTCGGTGATCCGAGCCATCTCAGCCGCGATCTCGGCCTCCTCCCAGACCTCACCGGCCTGTTTGCCGTGCAGGCTCCAGACGATCGTCTCGACACCGGGGATCTGCCGGATGTCGTCCAACGACACCGTGTCGTTTCCCTCGCCGTACCAGCGAAAGCCCATCTTCATGTTCGTTCTCCTCGTTGATGGAGCTTGTCGAAACCCCTGGTCAGCGTCACGTCAGCCGGGGTCTCGACAAGCTCGACCAGCATCGATCAGCGGACGTCCTCGGGCATCGGCAGGCCGAGCCGCGCCCGCTCCCGGCGCGCGAACGGGCCGATGGTCGCCTCACCGGGATGGGCGTCGTTGAGCAGCGTCAGGTCACGCCCAGCAGTCTCGGGCATGACGATCGCCGCCCCCAGCGAACAGATCGAGAAGAACCCGATCATGATCGCGATCGGCCACCATGAACCGCCGGTGGCAACCACCAGCGACGCCGCAACGACCGGGCCGATGCCGGTAGCCACGATGGCCGCGAGTTCCTTGGCCAGGGCCAGCTGGGTGAGCCGCGACCGGGCACCGAACAGCTCGGACATGGTGTTGTTCTCCAGCGAGGCCAGGGCGAGCACCGAGGTCTGGTGAATGATGATGTAGCCGGCGAAGACGCTGTTGACGTTCTTGGTGGCGATCATCCAGATCATCGGGCCGGCCAGCACCAGGGCGATCGACGACATCACGATGTACATCAGCTTGCGGCCGACCTTGTCGCTCAGCCAGCCGATAACCGGCACGGTGACGAAGCCGACCAGGGACGAGGTGATCACCACACCGGTACCGATGCTGGGCGCCAGCAGCAGCACCGCGGTGATGTAGCTGATCAGGTAGGTCTGCACCATGCCGGAGTTGCCGGCCTGGCCGAAGCGCAGGAAGAAGCCCTCGAAGAACGCCTTGCCCTTGCGCTCCTGGATGGCGGCGGCCAGCACGTTGTCCTCGGCGATCTTGGCTTCCAGCTCTTCCTTGCTGAGCGCCTCGCCCTCGACGACGTCGACGCGTCCCTCGAAGACCGGCGACTCTTTCAGGCTGCGGCGCAGCCAGACGGCGAACAGCATGATCAGCGCTGAGCCGATGAACGGGATCCGCCAGCCCCACTCGACCACGGTCTCGGTCGACATGGTGGCGACGAGGATGCCCCAGATCGCCGAGGCGCCCAGGGTGCCGGAGTTGGTGCCGAGCGCGACCAGCGAGCCGACCAGGCCGCGGCTCTTCCGCGGGGCGTACTCGGTGAGCATCACCGACGAGCCGGCGATCTCGGCGCCGGCGCCGAAGCCCTGGGCGAGCCGCAGCAGCACCAGCAGGATCGGGGCGAGCACGCCCACCTGGTGGTAGGTGGGCAGCAGGCCGATCGCGGTGGTCGCGATGCCCATCAACGCGATCGTGTAGAAGAGCACCTTGGTGCGGCCGACCCGGTCGCCCAGGCGTCCGAAGTACCAGGCGCCGAGCGGACGGCTCAGGTAGCCGGTCGCATAGGTGGCCATGGCCAGGATGATCGCCATGCCTGGGGCGTCGCTGGGGAAGAAGATGTCCTTGAACACCAGCGCCGCAGCCAGTGAGTAGAGCTGGAAGTCCATGAACTCCAGCGCCGTGCCCAGCCAGCCCGACACGGCCGCCTTGGCGAGATCTCCGGTGCTGCGTTCCGCCACCGTGCCGGAGCTGTCACCGGCGCTATTTGTTGTCATCTGCTGCTCCTTCTTTGGTTGTCAGCCGCGGGGGTGTGGGACGGCCACCGACCGCGTCACCGGCGCCGCACTGTGGTGGCGGGTTGCCCGGTGTCCGATGCGGAGGGCCTTTTGCTCGCTCATGCGGGCCACCCTCCTGATGCGGGATCGGACGTCACAAGTGACGTCGGGCGGGCCTCGGTGCCTCGCCGTTTCGGTACACTACCATACTAGTCGACATGATTGGCCACTTCGCGGACTCCTCTCGCGACAAGCACCAATCCGGCCGGATGCGTGACAATGAGCACATGGCGGGAACCTCGGAGCTGCGGACGGCGCGACTGAGCGGGAAAAGTGCACGTCGCATCGTCCACGAGAGGCTTCGACAACAGATCCTTGAGCTACAACTCCCGCCGGGCGCCGCGCTGTCGGAGGCCGAGATCGCGACCGCTTTCGGAGTCTCGAGGACGCCGGTGCGAGAGAGCCTGCTGCTGCTCGCCGAGGAAGGCCTGGTGGACATCTATCCGCAGCGCGGCAGCTTCGTCGGACCCATCCACCTCAGCGACGTGGTGACGGCGCAGTTCATTCGCGAGGCACTGGAGTGCACCTCCCTCGAGCAGAGCGCGCCCTCGATCGGCCCAGGGGATATCGCCGACCTGCGCGAGTTGCTGGCCCAGCAGCGGGCCGCCGACGCCTCCGGCGACGTCGCCGGCTTCTTCGGCCTCGACGAGGCCTTCCATCGACGCCTGCTGGAGGCGGGGAATCACGCCGCGGCGTGGCCGATCGTCTCCCAGGCCAAGGCTCAGATGGACCGGGCCCGGCGGATGTCGCTGCCGTCCGGCGGAAAGATGGCCGATCTGATCGCCCAGCACACCAGGGTGGTCGACGCCGTCGAGAACGGCGATCCGTCCGGCGCCGTGAACGCGCTGCGGACGCATCTGCGGGTCGTGCTGTCGGACATCGAGCGGATGAACCAGGAGAAGCCCGACCTGTTCAGCGCCGACTGAGCGATCACGATCAACAGACCCCGGCCAGGCCTGGGATCGGGGGGGGGGGGGGGGGGGGGGCGCGGGGGCCGCGGGGGGGGGGGGGGGGGGGGCCCCCCCGGGGGGGGGGGGGGGCGGCCCGCCCCCGCCCCCCCCCCCGC
>NZ_JAPUED010000019.1:0-22820 GCF_027492755.1 Micropruina sp. | reverse complement strand
CCGCGGGGCCCCCCCGCCACCTTCCCAAACACACAAACCCCCCCGGCCGGGGCTTGGTGGGGCTATTGCGGGCCCCCCGCCTGGGGCCCCCGATCTTGCGCGATTCGAAGTCCACCGCCGGTTGAGCTCGTCGAAGCACAGCGGCAGCCGGCCCGACCGGATCGTTCAGTCCTGCTCGTCGAGCCAGAGTGAGACGACGACCTTGCCGGACTCCTGGCTGTTGCGGGCCGTCTGGAACGCCTCCACGATGTCGTCGGCATCGATCACGTGGGTGATCACGCCGGCCAGCTGCGGATGGGCGGCGAGCAGCTCGATCGCCTCGCCGATCTCGTCGTTGAACCGGAAGCAGCCGACGTAGGTGACCTCCTTGGAGACGAACGGCGCCAGGTTCACCCCGATCTCGCGGTCGGGCAGCATGCCCACCTGGGCCACGGTGCCGCCACGACGGGCGGCGGCCAGCGCGGGGCTGATCGCCGGGCCCACCCCGGAACACTCGAACACCACGTCGTAGGCCAGCGCGGGGATCTGATCCTCGCGGACGTTGATGGTGTGGTGAACACCCAGCGACTTGGCCCGGCTCAGCGGCCCGTCCAGGACGTCGGTGGCGGTCACCTCCGCGGCCCCCTTGACGACCGCGGCGGCGGCCAGGCACAGCCCGATCGGGCCCGAGCCGGTGACCAGCACCCTCTTGTCCTCGACGCCGCCGGCCATCGCGATCGCGTGCAGCGCGACGGCCAGCGGCTCGGCCAGCGAGGCCTCCTTCAGGCCGAGGCCGTCGGGCAGCACCCGGATCATGAAGTCCTTGACCACCCGGTACTCGCTCATCCCGCCCTGGGTGTGCGGGGTGGTGGACGCCGAGCCGAAGTAGCTGCCGTTCGGCCACAGGTAGGGACGGTCCTCGATGCCGGGCTCCGAGGTGCCGTAGGTCGCCGGCGCGATGGTCACCCGGGTGCCGGCGGCGAGGCGTCCGGAGGGATCGAGGTCGACCACGCCGGACATCTCATGGCCGGGCACCAGCGGCTCGGTGACCACGAAGGCGCCGTTGCGGCCCTCGAAGTAGTAGTGCAGGTCGGAGCCGCAGATGCCGCCGTACATCATCCGCACCCGCACCTCCCCCTCGCCGGGCTCGGGGATCGCGGCGTCCTCGATGGTGATGTTCTCGGCGGAATGGATCTTGAGTGTCTTCATCGACAGTCCTTTCGGTTGGGTGAGGGCTCAGGCTCGGCGGGCGTCCAGCGCGGCCTTGGCCGCGTCCCGGACCCCGGAGGTGGTGATGATCTGGACGAAGTCGGCGACCCGTTCGGTGAACTCGTCACGCTGGGCGAGCGCCTCGGGGAAGAAGCCGCCGCGGACGATCGCCTCGACGTGAGCGCGGGTCGATCCGGCACCGGCGGTTGCCGCGGCCAGCCGGTCCTTGGCGGGTTCGATCATCGCGGCCGCGATCGGACCCGGATCGAAGCCGTCCGGCGGGCAGACACAGGCGATCCAGCCGGCCACCATCAGCGCCAGCTGCTGCGGCACCTCGCCCAGATCGAGCATCCGCAGCGCCGGATCGGGGACGCGCTGCAGCAACTTCAGCGAGCCGTCCGAACCGACCCGGGCGGTGGCGTCGCCGAGCGCGTGGTTGCTCCATCGGTCGAAAAGTTGCGCGATGTAGGCCTGCGGGTCAAAGCCGGACGGCAACCCGATGCTGGGCAGGTACTCGGTGTTCAGCAGTTCGGTGACGCATTCCCGGACGAAGTCCTGGCCGAAGCTGGAAGGGATCGTCGGCTGGCCGTCCAGGCCACCCAGGTAGGAGATCAGCGAGTGCGAACCGTTCAGCAGCCGCAGCTTGACCAGCTCGTAGGCCTCCACCTCGTCGGAGAAGATCGCGCCGCCCTCTTCCCAGGCCGGGCGGCCGGCGGCGAACTTGTCCTCGATCACCCACATGCTGAAGCGTTCGGCGGGCACCGGGATGGCGTCGGTGAGGCCCAGCAGCTGCTCGACCTTGGCCCGGGTGGCGTCGGTGGTGCCGGGCACGATCCGGTCGACCATGGCGTTGGGGAAGGTGACCTGGGCGGTGAACCAGTCGTGGAAGCCGGACGGGGTCGCGGTGGCCTGCAGGTACTGGCCGACCATCTTGTGCGCGGTGTGGCCGGCCGAGACCAGGTTGTCGCAGGACAGGATGGTGAGCGGGCCGGCATCGTCGGAATAGCGCCGGATCAGCGCGGCACCCAGCTGGCCGATGCTGGTCCGCGGATTCGCCGGATCGGCCAGGTCGGCGCTGATCTGAGCGCCGTCGACGTCCAGATCGCCGGTGACCGGGTGCCGGCAGTAGCCGTTCTCGGAGATGGTCATGGTGACGACCTTGATCGCGGGGTCGGCGATCTGCGCGATCAGCTGATCGGTCTGCTCGGCGGCCACCAACGTCTTGCGATGGACGTCCATCACATCGACCCGCTCACCGGCGCTGGACAGTTCCAGGATCGAGTACAGGTGGTCCTGGGCGTCCAGTGCGCCGACCACCCGCCGGGACCGGTTGGCGACCGCGACGATCCCCCAGTCACCGCCCTGGGCGGCCATCGCCTTCGCGGTGTAGACGGCGGCGTGGGCGCGGTGGAAGTTGCCGATGCCGAGGTGCAGCATGCCCGGCTTCGGGGGTGCGCTCACCCCCAGCACCGATCCGGTGAAGTTGGCTTTGGACAGTGGCTGGGTCATCGTTGATCACCAATCTGTGAGGGTGCCGTCGCGGCGCCGTGCCACGGGCAGGTAGGCGGGTTCGTAGTCGTCGGCGTGGTGCAGCTCGTCGTTCAGAGTGACGCCCAGACCGGGCTCGTCACCGGGTTGCAGGTGCCCGTCCGCAACATGCCAGGCGTGCGGGAAGGCTTCATGGACCAGGTCGGGGTAGCCCATGTATTCCTGGATGGCGAAGTTGTGGACGGCCACCCCGAGGTGAATGGACGCCGCCAGCGAGATGGGCGAGACGTCCGAGGGCCCGTGCGGTGCGGCCCGGACGCCGTGCACCTCGGCCAGCGCGAAGATCTTGCGCAGGTGGCTGATGCCGCCGGCATGCACGACGGCGACCCGGATGTAGTCGATCAGCCGGTTCTCGATCAGCTGCTGACAGTCCCAGATGGTGTTGAACACCTCGCCGATGGCCAGCGGTGTGGTGGTGTGCTGGCGGACCAGCCGCAGTGCCTCGGGGTCCTCGGCCGGGGTGACGTCCTCGAGCCAGTACATGCCGACCGGCTCCAGCGCCTTGCCCAGCCGGGCGGCCTGGATCGGGGTGAGCCGGTGGTGGGCGTCGTGCAGCAGTCCGACCGCGTCGCCGACATGCTCGCGGACGCCGGCGATCACCCCGGGCATCGAGCGCAGGTAGGCCTCGGTGTCCCAGATCTCCTCGGCGGGTGCGGCGGCGCGTCCGGCCGGCTCGTAGACCGTGTTGTCCTTGGTGACGCCGTAGACCACGTCGAGACCGGGCACTCCGGCCTGGACCCTGATGTTCTCGAAACCCGCCTCCCGGTGGGCATCCACCTGTTCGAGCAGGGCGGGCAGGTCCCAGCCGAAGGCGTGCCGGTAGGTCGCCAGCCGATCCCGGACGCGTCCGCCCAGCAGCGCGTACAGCGGCTGCCCGGCCCGCTTGCCGAGGATGTCCCACAGTGCGATGTCGACGGCGCCGATGGCCGCCATCCCGATCGGGCCGCGCCGCCAGTAGACGCCCCGGTACAGGTACTGCCAGGTGTCCTCGATGCGGCCCGGGTCGCGTCCGATCAGCAGCGGGCCGACATGGTCGCGCAGATAGGACGCCACGGCGAGCTCGCGCCCGTTCACGGTGGCGTCGCCGAGCCCGACGATGCCGTCGCGGGTGGTCAGCCGCAGCGTCACGTAGTTGCGCGAGGGGCTGGAAACCAGCACCTCGACGCGTTCGATGACGTCGGGCACGGTTCTACCGATCCACCCGGGCGCCGCCGCCGGCGGCGAGTTTGAGCACCTCGGCCTTGGTGGCCATCGTGGTGTCGCCGGGGGTGGTCATCGCCAGGGCGCCGTGCGCGGCGCCGTACTCGACGGCGGTCTGCAGATCCTGACCGCTGATCAGGCCGTAGGACAGGCCGGACGCGAACGAGTCACCGCCACCGACCCGGTCCAGGATCTCCAGATGCTTGCGGTCAGCCGCCTGCACCAGCCCGGACGCCGCCGACCAGGCCAGTGCGCTCCAGTCGTTGTCGGACGCCGAATGCACGGCCCGCAGCGTGGTGGCGATCACCTGGAAGTTCGGATAGGTGGCGGCCGCGGTCTCGATCATCCGGGCGAAGCCCTCGATCGGCAGTTCGGTCAGATTCTCATCCACGCCTTCGATCTCGAAACCGAGCGAGGCGGTGAAGTCCTCCTCGTTGCCGATCATCACATCGACATACTGGGCGAGTTCGCGGTTGACCGCCTGGGCGCGGGCCTGGCCACCGATGCTCTTCCACAGGCTGGGCCGGTAGTTCAGGTCGTAGGAGACGATCGTGCCGTGCTTCTTGGCCGCCTTCATCGCCGCCAGAGCGGTCTCGGCGCTGGTCTCACTCAGCGCGGCGTAGATGCCGCCGGTGTGCAGCCACCGCACCCCCAGCTCGCCGAAGATTTGCTCGAAATCGACCTCGTTCGGACCGAGTTGCGCGATCGCGGTGTGACCGCGGTCGTTGACGCCCTTCGCACCCCGGACGCCGAAGCCCCGCTCGGTGAAGTTCAGCCCGTTGCGCACCGTGCGGCCCACGCCGTCCGAGGGCGCCCAGTGGACCAGCGAGGTGTCCACCCCACCGGCCATCACCATGCCCTCGATCAGGTGCCCGACCTCGTCGTCGACCAAGGCGGTGATCACACCGGCCCGCTGGCCGAACACCCTGCTCAGGCCACGCACCACGTTGTACTCGCCGCCGCCCTCCCATGCGGTGAAGCTCCGCGCTGTGCGGATCCGGAACTCGCCCGGATCGAGCCGCAACATCACCTCGCCCAGGGCGAGGGCGTCGTAACGGCATTCGTCTGCGGGCCGCAGGGTCAACGGGTTAGTCATCTGGATGCGCTCCTTGTGTCCGGGATCGGGGGTGGGGTCAGCCGATGGCCGCCGCGGCAGCAACCGCTTCGGCACACAGTCGTTGGACCTCGGCGAAGTCGCCGGCGTCGACGGTGCCGGCGGGCACCATCCACGAGCCGCCCACCGCCGGCACGTTCGGCAGCGTCAGGTAGTCGCCCAGGTTGTTCGCCGACACTCCCCCGGTCGGCACGAAGCGTGCACCGGAGAACACCGACGAGAATGCCTTCAACGTGCCCGCCCCGCCGTAGTTCGCGGCCGGGAAGAACTTCAGCGTGGTCAGCCCGGCATCCAGCGCCGCGATCACTTCGCTCGGAGTCACCGTGCCGGGAACGATCGGCACCCCTCGCTCGTTCGCCCGCGCCACCGCGGCCGCGCTGAACCCAGGGCTGACCAGGAAGCGGGCGCCCGCATCGACGGCCAGATCGACCTGATCGGGGGTGAGGACGGTGCCGGCGCCGACCAGCAGGTCGGGATTCTTCGCCATCGTCGCGATTGCCTCGGGTGCCGCCTCGGTGCGCAGCGTCACCTCGGCGACCGGCAGGTCGCCGGCCACCAGGGCATCGGCCAAACCCGCAGCACGCGCGGCATTGCGCACCACAACCACCGGAACGATACGACGGGAGAGAACCTGGTCGAGAAGGTCAGACATTCAGACTCCGTTTCAGCCATTGAAACATGTAGTTCGTTGTATGAAACATCCTGCCACTGATGGTGTCCGATCGACAAGAACCGTTTCGATCAACGACAGGACCGTTGCATTGGGCGAAATGACCGGGCATCATCGGCTCATGACGGAAGGCCCACGGGTCGAGGCCATCGATCGTGCCCTTGCCCTACTCGTCGCCCTTGCAGAGGCTGGTCCCGATGGTGCTCCTTTGGCGACCCTGTCGGCAAGCACCGGCGTCAACAAGTCCACCGCGTATCGCGCTCTGGCCACCTTGCGCGCGCACGGCTTCGCAGCGCAGTCGGAGACCACCGGTGACTACCTGCTCGGCACGGCGGCGATGACGCTCGGTGAGCGCTTCCTCACCCCACAGAGCCTGAGGCAGTCCCTGCACCCCGCGCTGGTCACCCTCTCCCGGGCGATCGACGAACTGGTGCACCTCGGTGTCCTGATCGGCGACGAGGTGTTGTATGTCGACAAGGTGGAGCCCGAACGCGCGATCCGGGTTTTCTCCGAGGTCGGACGCCGCACGCCGGCCGCGACCTCCGCGATGGGACGGGCGCTGCTGGCTGCACGAGGAGTCCCCGACGAGCGGTTGGGCGCCTACCTGCACAACCGGAAGCTGAGCCTCCGGGAACTGGCCGACGCACTGGAGGCGGCTCGTCACCGCGGTTTCGCGACCGAGATGGGAGAGAACGAGCCGGGCGTGGCCTGCCTGGGTGTGGCCGTCGTCCGCGGCACGAACGCGATGGCCGCGCTGTCGATCACGATGCCGTCCGAACGGCTCACCGAGCACCGCCAGAACGAGCTGGCCACCCTGATCGACGAACTGCTGCCGCCACTACTGCCCGACGGCCTGTCGGTCTGGAAGCCTGCTACCGCTGGTTGAGCCTGTCGAAACCCTCACCCACCGCTGGTTGAGCTTGTCGAAACCCTCACCCACCGCTGGTTGAGCCTGTCGAAACCTCACCAGGGTCTCGACAAGCTCGACCACCGGGAGCCGGACAAGCTCGACCACCAGGAATCGGGGCCACCGGACTTAGCGACCTCCGCGCAGCTTCACGATCAGCGCGTCGCGATGGACGACCTCCCGATCGAACTCGGGGCCGCGCTCTTCCACCAGGCGGTGGGTGCTCTTGCCGAGGATGCTGGGCAGATCGGCCGCGTCGTAGTTGACGATGCCGCGGGCCACCACCGCGCCGGACGGGTCGAGCAGACGCACCGGTTCGCCGGCGTGGAAGTCGCCGCGCACGCCGGTGACACCGGCCGGCAGCAGCGACGCCTTGCGCTCCAACACCGCCCGGACGGCGCCCGCGTCGAGCACCAGGTCACCCTTGGCCTGCGAGGCGTAGGCGAGCCACATCAACCGCCGGGACCGCTTCTTTCCGGTCGGCCGGAACAACGTGCCGACGTCTTCGCCGGCCAGCGCGGCGGCGTGATCGTCGAAATGCGCCAGCACCACCGGAATGCCTCCGGCGGTCGCGATCCGGGCGGCCTGGAGCTTGGTGGTCATTCCCCCGGTGCCCACCGCCGAGCCGATCCGGGAGGTGTCCACCTCGAGCTCGTCGATGTCGGCCACCTCGACGATCCGCTCGGCACCGGGCTCCGAGGGGTGCCGGGTGTAGAGCGCGTCGACGTCCGACAGCAGCACCAGCGCGTCCGCGCGCACCAGATGCGCGACCAGCGCGGCCAGCCGATCATTGTCGCCGAACCTGATCTCGTGGGTGGCGACCGTGTCGTTCTCGTTGACCACCGGCACCGCACCCAGCTGCAGCAGCTTGGTGAAGGTCCGCAACGCGTTGCGGTAGTGCGCCTGCCGGGTCAGGTCGTCCACGGTCAACAGCACCTGGCCCACCACCAGCGAGTGCGCCGCGAACAACGCGTCGTAGCGCTCGATCAGCAGCCCCTGGCCGACCGAGGCGGCGGCCTGTTGCCCGGCCAGGTCACGGGGCCGGTGCTTCATGCCGAGCGCGGGCATGCCGGCCGCGACCGCGCCGGACGACACCAGCACGACCTCGTGCCCGGCCCGCCGCAGGCTGGCCAGGGTGTCCACCAGCTGCTGCATCCGTTCGGTGTTCAGGCCACGGCGTTCGGTCAGCGAGGACGAGCCGATCTTGACCACGATGCGCTGGGCATCGGTGAGCTGTTGCCGAAGGCTCACCGGCCCTCCTCGCCGAACAGGTCTGCATCGAACCCGGCGGAACTCTCGTCCGGGCCCTGGTAGCCGTCCTGGGCCACCCGTGTCGAATCCTCGGCCTGCTTCGCCGCGTGGTACTCGGCATCGAGCCGGCGGCGGCGCTTCACCGATTCACGTTCCTCGAACAGCCGCTGGTCCTCGCCGCGACGAGAGAGCAGTTCGGCACCGATCTCGACCTGCGGGGCGAAGTCGAAGACCACCGGATGCTCGCCGGCGCCGATGGCGACGGCGTCGCCGGCACGCGCACCCTGGCGCAGCAGTTCTTCCTCGACCCCGAGCCGGGCGAACCGGTCGGCCAGGTAGCCGACGGCCTCGCCGTTGCCGAAATCGGTCTGCCGCACCCAGCGTTCCGGCTTCTCACCGCGGACCCGCCAGACGAAGCCGCCGTCGCCGTCGCCCTGCCGACGGATGCTGAACTCGGGCCCGCCGGCCACCGGCGCGGGCCGGATCACGATCCGTTTCGGTTCGGGCTTGGGCGCTGCGGCCCGGCGCCGGGCGACCAGGTCAGCCATCGCGAAGGTGAGCGCGCGCAGGCCCTCACTGGTCTTGGTGGAGACGGCGAAGACCGGCAACCCGCGGGCCTCGAGATCGCTGCGCACCATCTCGGCCAGTTCGGCGGCGTCGGCCACGTCGATCTTGTTCAGCGCCACCATCCGCGGCCGGTCCTCGAGTCCACCGTGCGCGGTCAGTTCGCCCTCGATCACGTCCAGGTCGGTGAGCGGGTCCCGTCCGGGCTCATAGGTGGCGCAGTCGATGACATGAACGATCGCCTGACAACGCTCGATGTGCCGCAGGAAGTCGTGGCCCAGGCCGCGACCCTCGGACGCCCCCTCGATCAGGCCCGGCACGTCGGCGACGGTGAACGTGACGTCGCCGGCGACCACCACGCCGAGGTTGGGCACCAGGGTGGTGAACGGATAGTCGGCGATCTTCGGACGCGCCCGGCTGATCGCGGCGATCAGCGACGATTTGCCGGCGCTGGGGAAGCCGACCAGGCCGACGTCGGCGAGCACCTTGAGTTCCAGGGTGATCCGGCGCGTCTCTCCCTCTTCGCCGAGCAGCGCGAAGCCCGGCGCCTTCCGGGTCGCGGACGCCAGCGCCGCGTTGCCCAGCCCGCCACGTCCGCCCGAGGCCACCACGACCTCGGCACCGGTACCGATCAGGTCGGCCAGTACCTCGCCGGTGTCGGCGTCGCTGACGATGGTACCGTCCGGGACCGCCAGGATGACGTCGTCGGCGTTGGCGCCGTTGGCGTGATCGCCCTTGCCGGGCTGGCCGTTCGCCGCCCTGCGCTGGGACTGGCGGTGGTACTCGACCAGCGTGGTGAGGCCCTGATCGACCCGCAGGATGACCGAGCCGCCGTTGCCGCCGTTGCCGCCGTCCGGGCCGCCGAGCGGCTTGAACTTCTCCCGGTGAATGGACGCGCAGCCATGGCCGCCGTTGCCCCCGGCGACCGTCAAGGTCGCGGAGTCGACGAACGAGGGAATGGCCATGGTGAACTTCCAGACATGTGGGTGGACGGTTGGGGATCGCCTCTCATCGTCCCACAGCGGAGCGAAGCGGCCCGCATCGGCCCATCGCCGCCGCCTCCCCTCAGTCCTCGGGCCGCGCCCAGATCGAGTCGTCCGGACGCCGGCGCGGTGGGTCAGGGGTGTGGTGATCGGGGGCGGGCGGTGCCCACGGCTGCTCGGACTCGGCCGGTCCGGCCGCCGAGTGGTCGGTCGGTGGCTCGTCGGTCAGCATCGGCTTGCCCTCCGGCTCGTCCCAGGCCTCAGCGTCCGGCGTTTCGGTCGACTCCTCCAGATCGCCCATCGGGTCGCCCACGCCTCTGCGACGCCAGAGCGCGAACGCCAGCACGGCAGCAGCCGCACCGGCCAGGAAGCCGGCGATGGGCCCGATCACGGACCAGGCCGGGCCCGGGTGATCCAGCGCCTCGGCCCGTAGCCCGTAGGGCCGGATGAACTGCTTCGGATCGCGGAACCGTGCCACGTTGCCGTCGGCCTCACCGTTGGTGTTGGTCACCTGCCCCGGAAATCGGACGGCCAGATCCAGCTCGGTGAAAGTCGACAGCGCCCACCTGTTCGGCGCCTCGACCCCTGGGACGACGGTCAGCGGATTGAAGGTGATGACGAACAACTCCCCGGCGTGGGTCACCGTCAAGTACTCGCGGAGCAACTCGGGATGGACGGTGCCGGAAATCCGGCAGATCCCCGGCTCGTCCTCGTCAGGCTCCGCCGTCACGGTCAGCGGCAGATCTCGCACGCCCACCGCTGTGCAGACGTGCTCGTCCAACCCATGGTTGATCGTCACGTCGATCATCACTTCGTCCGCCGACCGCACGTCGATGACGCCGGACGCCGTGCAACCGGTCAGCAGCACTGCGAACACCGCCACCAGTGCCGCCACCAGGCGCCGAACCCCGATCGACATCGACGCCTCCCCTTCTCCCCGCACCCGCCGTCATCGTTGCACAGGCCCGCAACCCCGAACCGGACCCCGGGGACGGTCTTCCCGGTCACCGGGGCGGTTCTCTTGGTCACCGGGGGCGGTTTTCTTGGACACCGGAGACGGCTCCTTCGGATACCCGCGTCCATCGGTTCGCCGACACGCGTCCGAGCAGCACGAAAGGGGCGGTCCGTCCGGACCGCCCCTTCGTCAAGCTGTGTGTGTTACTCAGCCAGCGCCACGTTGACGACCTTGCGGCCGCGCCGGGTGCCGAACTCCACCACGCCGGCCCGCAACGCGAACAGGGTGTCGTCGCCACCGCGACCCACGCCCTCACCGGGGTGGAAATGGGTGCCGCGCTGGCGAACCAGGATCTCGCCCGCGTTGACGGCCTGACCGCCGAAGCGCTTCACGCCGAGCCGCTGCGAGTTGGAGTCGCGACCGTTGCGTGAGCTGGATGCGCCCTTCTTATGTGCCATCTCGTACTACCTCAGCCTTCGATTCCGGTGATCTTGACCTGGGTGTACTTCTGCCGGTGGCCCTGGCGCTTCTTGTACCCGGTCTTGTTCTTGTACTTCAGGATGTGGATCTTCTTACCCTTGATCTCACCCAGCACCTCGGCGCTGACGCTGACCTTGGCCAGCTTCTTGGCTTCGATGGTGACGGACTCGCCGTCGACGAGCATCAGCGGAGTCAGCGCAACGCTGTCACCCACCGCCGCATCGACCCGGTCGATCTCCAGGACGTCGCCGACTGCAACCTTGTGCTGGCGGCCGCCACTGCGCACGATCGCGTACACGCCTGACCCACTCTCTTCGATCTCAATGAATGCACTGCCCATTCGGACGGGCGGGCCGGAGGAACCGACACTGCCAACGAGCCCACGGGGCACCGAGGATCAAGAATAGGTGGCCAGCCGGAACAGGGTCAAACCGAGCGACGGCGCGGCGCCCGGCCGGTATCGAAAATCGACCGGGCGTCGTGAGCCGATCGCCCTCGGCGCCGAGGGCTGCGCGGCCTGCCTTAGTCGGACGGGGCCTCGACGATGCTGGCGCCGTCGGCCGCCCGCTGCACCGCGGCGCACCCTTCCTTGGCTCCGGCCAGGCTGGTGTACGCCTGCCCGGTGGCGACCACCTCACCGTTGCCGGCCTTGAGCCGGAACCGGAATTTGCCGGCCGCGTCCTGGTAGACCTCGAATTTCCCTGCCATCGGTGCTCCCTTACGCATCAATGTCGGACGGCCATCGTCCGTTGTCATCGTAGAACCGAGGCCGGCGTACGGCTAGGGTCTGCCGCTTGCCGACGCCGGGTGACCGACGACGGCGATTGCGGCAGGATGCTACGGGTGAGCGATCTGGTCTTCGTCCCGCGTCCCGACGGCGAGTTGCCGGTGCGTCGATGGCTGCCGGCCCCCGGTACCGGGCCGGGCGTGCTGGTGCTGCAGGAGATCTTCGGCGTCAGTCCCTACATCGAACAGCGCTGCGCCGATCTGGCCGCCGCCGGTTACGTGGTCTACGCGCCCGAACTGTATTTCCGGCTCGGACTGCCCACCTTCGACGAAGAGGCCCCTGACTACGTGCAACAAGGCATCGCCGGCTCGCAGCGTCTGGACTGGGAGCAGACCACCGCGGACGCCTCGGCGGCCCTCGATGCCTTGCGGGCCGCGCCGGAGGTGACCGGGAAAGTGGCGGTGCTGGGCTTCTGCTTCGGTGGCGGTCTCGGCTTCCAGGTGGCGGCCGTGAACACCCCCGATGCCCTGGTCTCCTACTACGGCTCGGCGATTCCCGGCCTGCTCGACCTCGCTTCCCAGGTGCGCTGCCCGAGCCTGCACCACTGGGGGCTGGGCGACAGCTTCTTCCCGCCCGAGGTCGTCGAGCAGGTGCGCACCGCACTCACCAGCGAGCGCGTGACGTTCCACACCTATCCGGGCGCCGAGCACGCCTTCGACAATCCGCACCCGATGTTCTTCCACGCCGAGGCGTCCGCGCTGGCCTGGACCCGCACCCTGGCGTTCCTCGCCGAACGACTCAGGGCGAGCTGACCCGAGCGGGTCGGTCACCACTCGGGCGGGCCCGATCGCCGATCGTCACGTCCAGGGTTGTCGCGCCGCTCGCGGTCATCGCGCGGACGGGGCTCACTGAGATCCCTGAGCCGGTCGGCCAGCCAATCCCGGGCCTGACCGAGCCCGCGGCCGAGGTCGGAGAAGACCCGGCCCAGGCTCTCGTCGAGCCGGGAGAACTCCTCGCCGTAGTGCCGCGCGGCAGCGGACGCCTCGGCCGACATGCTGGCGTCGGCGTCGTCCTCACGCCGCGGATAGTCGCCGTCGAGCACCGCCTGATAGCTGCCCGACTTGACCCACCGATCCAGTTCACCCGCCCGGACGACCGCGAACGGGTGGGTCTGGGTCTCGACGATCAGCGCCCGCAGCAGCAGATCGCGGACGTCGTCATTGGCGTGATACTCCTGCGCCTGAGCGAGGAACACCTCCGGGTCGAGTTCGTCGATCCGTCCACCGGAGGCCATCTTCATGTGGGCACGCAGTGCCACCTGCGGTTGCTGATCGGCCAGCAGGCCGGCCCGATCGGCCGACAGTTCCGATTTGCGCTGCCATTCCAGCAGCGCCGCCATCACGGCCCGGACGCCGAGCGCGCCCAGCGGTATGGCGAACAGGGTCGTCGACAGTGCCAGCAATGCCGCCAACAGGGTGCGATAGACCGCATGCCCGCTCAGCACGTGCCCGAGTTCATGACCCAGTACGAACCGCAGTTCGTCGTCGTCCATGACATCGATGAGTCCCGAGTTGAGCACGATCACCGGCTTGTCCAGGCCGATCGTCATGGCATTGATGGTCGGATCGGCCCGAATGAACAGTTCGGGCAGCACCCCGGCGTCCAATACCTCGCCGGCCTCGCGGTACAGCCGGTACACCCGCGCGAACTGACGCTCGTCGGCACGTACCGCTGAGCCGAGCAGCAACATGCGCACTGCCCGCTCATTGAGGAATCCGGACAGTTGCTTCAGGATCACATCGAAACCACGCAATTTGCGCAACGCCACCAGGGCGCCGCGATCGGCCGGATGCTCCCAGGCCCGGGAGCTGATGGAAGGCAACGGAATGCGCGTCGGCTCGCTCATGAACTCCAGTCTGCCCTGCCCCTGGTCAGGGCTGACGCGATAGGTTCTGACCACACCTAATCCGGTGAGCAGCGATTTTTCGCTGCGCGGTATCAAGGGGGCACCTGCTGTCTCCTGACGCATGTGGGAACAGGGACGCTGATGGCTGCATCGGATGTGACGGGCCGCCCGGGCGCGACGGAGGAAGTCTCCGTCTGGGTCAGGGCCACCGCGTGCTTCGAGCGCTGGCAGGGCGGCGAGTCGGCCGCCCTGGATGAACTCGTCCGGCTGATGACGCCCGTGCTGTGGCACACCGTGCGGGCCTACGGGTTGAGCCAGGCGGCGGCGGAGGATGCCGTGCAGAACACCTGGCTGGCACTCGTCCGCAACGGGCACCAGGTGGCGCAAGCGGCCGCGATCGGCGGTTGGCTGCTCACCACGGCCCGGCGCACGGCCTGGCGCACCAAGACCTCGGACGGCAAAGCCACCGCGGTCGAGGACACCCAGCTCGCGGCCGGGCTCCCATCGACGGCGGCGGCCGAGACCAGCGCCTTGGAGGAGCTGGCCGGTTCGGCGCTGTGGGAGCACGTCCGGACGTTGGACGAGCGGTGCCAGCGGCTGCTGCGCATCGTGGCCTTCGACGACCGTCCCGACTATGCGGGTCTCGCCCAGAACCTGGGCATGCCCATCGGCAGTATCGGCCCGACCCGGCGCCGCTGCCTCGACAAACTGCGCAGCTCGCTGGAGAAAGGTGGCCAACTGTGAACGCCGAGGACCGTGACCCCCTGTTGGTCGCCATCAACCGGATGTACTCCGAACTCGATCCCCCGCCGGCCGGCCTGACCGAACGGGTGCTGGCCGCCCTGGCCGTCGACGATCTCGACCTGGAATACGAACTGCTCACCATGGTGCACCGCTCCCAGCAACTGGCCGGCGTCCGCAGCGCCGACGACCAGAAGCTGGTGCTCGAGTTCACCGCCGTCGGAATGACCGTGATGTTGCGGGTCAGCCCGGTCGATGCCGGCCATCGCCGGATTGACGGCTGGGTGACCCGCACCGCGGACGCCAGCGGCGACGCCCCCGACCTGACCGCGTCGCTGTGGCAGGAGCAGGGTACCCACACCGCCGGAGTCGGCAGCCACGGCCGGTTCGAGTTCGCCGGCGTGCCCCGCGGGCTGACCCGCCTCGACCTGCTGGCCACCGGTTCCGACAGCGCCTTCCGCACCACGCTCTTCGAAATCTGACCATCGACCGAAGGACCCCGTCGTGAGTGACTACTCCACCCCACCAGACGAGAACGCCGACCAGCCGCGCGCGCCGAAGCGTCCGAAGCGCGATTGGATGGATCGCGACCCGGTGGTGCCGCCGCGATCCCTGATCGAACCCCTCTCGGGTCGGGTCCTGGACCCCGGCACCGCGATGCAGGTAGAGGGGGTCACGCCGAGGCCCACCGTCTACGTGGGGACCTCGCTGCTGGTGGCCATCGACCGACTGGACGATGTGCTGCCGATCCTGGAGAAGGTCGGTGGCCTCAAGGGCTGGACGGTCCGCGTCGACGAGACCTTCGATTCACCCCGGGTCTCCGTGCCGGACCCGAAGAACCCGGAGAACCGGATCACCCTCGGCATGGCCCGGCTGCTGCTGGGCGTCACCCCGGGCGTGGCCGCCTCGTCGCCGGACGCCTGGGTGCTGCTGCAGTTGGCCCGCGCCGAGGCCGGTGTCGAGTCGATGGTCGGCGTCGGCCTGGATCACCTGATGATGACGTCGCCGGTCTGGGAACCGCACCCGGTCTGGGAACCACACCCGGTCTGGGAACCACACCCGGTCTGGGAACCACACGGTGCGCCGGCCAGCTACGGTCGGCAGGGTTCCGGGGGTCGCCAGCCTGTGATGTACGTCGGCGAGCCGCCGGTGCGGCGCGAGAAGTGCGCGGTTCGCCCGCACGTGGCGATCATGGACACCGGCGTCGGCAAGCATCCCTGGCTGGATCGTGTGGTCACCGAGGACACCCCGTCGCTGATCCCGCTCGATCCGAACACCGACCCGGAGATCGGCGGCGACCTGGCCGGGCCCCTGGACGGAGAACTGGACACCAATTCGGGCCACGGCACGTTCATCGCCGGCCTGATCCACCAGGCCTGCCCCGACGCCGACATCTACTCCTGGCGGATCGTCGACTCCGAGGGCCCCGTCCCCGAGAACCGGGTGCTCACCGCGCTGATCGGCCTGGTCGGTCTGGTGCAGAAGTACCACGACCGGGAGGAGGGCGGCCTGCGGATCGACGTGTTGAGCCTGTCGCTGGGGTTCTTCCACGAGTCCGAGGACGACACGCTGACCGAGCACCTGCTGGGCGGCCTGCTCGGGGCTCTCGGCGTGATGGGCGTCACCGTGGTCTGCGCGGCTGGTAACGAATCGACCGCGCGGCCTCAGTTCCCTGCCGCGCTCGGCCCCTGGCGTCCGGATCAAGGCGAAGCGGAGAAGGTGGATGCCTTCCGGCTGCCGATCGTAGCGGTCGGCGCTCTGAACCCGAACGCGTCCGAAGCGTTGTTCAGCAACACCGGTCGATGGGTGCGGGCGTGGGCGTCCGGCGCGTCCGTGGTGAGCACGATGCCCCCGTTGCAGGGCGGCTACCTGCCCCGGGCACGGATCAAGTACGACGGCCATATCCGCGAGGACATCGACCCCGATGACTTCACCGGCCAGTTCGCGGTGTGGAGCGGGACGTCCTTCTCGGCACCGCTGGTGGCCGGCCGGATCGCCCAGCATCTGTTCCGCACCATGCCCGCCGATGAGGAGAAGCATCGGGCGACCGTGAAGGACCGGGCGTGGGTTGCTGTCACTGCGGTGTCAGACATCGTGGCACCATGAGGGGATGCTGAGCGCCCTCGAACTGCATGAGCGGGCGAGGGTCGCCAGCCGCGCCTGGCGCTTCAACCAGGCTCGGCAGCTGTTGCTCAAGGGTCTGGAACGTGCTGAGTCCGACGCCACCCGGGCGATCCTGGAGGGAACGCTCGGCTTCGTCGAGGCCGAACTGGGCGACAAACATGCCGGACTCGCCCTGATTGATTCCGCCCTCAAGCAGCGCGACGTCCTTCCCGACACCGAGGTGGGCAAGCTGTACGCGCAACGCGCCCTGCTGCGCACCCGGCTCGGCGAGGTACGGCCCGCACTCGTCGACTACGCCGAGGCGATGCCGTTCCTGGACGGCGAAGAACTCGGCCGGGCGCATATGAACCGCGGAACGCTGTACCTGTTCCAGCGCGCGATCCCCGAGGCTCTCGCCGACCTGGAGGAGGCCGTCCGGGTCTTCGAGGAAGCGGGTCTGACCCAGCTGGCCAGGAAAACCCGGCACAACCTGGGCTATTCGGCAATGATGTCCGGTCAACTCGTCCGCGGCCTGCAACTGATGGACGCGGCCCAGCCCGTGTTGCGCGCGGAATCGCTCCAGTTGGCCGCCATCTCCGATCAGGATCGCGGGGAGGCGCTGCTCGCCGCCGGCATGCACGACGAGGGCCGCCAGCATCTCGAACGGGCCGCCGTCCTGTTCGGACGCAAACGCTGGATCCGTGCCCAGGCCGAAGCCGAACTGGTGCTGGCCCGCACTTGGGTGGTCGACGACCCGACGCTGGCCATCCGCTGGGCGCGCCGCGCCGCCCGCCGGTTCCGCAGCCTCGGCGTCCCGGCCTGGTCGCTGTACTGCGAGGCCGTGGAACAGGCCGGACGGATCGAGAGCGGACGCGGTTCGGCCGCGGTGGCCCGGCAGCTCGCCGATCGGCTGGCCCGTCAGGGGATGGGCCGGGACGCGGCCTGGATGCGGGTGTACGCGGCGAAGGCGGCCGCCGCCGTGGGCGAGCCGGTACCGCGGGTGCGGGTGCCGTCCGATGCCGGGTTGCAGACCCGGCTGCTCGGCTACGAGGTGCGGGCGCTCGCTCAGCGCTCCCCCGGCACGGCGCTGCGCGTGCTGCGCGCCGGGCTGGACGAGTTGCACCAATGGCAGGCGAACTTCGGCAGCCTCGACCTGCAGACCGCGACCGTGGGCCACGGTGAACGACTCGCCGAGCGCGGGCTCGCCCTTGCCGTCGGCACGGGAAAGCCGCAGCTGGCCTATGAGTGGGTGGAGTGGCTCGACGCCGTCTCCACCCGGATCGTCGCGCTGCGTCCGCCGGCCGATCCTGAGGCATCCGCGGACCTGACCGAGCTGCGAGTGCTGGCGCAACGGCGTCCCGAACCCGGCACCGCGGACGCCGCCCGCCAGACCGAACTGCTCGACCGGGTGCGCCGGCGGGCCTGGACCGACCGGGGCTCGGCGACCGTGCAGCCGATCGTGCCGTTCGACCGCTTGCAGGCCGAGCTCGCCTCGACCGGAGCCACCCTGCTGGCACCGCTGGCCGCCGACGGGTGGGCCTGGATGCTGCTGGTCACCGACCGGGCCGCGGAGGTGGTGCGGCTGGCGCCCACCCAGGTGATCCGGGAGGCGCTGTCCGGGCTGCCGGCCGACCTCGACATGGCGGCCGCCGACCTGCCGCCGATGATCGCGCAGAGCGTGCTGGCCGGCCTGCGCGAGCGTGTCGCCGGGCTGGACAGCACCCTGCTCGGCCCGGTGCGGGAGAAGCTCGCCACCCGCCGGATCGTGATCAACCCGACGGGCATGTTCTCGGGTATCGCCTGGACGCTGATGCCGACGCTGGCCAGGCATGCGGTGACGATTCCGCGCAGCGCCTCGGAATGGGTGACCAAACGGGCCTCCCCGCACGAGTTCGCCAGTGCCGGACTGGTCGCCGGCCCGCGACTGGCCCGCGCCGAGCACGAGGTCTCGGTGGCGGCCACGCACTGGCCGGACGCGGTGGTGCTGACCGGCACCGACGCGACGGCGTCCCGGGTCGGCGAGCTGGCCGGACGCGTCGACCTGCTGCATCTCGCCGCGCACGGCCACCACGTGGCCGACAACCCGCTGTTCTCGACCCTGGAGCTGGTCGACGGACCCTGGTTCGGCTACGACCTGGACCAGCTGCCGCAGGTGCCCGAGACGGTCATCCTGTCGGCCTGCGAGGTGGGTGCCACCACCATCCGGCGCGGCGATGAGCTGCTCGGCCTGACCACCGCCTGGTTGCATGCCGGCGCACGGTGCGTGATCGCCTCCCCCACCAGCGTGTCGGACGAGGTCGCGGCGGCCATCCTGCCCGACATGCACGCCGAACTGGCCCGCGGTCTGCCGCCGGCCGACGCGTTGGCGTCCGCGACCGCCCAGCACTCGGATCTGCTGTCCACCTTCCAGTGCTACGGCGCCGGGTGGTGAGTTCCCAGGACGAAGTCCGCGACAGAGGTCACCAGGGTCCGCTTCAGGCGTTCGGCACCGGCACGGTCGGCCCTGCTCCGGGGCCCGAACGAATGGGCGCCGGATACCGCGACCACCTGGGGCTGTGCTCCCCCGGCCTCCGCGGCGGCGGCGCGTACGTCCTCCGGTGAGCCGAACGGGTCGCGCTCGCCCTGGATGACGAGCACCGGCCCGGCCACTCCGGCCAACTCAGCGATCCGGGAGTTCTCCGGTTTGCCGGGTGGATGCAGCGGGAACGCCAGGCAGACGACGCCGGCCTGTCGTTCGTCGAAGCATCGGCAGGCGACCCGGGCGCCGGCGCTGCGTCCACCTACCCACAGCGGCACCCCGGGATACTCCGCCAGCATGCGGTCCAGTGCGGGACGCCAACCCTCGTCCAGGATGGGCGGACGCGCGGCGACCCGCTTGCCGGCCACCCGCCAGGGCTGTTCGTGCAGCACCACCACGATGCCGCGCGAGGGCAGCTCGGCGGCCAGTGTCACCAGGTCGAAGGCATGGGTGCCGCCACCCGCCCCATGCCCCAGCAGCAGCACCGCGCGCGGGTCGTCCGGGGCATGCACGGTGAGCCGCGACGGGCCGTGCGGCGTCCTGACTGTCGGCAGCTTCATGACAGCATTCTGGCGTCCGCGAAGGCGGTTCGGGGCACCTGTCACTATGGGCGTATGGACGTGACCTGGATCGGGGCCGCGCTCGGCGTGGCGGTGTTGCTGGTATGGGCCTGGCGGGCCCAACGGCGGAAGTTCGCCGACGAGATGTTCGCCGGGGTCGTTCCCGGCCTGACGCCGCTCGGCGGTCAGGCGGAAACCCGCGTACCGGTACCGGGCGGCAGCGAGTACAGCGGCGAGGTCGCGGTCGCTTTCAACCCCCCTCGTGGCGTCGGACCAGGACTGGCCGGCACCGTCGTGGACGGCACCCCCGAGAACCGCGACGTGATGGCCACCATCGTCGACCTGGCCGCCCGCGGGCATCTGAGCATCACCGTGGTGGAGAGCCCGCAGGCCCGCGGCGGCAAGGACTGGGAGCTGCACGTCGCCGACGAGCCGCCCGCCGATCCACTCGATCCCATCGAACAGCAGTTGCTGGGCGATCTGTTCCTGGCCACGCCCGACGTCCGGCTGTCCGAGCTGCCGGCCCAGGGCAATCGTGCGTTCGGCGACTTCCAGTACACCCTGGCGAACGCCTCCTACGAGCGCGGCTACTTCCGCCAGGTCACTGGGATGCACCCCGTCCGGGTGGTGTGGATAGCGGCCGGCCTGTTGTTGCTGATCGGTTTGGCCACGAGCACCGGTGCCGCGATGGCGGCCGGGGCGGTGGCGGCCCTGGGCGGCGCGCTGATCGGCACCCGCACCGCCCAGCGACCGGTGCGCAGCGCCGAGGGCACCGCCCTGCGCATCCAGACGCTGAGCTTCAAGCGCTACCTGGAGACCGCCGAGGTCGAACAGTTCTCCTACGAGGAGGCGGCCGGCATCTTCTCCAAGTACCTGCCCTGGGCGATCGCCCTCGGGGTCGCGGATCACTGGGTGAAGGTGTTCGGCGATCTGGCCGCGCAGGCTCGCGCCGACGGCTACGACGACGGCTTCGACCTGGTTTGGCTAGGGGTGATGGGCTGGGGCCTGCACGATGCGATGTTCACCCTGGCGATGTTCTCGGCAATGGACGGCTTCGACGGCATGGGCGACGTCGGCTCGCTGGGCGACGCATTCGGCGATGCCGGTGGCATGTTCGACGGTGGCACGATGGACAGTCTGGGAGCCGATGCCGGAAGCGCGTTCGGCGACTCGGGCGGGTTCGACGGCGACTTCTCCTCGGTCCCCGACGGCGGTGACTTCGGCGGCGGGGACGGCGGCGGCTTCGGCGGCGACTGGGGTGGGTTCGGCGGCGGCGACTGGGGCGGGTTCGGCGGCGACTGACCCCGTGCGGCAGGCCAGAATGTCGCCATGAGAGTCACCACCTGGTCGTTACAGATGCTCCAGCCTGCAGCGGGGGCACCGCGTCCGCTACCTGAGGGCGTCCGGTTGGAACGGGCCGACGGCATCACCCCCGAATACGCCCGCTTCCTCTATGCGCTGGTGGGCGGCAACTGGTACTGGCTCGACCGTCTCCGCTGGTCGCGGGAGCAATGGGCAGAAGAACTGGCGATACCGGGCCGCGAGTTCTGGGTGCTGTACGGCGACGGCGTGCCGCTGGGCTACGTCCATCTGCACCCGGTCGTCGAGCCGGACGGCACCCATGTCGAGATCCGCTATTTCGGGCTCGCCCAGCCGGGTCTCGGACGGCGTCTCGGCGGCCTGCTGCTGGAACACGGCATCGCCGCGGCATGGTCGATCCCGGAGCGTTCGGAGCTGCCCGCCGTCGTCCGGGTCTGGGTGCACACCTGCACCTTGGACGGTCCCGCGGCGCTGACCAACTATCAGGCTCGGGGTCTGGAGGTCTTCGCCACCGAACAGACCGAGGAGGAGCTGCCCGAGACTGCCCCGGGTCCCTGGGTAGCCAGCGGCGGACCGGCGTCCAGCGAGCAGTGATGCCGGCCGCGTTGTCCGCGCAGCATCTGACATGCTGAACCTGCCCGGACGCTAGAAGGAGCGGAATGGACTTCCACAATCTGTACGCCCACGGTTTTGCCCGGGTGGCGGCGGCCACATTGCCGATCGCCATGGTGCAGCCCGAGGTCAACGCGGCCGCGATCCTGGAGCAAGCCCGCGAGTTGGACGCCGAAGGCGTCGCGCTGGCCGTCTTCCCCGAGCTGTGCCTGACCGGGTACTCGATCGAGGACCTGCTGCTGCAGGACGTGGTGTTGGACGCCGCGGACGCCGCGGTGGCGTCCATCGTCGAAGGCTCGGCGGATCTCGGCACCGTGCTGGTCGTCGGCGCTCCCCTGCGCAGCCTGCACCGCATCTACAACTGCGCGATCGTCATCCACCGCGGGCAGATCCTCGGCGTGGTGCCGAAGTCGTACCTGCCCACCTACCGGGAGTTCTACGAGCGCCGGCAGATCGCCCCCGGCGACGACGTCACCGGTGAGATCCGGGTGGCCGGGGTCGACGCCCCGTTCGGTCCGGATCTGCTGTTCGCCGCCGACGACGTCCCGCATTTCGTGCTTCATGTCGAGATCTGCGAGGACATGTGGGTGCCGATCCCCCCCAGCGCCGAGGCCGCGCTGGCCGGTGCCACCGTGCTGGCCAACCTGTCCGGGTCGCCGATCACCGTCGCCAAATCGGTCGAGCGGCATCAGTTGTGCGGGGCGAACTCGTCACGTTGCCTGGCCGCCTATGTCTACGCAGCAGCCGGTGAGGGCGAGTCGTCCACCGACCTGTCCTGGGACGGGCAGACGATGATCTACGAGAACGGCACGCTGCTGGCCGAATCGGAGCGCTTCCCGAACGGTCCGCGGGCCTCGATCGCCGACGTCCATCTCGGCCGACTGCATCAGGAGCGGCTGCGGATGGGCACCTTCGACGACAACCGGCGCGCGCATGCCGAACGTCTGGACGGCTTCCGCTGGGTCTCCTTCACGCTCGGTGCGCCGTCCGGCGATCTGGGGCTGAGAAGGGACGTCGCGCGGTTCCCGTTCGTGCCGTCCGACCCGGACCGGCTCGCCCAGGATTGCTACGAGGCGTACAACATCCAGGTCAGCGGGCTGGAGCAGCGGCTGCGCGCGATCGGGCAGCCGAAGCTGGTGATCGGCGTCTCCGGTGGCCTGGACTCCACCCACGCGCTGATCGTGGCCGCCAAGGCGATGGACCGGCTGGGCCGCCCGCGCACCGACATCCTCGCCTTCACCATGCCGGGCTTCGCCACCTCCGACCACACCAGGAACAACGCCACCCGGCTCGCCGAATCGCTGGGCGTCACCTTCGCCACCCTCGATATCACCGGCACCGCCCGCACCATGCTGGCCGAGATGGACCATCCGTTCGCCGAGGGCGAGCCGGTCTACGACATCACCTTCGAGAACGTGCAGGCCGGGCTGCGCACCGACTACCTGTTCCGGCTGGCCAACCAGCGCGGCGGCA
>NZ_JAPUED010000018.1:2565-3867 GCF_027492755.1 Micropruina sp. | reverse complement strand
GCTGAAGGCATTCGCGACCGCCTTGTAGCTGTCACCGTCGGCCACCCGCACGAACGTGACGGCGCCCTTGGCGGTCATCTTCACCGTCTCGAGCTTCGTCCACTTCGCACCGCCATCGGAGGAAGCCCACAGCGACACGGTCCGCTTCTTGTCCAGCTTGGTCTCGCTGCTCTTGAACTGCGCGGTGATCCGCTGGCCCGGCTTCACGGTGATCGTGCCGGCCGTCACCACCTCGGCGCGGGCGCTCGTCGGCGCCACCAGGGTCGTGGCGGCGAGCAGCAGCCCGATGACGGTGGCGATGACGATTCGAATACGGCGCATGTGTCCCCCCAAGCTCCACACGATGTGGAAAGCGTAACCGGGCACTCCGACAAATTCCTCGGCGGGATTCCTCATCCGTACATTCGAACCCCTGATCTCTCGACTCCTGGTCGAGAGAGGGGGCCGCTAGGCTGCACCCAAGCCCGCCACCGAGTGAAGGTCTGCCATGCCGCTGGTCTCCGTGATCGTCCCCGTGCGGGACGGCGAGCGGCACCTGCGGCAGGCGCTGGAATCGATCGTCGCCCAGACCCTCACCGACCTCGAGGTGATCGTGGTGGACGACGGCTCCCGCGACGCGACGCCCGCGATCATCGCCGAGTTCGCGGCCCGGGATCCCCGGGTGCGCGGCCTGCCCGGCCCGGCCACCGGCAGCGCCGGGGACGCCCGCAACGCCGGTCTGGCCGTCGCCACCGGCGACTATCTGGCGTTCTGGGACGCCGACGACCAGTTCGGGCCGACCCTGCTCGCCGACCTGTACGCCCGCGCCCTCGCCGACCGGGCCGACATCGTGCTGACCAAGTTCACGGTGGCCGACGAGCGCACCGGTCAGGCGGCACCGGTCGACTGGGGCATCCGGCTGGAGTACTTCCCCGAGCACAACCCGGTCGAACCGGACGAAGTCGGCGACGCGCTGCTGATCGCGGTCAACCCGGCACCGTGGAACAAGCTCTTCCGCGGCGACTTCGTCCGGCAGGCGGACTTGCGGTTCCAGTCGCTGCGGCGCGCCAACGACGTCTATTTCACCGCCATGGCGCTGGCCCGGGCCGAACGGCTCAGCTACCTCGACGGGTACGCGATCGAGTACCGGATCGGCAACGAGGCGAGCCTGCAGGCCACCCGGGACGAGGCCCCGCTGGAGTTCGTCGAGGCGCTGGCCGAACTGCGCCGCGGGTTCAAGGCGATCGGCGGCTGGCCGCGGCTGGAACGGGCGCTGGCCAATCTCGCCGTCGAGCTTTCGCTGACCGCCCTGCGCAAGGCCAC
>NZ_JAPUED010000018.1:0-2465 GCF_027492755.1 Micropruina sp. | reverse complement strand
AGCCTGCGCGAGCGGCCGGGGGTCGAGGTGCAGGTGATCTGCGTGGACGACGGCTCCACGGACGGCACCCGCAGCCTGCTGGCCGAGCTGGCGACGCAGGATCCGCGGCTGCTGGTGCTGCACCAGGAGCACGCCGGGCAGTCGGTGGCCCGCAACCTGGCCCTCGACCACGCCACCGGCAGGTACGTCTGCTTCCTCGACAGCGACGACTACTGGCAGCCGGACGCCACCGGAGCCGAAACGCCGGCACGGTGTGACGAAGGCACCGAGGTCGGATCATCGGCCACACCTTGCGAGGAGTCCGGCGAGGGATCCGGCGGCATCTCGCTCGCCGGGCTGATCCGGCATGCGGATGACAACGACCTCGACCTGCTCATGTTCGACGCGGAGACGCTGCGCGAGCCCGGGGTCCGCGACGATCTGTGGCAGCGGCTGCACGGCTATTACCAGCGGCCCGGCAGCTACCGGACGCCGCTCGCCGGGGTCGACCTGCTGGCCGCGCTGAAATCCGGCGGCCACTACCGGGCCAGCGCCTGCCTGTACCTCGTCCGGCGGGAGCTGCTCACCGGGCACGGGCTGCGGTTCCAGCCCGGCATCGCCCACGAGGACAACCTGTTCACCTTCGCCGTGCTGCTGGCCGCCGGACGCGCCGCGCATCTGCCGGTGCCGCTGTACGCGCGCCGGCTGCGTCCGGGTTCGACGATGAGCGCGAGCTTCCGGGTCACCCGGGCGCGCGGCTACTTCGTGTGCGCGGTCGAGATGCTGCGGCTGGTGCGGGGACGCCAGTTCGAGCCCGAGGTCGCCGACCAGGTGGCCGCGGTGATCCACCGCGTGGTGCAGTACGCCCGGGCGGCCGCCGTCCGGCTCGATCCGGAACTGATCGCCGACCTGGGGGCGCTGTACCCCCACGATCCGGACGCCAAGGTGCTCACCGCCCTGCTCGCCGAAGCCCGCGCCGCCCACCAGCTGGCCGCCACCCCAGGGCCGGGCGGACCCACGGCGCTGCCGCCCCGGCAGGGTCTGCCGCGGCAGGCCGACCGCGTCGTCCGCGGGCTGAAGGACGTGCTGCGCTGCGCCACCCGGAGCCGCCGACATGGCTGACGGAGGCCTCTGGGAGCGCGCGATGGCCGGCTGGCGCCGGGCCCTCCGCTCCCTGCGCCTGCCGAAGGGCCCGGCGCTGGAACCCGGGGTGACCATCGTCGTCCCGGCCTGCGATGTCGGGAGCTACCTCGGCGCCTGCCTGGATTCGCTGCTCGCCCAGACCTGGTGGGAGCACTGCCGGGTGCTCGTCGTGGACGACGGCTCGACCGACGACACCGGCGCGATCGCGGATTCCTATGCCGTTGCGCACCCGCGCATCGAGGTGCTCCACCAGCCCAACCGCGGCCCGGGCGCCGGGGCGGCGCGCAATGCCGGGCTGGATCTCGTCCGCACCGAATACGTCCTCTTCCTGGACGGGGACGACGAACTCGTCCCGCGCGCGATCGAACTGCTGGCCGGCGGGCTGGAACGCCATCAGCTCGACCTGGCGGTGGGCGCCACCGAGCAGTTCCCCGAGCCGCGCGGCTGGCTGTGGTCGCCGTACTTCGTCGCGGGCGCCGCCGCGCCGACCCGGATCGAGAAGGTGCCCCTGCTGGTGCACAACGCCCGTACCTGCAACAAGCTGTACCGCACCAGCTGGCTGCGACGCACCGAACTGCGGTTCGCCGAGGGGATCCACCACCAGGACACCGTGGTGAACGTGCCGGCCATGCTGCTGGCGCCCCGCTTCCTGCTGATCGGCGACGTGGTCGACCGCTACCGCAAGCGCGCCGACGGCAAGTCGGTGATGGACAGCCACTTCACCCGGCTGGAGAACTACATCGATCACCTCTGGGTGATCGAGATCCTGTCGCAGATGCTGCCCCGGATCCGCGAGGGACGGCGTCCGCTGCTGCAGCAGTTCATCGTCCGCAGCTTCCAGGGCTTCCTGCGGCGGGCGCCCGGCCGGCTGCCGGCCGGCGTAGGCCTCTATTTCCTCCGCTGCCGGGAGGTGATCGGGACGATCCCGCCCAAGGTGATCGCCATGGCCACCGCGGACGCCGACCATCGCGCCGGCTACGTCGCCCTGCTGGAGAACGACATGGAGAGCTACCGCCGGTTGGACGAGCTGCGCCTGGCCGTCCACGACGGACGCCTGTACATCGACCTTCCTACTCGTGACCCGAAGCTGCGGGAACTGCTGCGGACCGGCGCCACCCGCGCCTGGCTGGACGAACTGACCCCGCTCGACGAACGATCCCTGAGCTCGGTTCGCCCTGAGCCCGTCAAAGGGACGAACGGTCATGACCCGGAGTCGCCAACGACCCTTCGACAGGCTCAGGGATCGTTGGATGAGGCTCAGGGATCGTCCGAGGGAGGGCTGCGAGCTCGGCTGCGGTTGCGGATCCGTGGCGCCCGCAACCTTGACCGGACCCTCGATCAGA
>NZ_JAPUED010000017.1 GCF_027492755.1 Micropruina sp. | reverse complement strand
CACCCCAGATGGAATGTTGCCATGACTAGGGTATACGCACGGGTTTCCAGCGGACGCCCAAGTTGTGCCAACACCGAGAGCCAACAAACGCCCCTGAATCGGCCTCATCTGATGGAAGCGTGCTTTGCCGACTGACTTCGAGTGCCTGTTAGCCCCAGGGCGACGGGCGCTCAGGCACCAGTCATTGTGCAACAGTTGCCAGAACTCAGCCGGAACTCACGGGCGTGCAATTGTCATCACGGGAGCGTCGACTTCCGACTCGCCTTGACACCGAGGACCAATAGTGGCCCGATGGCTTTCCAGCGTTCCGAGCCTATACCTTCAGTCTTCCCATCCACTTCAACCACTCGACGTGAAGCTGGCGTAAACGACTCCCCGCTGGCCTCCGCGATCTCACGCGTTGATTGTGGAAGGCCCCGGCGAGCCCGCGCCGCACCCCTTGCGGTCTACTCCCATGCTCTGCGCGATCGCTCGCATCGAGCCACCGCCGAGGTGGAGCTTTACCGCTCCAGCGGCTTCCTAGACTCCAGGCCACGTTGCCTTCTAGTGACGCCCGTCGGGTCATATGTGCCGACACTGTGGCGCGGTGCACCCCGTCCTGATCCGCGAACTGGACCGCCGTCGCACCGGTCAGGCCGTCGTCAACAAATTCGATCGACCTGGATCGGCGCGGTTCCAGCGCTACGACAACGATAGACGCCCCGCTTCCGGCGGATGACAAGGGTTCAGCTGTGGGGCAAGGTTGACGAAGGTCCTACCCCCGTCAGCCACGACCCTGTCGGTGACACCTGCCAGAATGGGCCTGTGGCCTGCATTCGCACGGATTCCGTACCGCGAGGCATTGACGGACCCTCTCTTGCTGCTGTTGCCGCTGGCCTGATGCTCCTTCCTTCGAATGCGCCGCGGCTTGTTCGTTTGCATCGGCTGGCCGCTTTGGGCATGGCACTGAATGGCACCGGGGCTCCACCAGTGAGCCCAAGCGCAGTCCGATCGATCCTGAAGCGGGAGGACATCGGCGGCCATCGCATATTGATGCAGGAGGACCCGTACTCGGAGGTCCTTATCCACAGCATCAGCTTCACCGGCGGGCCATACCTCGTATCAGCAGGGTCGGGCGAGCACACGGTCGCTGACTTGGAGGACCTAGTCGACGCTGCCTTCCGTGAGCGATGGATGCCGGACGAGCTACGAGGTCCAGCCCGCCAGCTGATCCAAGGCCTCCTTACCGTCAGCGACATCGTGCTTAAGCGGGCTGGGCTCACACGAGGCACCCCGCCAGGAGGATCGGCGGGAACCCCCATCGACGTGCCGGGCGCAGCACGACTCAAGGCACTTGCTAACGCGGCATTCATCTCGAACGATGAACTCGATGTTCATGGGAGCTGGCTGCGCATTGTCGTCGATACGTTCGCGCTTCATCCCGGCCAGCTGGACGACCCGTGCGCAAACGACACAACTGATGACCGCCTCTACGTAACGCCATTCCTTCGGCTTGGGGACGGATACCTAGTGGCACTGCCGCTTGATCTTCTCATCACCATCCGGTTCCACCTTCTGAGGTTCGCGCACCAAGCGGGTCAACTCGAAGAACTCGGCCAGCGCTTGCGGAAGGCTGCGCTGCGCCGATTCATGAGGCTGCTTCCGAGCGGTTCCTCTCCCGTGCTCCTTGAGCGGGGCACGGCTATAAGCAGATATCTTCTGAAGATCGACTCGAAACGCGACCTTCACCTGGTCGTCGCAACTGACCCGCTTGTTGACTGGGAGTTGGACGTGTGGGGCTCGTATGACACCCGGGCGCCCCTGGATCACCTCACCGACCTTGTGTCTCCGCTCACCCGAGGCACGTACTCATCAGCGGAGGAGGTTCTACACCTCGTCTTGACCGACAGCCCCGGCCGATCTGCGTTCTGGGGCGTCCCGAATGTCGACGGCGCAGAGCCCATGCTCATCGCTCGCTCCGACGACTTGGAAGTGATTATGCATCAGGAGCCAGACGGACTGCTGGGCTTGTTGCTGTTCGCCGAGGCAATCCATAAGCGGCAGGGCGCGTCGATGTCCACAGACATCCTCGACGAGTTCTGTTCCTATGTGGATCACGAAAAGTCGTTCTACTTCTCGGATGACGACGTACCCACATTCACGGTCTTCCAGCCCGGAGACGGGCTGTACCCGCGCAAGAAGTATCTCGTCGAGACGGACCGCCACGGAGTTGTGCCACCAGTGCCAAATCCGCCGATCGTTCAGGCGCGACGCCTTTATACGCGGGATGCGCCAGAGATATTTCTCATTGAGCCAAGTAGTTCCTACGTCGGCTATGTCGTCGAGATGATCGACCACACAGTCTTCGTCACCGTCGACATTGAAGGGGCTGAGCCTGTCGGCGTGGAGACGACCCTTCTTGAGTGCGTCGCCTACTGGGTGCGCGAGTGCGCCTACCGCACCGGCGCCCGGCCAGGGGCAGCGATAACCGAACTTACTGTCCGGTTGATCGACCCGGAGTCTTGGAGAACGGTTCACGACTGGTCGCGCGCCGATCCCGCAGTCAGGATGACGCAAGTAGAGAGCGGGTACACCCTGGCGTTCACAGAGACGTTTGTCGCCCTCCTCCAAGAGGCAGTGAACGCTGCGGAGCGCGAACTCGTGAAGGTGCTATTGACCAATCTCTTCGGAACGGGGAGTACTGATCTGGGTTCGAGCCTTGATGCGGTCGCCCCCTTGGGTTCGAAACGGATGATCAACGCCTTCGACCAGAATCATGCTCCGGACATGCTGGCCAAGAACCTGCCTCGTGCTCTGAAAGGTCACGACCAACTCACGGCCCAAGTGCTTGACGAGTTGGGCCAGTGGCTCCGGTCGTCGACCGGCGGCGGCTTCCAGATCGGCGGGCTCCTGGGTCCAGAAAGGGTCCGGGTGCTCAATGCGGCTGTGGGGCACCTCTTCAGTCGGCTTGAGACCGATATCGCCTCGTACGACAAACGAGCCCTTCTCGACTTCCTTGTCGCACAGAACGAGGCCCTCCTCCACGACGCAAAGTTCAGCTCGATCATGCTGAAGTCGCGCTTGGCGTGCTTCGGCGAGCAGTCAGAGACCGTCGCCGAGCTGGTTGACCACCGGAAGGCGAGCGCGACTGCGCAACGAGCGAATCGCTTCCTGATTGAGTACGTGGCCGCGCAACCACCAGGCGGGGAACGCGTGATTGAAGTGCTCGACTACTACCGCGTCCTGGGCATTGCGGTCGAACTCATCCAGAGAGCAACTACCTCGGACTTCCTTCATTACGGCCTTGCCGACTTCGAGGTCTCTATTCTCGGATCAGGGCGCCTTGGAGTGAGCCGAGAGGAACCGGTAATCGCGGCCATGGACACTTACGCCGCGAACTCTGGTATGCGATCAGTTCGGGCCGCGGTGAATGACGGCGCTGGAGATGGGGTCGACGACTTCGACGTCCCTGACTTCATAGCCCGCAGCGAGCTTGCCATGCGTGCCGAGTTTGGGTTCACCCTGACTGAGCTCCGAGAGGTATGTGGGGGCCTGCTGGACTTGGCCACAGCTGATCAGGTGACACGCATCAATCGCTCACGGGCTATCTCAGAAGTGTCGACAGAGCGGGGCATTGCGAACGAAGTCGTGTCTGCTGTTGTGGATGGGATCACCCTCGCAGAGCGGGAGTCCTTCCTCGGCATCGGACAGGATGCCTGGCCGTGGCGCTTCAACCGCGACATGTCGTACGTTCGGCGGCCGCTCGTGCTTCAGGGCCATGAGTTGGTCTTCGGCTTTCGCAGCATCTACGAACTAGGCCCGTACTGGATCGACAACTTGCTGTCCGGGCGCTTGCAGGGTCGAGCGAAGACAGCGGAGATGCGGCGGTGCATCTCTGAGGCCCGGGGCAAGATCAACAGTGCCTTCGCCCGTTCGGTAGCCGCCAAGCTTGAGAGTCTCGGCATGACCACGCGATTGTCTGTGAACAAGATCGGCAAGCGTCGCATCACCGACACCTCCGGCCGTGACCTCGGGGACATCGACGTCCTCGCAACCCATCCACAGACCCGGACGATCATTGCGGTCGAGGCGAAGGACTTCGAGGTCGCGCGAACACCAGCCGAGATCACCGGCGAGCTTGAGAAGCTGTTCGCAGGCAAGAGGGGTAAGAAGCCCACGATTCAGCTCCACAGCAGACGCGTCGACTGGCTAAGGCAGCACCTCAGCGATGTCACCGAGTTCCTTGGTGCAGACGGCAACGGCGCGCCCTGGCACTTGGCGGGCGCCGTGGTGACGAGCGACCCACTCATCACCCCCCTCGTCAATACCAGCCCCTTTCCTGTGATCCCCTTTGACGATCTCGGACTCGCGACGCTGACCCTCGCACCTCGCGGCAACGAGCGCTCCCGAAGTCGGAGGAAGCGCAGGCGGCGCTAGCCGTCTGCACATGCTTTGGGGCAGACAGACCGACTTCAGTGGCTCTTCAGCACCAGTGAGTACGTCCGGGACCTTGGCCTGCCGCTGTCGTCGTTGAACGCGTGCGCGGCCCTGCCGCTCGTGACCGTCGAGAGCTGGTCCGGCACTTGGCGCAGCGACCGCATCCCCTCGCTGAGTTCGCCGACTACCCCCATCCCTCGACCGATCGCCCTCGTCGAAACGCCGACTCGGGCGAGGCCGACGGCTTCAGCCTTCTCGTCGAGGCAGACACCTGGAGGGCGGCTCGGCATGTTGCGATGGCGAAGGTTTGAGAACACCTAACCACCCCTCGAAGCGGCACGTTCACGGATACGCAGCAGATCCGCGACGACCAGATAGGTCTGAACGACGCATGTGTCGACTTCGTACGTGGTCACGTTGCCGTGCACGCCCTTGCTTGCGAGATTGTTCAGCGCGCGTAGCCGCACGTCGACATCCTTGAGTGCAGCCTGCACTACCGCACCATTCTCATGCGTACCGACCGTCTCGGCTACGTACTGCAAGAGCCGGTTCACAAACGCCGTGTCATTGAGCCGGCGGGACTTTCCATCGACGCCCACCACTGGTTATGATCTGGCCGGATAGAGCTGGTCCGCCAGCGTCTTCAGCACGCGCCGACAGGACGTCAAGGCGTGCGCTCGATCTTCGTCGCCGCCGTCCTTCAGCCGCCGGTAGGCGGTCTGAAACTGCTCAAGGGCCGGTGGCGATATGGTCATGAGTTGCTTGTCGACATACGTCCGCAGCCGGTGAAAAGTCTCCGCCGTGGCCTCGCCGAAACTGAGTTCGTACTCGGTTTCGGTCAGGAACTCCCAAAGCCGAGCCTTGATGCGGGCAAGCACCGTCTCAAGCGCGATGCGCGATGCGACAAGCTGCGTACGCGCCCGATCCTGGTCGGACACGTGCTTGCCGAGATCGTAGCTGTGCATGCCCGGTGGCGGCGACACGAGTGTCGCAGCCTCCTGCTCCCGCAGTGTCCGCGTCAACTCTTCGATCTGTTGAACGCTCCGAAGGTTCGCCTCTCGCGTGCCATCCACCCGTCGCCGACTGATGTAGCCGTCGTATTCCGCAGTCCACTTCGCGTTGGCCTCGTCACCTGGGATCGTCGTGAGCAGGCGCGCCGCCAGGGACTCACGTGAGGGTCGTGAGGCTTCTGACTGGTTTGTGAACTGGTTGGCGACATCCGTCGACTCCAGCGCCATCCAAGAGAGCGCCACACCATCGCCCCGCAGGGATGCGACCCGTTGACAACGCCGCGTGAGCGCGGCGACCGTCATACCGGGCGCCTCGAACTGGTCCAGCGTCTCCTGGACAAGGTTCGATGCGCGGTCAACGTCAGGCACCCGCTAAGGCTATCGGTTGGGCACCGCGCTTCCGCCCAGGCTAGGCGAACCGACTGGTGCGACCTTGTACTCGGCGGTCGAGGGTGGTGCGGTAGATCGACGCCTGGCTGGTGTTGGCTGACCTGCAGGCGCTTGCCTCCGACCTGACCACGACGCACTCACGCTGGCAAGACCCGATCATCGAGACGGTTACCCACGGCACCGCCCGCGTAAATGGAGCAAACAACCCCATCGGTCAAGGAGAGCAAGACAACTAGCTTCGCGCGCTGGAATGCTCCATGCGGCAGACCCTTCTTTGCAGCGGGAGAGGTTTTCAGGGCAGTTCATCCAGATCAAGTGGACCGGCCCATCTGACGATCGTGTGTCGACAGCAGCAACTCCGCGACATGAGTGGCCTCGCGTATCACGTACTGGCCAGTCTCCTTGCTGATGCCGGTCGGCAGGGTGCGGCCGTGACCTGTGCCCTGGAGATTCCGCAACTCGTTGATTGTCGATGCAGTGGTCTTGGCCGATTGGTAGATGGCTCGCAGTTGTTTGCCACCAGGGGCCGTCGCGTTGACGGTCTGGGGCTGCAACTGGAGCCGATCGAGCGCGAGGGCGAGTAACTCGTCGAAGTCCATCTTCCGGTCCGGGAGCATTTGCTGCTCTTCTAGGACGAACTTGCAGATTGACTCAAGTAGTTCCTTGGCACCGCCGAGCAGGGCGCCTGGATCCTCAGCGTTGTGACGGAGCCGTGCCAGCTGTTCATCGAGCGCGGCGCGGCCACCAGTGGCGAGGTTGATGGGATTGGTGCGTTGAAGTCGCCCTTCGTGGTCGAGTCCCGCACCCTTGGCGGCGAGTGCGCTGCGCAGGGTGGCAACTCGTTCCATAACGTGGGAGTCGGTCGCATGGAAGACGCGGCCGACACGCAGAGCCGTCAGGAGTTGTTCCAGCAGTTGGTCATCGACGCCGTGTGGTCGTCGGCGGGCCGCCGCACAGACAGTGAGCACACGCTGCTGTTTGTTCGGCATCCCTGTCGACGCCTCGTACGGATCAACGTCAGCTAGGCCGCACGCCGTGAAGCAGCGCGTAAGGGTGGCGTGGCTGGGCCCGTCGCCGGAGTAGAAGAACTGGGCCAGAGCGGCAGAGACCTCGTCGGTCAGCAGAGTCGAACTCATGGGTCCATTGTGGCCGAGCTACCGACGAGCCTCGGCGCCACTCATGGGATTAGGTGTCGCTAGGCGTCATCCCAACGTCCCGGTGTCAGCCCACTAGCGTCGCAAGATCGCAGACTCCCGGCTCGGGCCGGGCTCGTTGGTCCCTGCCCGACATCCTCGGCGGCCCTTGTTTTGCTCGGCTTCGTTGTCCTTCCTGCTGGAGGCTGGCACTGGCTTCACTTTCGTCGAGCGCCAGAAGCACATGGTGATCGACTGCAAAGACCCTCACCTCAACTTGTTGCTTTGCCACTGAAGCGGCTCGTCGGGGTCGAACTCAAGCTCGGTGACTAGATGCCCGCCATGAAGTCCAGATGAAGCTTTGCCTGAAGTGGCTCAACCGGCACGAACGCCAAGACGGAGAAGACGCGCCCGCGGCCTGATCCTCTGCATCGAAGCCCGCCGCGAACAGATCGAAGCTGTTTGGATACACAAGGAGGGCATCGCCGTCACGGAGTACTGCGAGTGATAATTGACATCGGGAATCAAGTTGCGGCGATACTCGCAGAGCTATATGTCCTCGCCAGAGTGTGCCGCGATCAGTCCAGCCTCGACCAACGCAACACGCACAGTCTTGCGGTCCACACCCATCCGACGACTGATCGCCCGCATCGAGACACCAGCTCGCGCGAGGCGCACTGCCTCCGCTTCCTCGTCGAGGCAGAGTCCCGGGCGCCGGCTTGGGACGTTGCGTCGGCGGAGGTGAGAGAACACCGAGGCGCGGCGGATGCCGTACCTTTCGGCCAGGGAGTTGACGCTCATCCCGGTCAGGTAGTCACCGACGGGCTGGTCCACTTCGGAAGCGGTGAGAGAAGTTTGAGCCGTCTCGATAGTCCTCACTACGGGTCCCCGATCGTCCCTCGGAGCGCTACTCTGGGGCCGTCCGGACACCTTGTAGACACCCCGAAACAGGCGGTTGACCAGGGTTTTTGTCTTCGGGGCGGAATTGTCGAACGTGCTACTCAGGCACCCCATGTGGGCGAGGTTCGAACTCTCGACCAGAGGAACCGCTCTGGTCCCAGTTTGAAGCTCGCCCTTCTTCTTCGCTTCGGTGGCCCAGGTCAGCACGTTGCATCGGACCAGATTTCGTAGCTGCGGCACGTCCGAGTTCACTCGACCTCCCGGACGTTCCGCCCCGCCTCCCAGGCCGCCCACAGCCCGGCATACACACCAGCGGCCGCAAGCAGTTGGTCGTGTGTTCCGCACTCGGTGATTCGACCGTGCTCCATCACCACGATCCGGTCGCAGGCCGCTGCCTGGGAGAGCCGGTGTGCGATGACCAAGCCGGTCCGCCCGAGCAGCGCGGCCTCAGCAGCACGGTCCAGCAAGCCGGCCTGGGTTGAGCCGGCCTCCGCTGTGGCTTCGTCGAAGATCGCCAGTTGCGGATGGAACAGCAGGAGTCGCGCAAGCGCGATCTGTTGGGCTTGGGCGTCGGTGAGTTGGTGCCCACCCGAGCCGACCCGCGTCTCCAGGCCGTCCGGAAGGAGGTCGAGGATCGCGCTGGCGCCCGTTGTGTTGAGCGCCTGGCGAATCTCTCGGTCGCTGGCATCGGGCGCGGAAAGAGTGAGGTTCTCCCGCACCGTTCCCGCGAAGACGTGCACCTCTTGCGTGATCACCGCAGTTCGCTCAGGACGGGTCACGGTACCGGTCTCGGGCGGGTGGACGCCCGCGATCACCGCCGCGAGGGTCGTCTTGCCCGCCCCGGAGGCACCAACGACGGCCAGGTGTTGGCCGGTGGGGATGTCAAGGTCGATATCGTCCAGCACCCGAGGTCCGCTGCCGTAGCGGAAGGTGACCCGGCGGATCCGCACAGACGCGTCCCCGGTCATCGCGGGTTCACGCGCCCCCGGCTCGGACGACTCGGCGTCCGGAATCGCGGTCACACCCACGATGCGATTGAGGGACGCGGCCGCCGACTGGACGACGTCGATGACCAACAGCAACTGATTGATCGGCTCGAGAAGCCGCAGTACGAGCAGCATCGCGGCGGTCGCCGCGCCGATCGTCGAGGAACCGGCCTGGATCAGCAGGAAGCCGGTGACCAGCACGGTCGCCAGCGAGAGGCACTCGGCGCAGTTGAGCCGCGCGTTGAACATGCTCTGCACGGTCCGGGCCCGCGCCGCCTGGACCGCCACCCCCCAGGACGCCCGCAGCACGCTGTGGTGGCGTTGTTCGGCGAGCCCGAAGCCGATCACGGTGGCATAGCCGCGCTGGGATTCGACAATCTGCTGGGCGCGCGCGCTCATCGCCGCCCGTTCCGCTCGATACACCTGGGGTCCGGTGCGCAGGTACCAGCGCATCCCGACGACGTAGATGGGCAGGGTCACCACAAAGGCCGCCGCATAGGGCCAGTCCAGCGCCACCAGGCCGGCCAGCGAGACGATGATGGTGAAGACCGTGGTGGTGACCGCGCCGATCACCGCGGGGGCGGCGTCGGCCACGGTGGTCACGTCGTCGCTGCTCCGCGAGATCAAGTCCCCGGTACCGGCGCGCTCCACCCGGTGCTGCGGGAGCGTCATGGCGCGGCCCACCAGCCGTTCCCGCAGCACGGCGAGAATGGTGTGGTAGGTCCGGGTGGCCAGCACGATGGTGACCGCGCTGCCGACCGCCCCGACGACTGCCGCAGCCACCATCACCGCCGTGACGGTCAGCACGACGCCGAGGTCGGCGGTACCCGTCTGCACCCGGTCTACGAGGTACCCGGTGACCAACGGAAAGGTCAGGCCGAAGCCGGCGCCGCCGACCCCCAGCGCCCCGATCGCGGCGAGCCTGGCCCGGTGACCGCGACTGAGTCGCCACAGTTCGCGCCCAGTCTCCCGTCCGGAGGCGATCGGCAGCCCAGGTTCGGCCGCCGTGTTCGTGCCTGCCGCCGCGCTCATCACGCCACCGTCCGCTCGGACGCGTCGCCGGCGGCCTCAGGGGTCGCGGAGGTCAGGTCGATCACCCGGTCGCAGCAGCTGAGCAGGGCCGGCGTGGACGCGATCAGCAGGATCGACCGGTCCGAGCGAACCTCGCGCAACCGTTCGGCGATGACCTGTTCGGTGACCGAGTCCACCGCCGTGGTGGGGTCGTGCAGCACCAGGATCGGGGTGTCGGTGGCGAGCGCCCGGGCCAGCGCGACGCGTTGCCGCTGACCGCCGGAGAGCCGGTTGCCGTTCTCGCCGACCAGGGCGTCCAGGTCGGTGACGAAATCGTCACAGGCCGCCGCCCGCACCGCCGCGTCCAGCCGGTCGGCCGAGCTGGACGGCCCGGACGGACTGGTCAGGTTCGAGCGGATGGTGCCGCTGAACAACGTCATCCGGTGTGGCGAGACGGTCACCCGCGCGTGGTATTCGGCCGGCGTCAGCCGCTCGACGGGATGCCCGCCGAGCCGGATCTCGATCCCCGGCGCCCGCTCGGCATGCGGGTCCAGCAGGGCCGCGGCCACCAGTGCCGCGGTGCGGTCGTCGGCCCGCAGCCCCACCAGCTCGACGGGCGCCACCCGATGTGGCACTCCGGACACGCGGAGGTCCAGCACGCCGGCGTCCGGCGACCGCTCGGACGCGTCGGTCCCCGCCCCGGCCGACCAGGCCGGCGCGTCGGCTCCGGAACCCACCGGGCAGGCGTTGCCGAGAGCCTCCAGGATGCGCGCCGCCGAGGCCTGGGAACTGGCGATGTTGGGTATCGAGGCGCCGACGATGCCCTCGATCTGCGGCAGCAACGCCTGGGTCAGCCCGACGGTGGCAATCAGCCCGCCGATGCTCAGTTGCCCGTCGACCGCGAACCAGCCCGCCAGCCCGGTCACCGCGGCGACAAAGACACCGTTGACCACCCCCGAGGCGACCAGGAAACGGCCCAGGACGGCGGCGTTCCGTTTCGCGCCCACCAGGGTCTCCTGACTCGCCTGCCGGTACCGGCGGGTGGCTTCGGCCTCGGCACGGATGCCCTTGATCACCCGATAGCCGGCGACCAGGTCACTGGCTCGTCCCACCGTCGCGGCGAGCAGATCCTGGTATTCGCGGGTGCTGCGAGACAGCCGCCTGCTGAGCATTCCCATCAGGAACACCACCACCGGTGCGCCGACCAGCACCAGCACGCCGAGCAGCCAGTGCACCACCAGCAGCGAGACCGCGATGAACACGATCGACACGATCCGCGAGATCGACATGGTCAGCAGCAGGACGGCGAAGCTCACCCGCGCCACGTCATTGGTCATCGTCGACACCACCCCGCCGTCGGGGGGCCGGACCGTGGTGTGCCTGGGGTGCAGCACCCGGCTGGACAGGGTGGTCCGTAGCCGGTGCTGCAACAGCTGCAGTGCGGTCACGTTGAGCCGGCCGGTGAACCTGGCCGCCATCGTCAAGACGATGTACACCACCACCAGGACGCCGATCCACAGCAGCAGCTGGCCAGCGTCGCCGGCGGCCAGAGCCCGGTCGATCGCCAGGCCCATCACGACCGGGACGGCCGACTCGCCGACCTGCCAGGTGATCGCCAGCAGCATGGCCGGGACGGTGATCCGCGGGATCGAGAAGATCACCCGGACGACGAACCGGCCGGGGGTGTCGGACGCCCGGGTCTCGAAGGGACGGGCGTCGGGCGGTTCCGGTGCGGCCTGGCCAAGCACCGGCAGCCACCGGGTCAGCGGGCCTCGGTTGAAGCCGGCCGGGTCGACCCGGCTCACGATCGTTCTCGGCTTCGTTCCCGGCCCAGCGGCACCACCGACGGCGTTCCCGCCACCGGATCGGGCACCACCAGGCAGCGCAACCCGAAGACCTCTTCGACCAGTTCCGCGGTGACGATCTGGGACGGGCTGCCCTCGGCGACGATGTCGCCGTCCTTCATGGCGACCAGGTGAGTGCCGTAGCGCGCGGCGTGGTTCAGGTCGTGCAGCACCGCGACCAGGGTGTGACCGACGTGATTGAGATCGGTGAACAGCTCCAGCAGCTCGATCTGGTGGGTGATGTCGAGGAAGGTGGTCGGCTCGTCCAGCAGCAGGATGTCGGTGTGCTGGGCCAGGGCCATCGCGACCCAGACCCGCTGCCGCTGCCCGCCGGACAACTCGTCCACCAGGCGTCCGGACAGGCTGGTGGTGTTGGTGGCCTCCATCGCCTGGGCCACGGCCTGCTCGTCGTCCGTCGTCCACTGCCGGACCAACCCCTGGTAGGGGTAGCGGCCCCGGGCCACCAGGTCGGCCACCGTGATGCCGTCCGGGGCGATCGCCGTCTGCGGCAGCAGCCCGACCCGCCGGGCCACCTCTTTGGTCCGGTACGACGCGATGTCGTTGCCGTCCAGGATCACCCGTCCGGCCGACGGCTTGAGCAGCCGCGACAGCCCGCGCAGCAGCGTCGACTTGCCGCACGCGTTCGGGCCGACGATCACCGTGAAGGACTCGTCCGGGATGGTCACCGACAGGTTGTCGGAGACGATCCGCTTGTCGTAGCCGATGCTGGCGGACTCCACCCGGAGTCGCGCGGTGAGGGTGGTCATAGCCGTCTCCTGGCTTCGAGGAACAACAGGTAGCCCAGGTAGCAGCCGCCGATGATCAGGGTGATGATCCCGACCGGGAGCGGGGTCGATATCAGGTGCTGGGCGAAGTAGTCCGCCGCCGCGCACAGCACCGCACCCACGCACGCGGAGGGGAGGAGGGTGATCCCGGCGGTGCGGGTGAGGCGGCGCGCGATCTGCGGTGCGACCAGGGAGACGAACGCGATCGGCCCGGACGCCGCGGTCACGGTGGCGGTCAACGCGACGCCGACGATGATCAGGACGAACCGGGCCGGCCCGACCCGGACGCCCTGCGATGCGGCGGCGTCGTCGCCCAGCTCCAACTGGCGCATCGGCCGGCTGAACCCGGCCGCCACCGTCGCCAGCACGGCGATGCACACACCGCCGACGACGACCTGCACCCAGGACGTCCCGTTCAGCGACCCGGCGCCCCAGGCGGCCGCGGCCAGCGCGTCCTCCCGGTTCGCCTTCAGCATCAGCCAGGTGTTCACCGAGGCCAGCATCGCCGACAGCCCGATGCCGACGATGATCAGGCGGAAGCCCTGGGCGCCCTGCCGATAGGCGAGCAGATAGACGATCACGGCCGTGCCCATCCCGCCCAGCAGCGCCCCGCCGACCAATTGCGGGTAGCTGCCGTCGATGACCAGGATCACGATCAGGGCACCGGTGTGGGAGCCCTGCGAGAACCCGATGATTCCGGGGTCGGCGAGCGGGTTGCGCATCAGCGACTGGAAGATCGCACCGCTCAGCCCGAGCGCGGCGCCGAACAGCAGCGCCGCGGTCACCCGAGGCAGCCGCCACTCGACCACGATCTGGCGCACCAGCTTGGACTCGCCGCCGGTCAGCGCGGCAGCGACCTGGTCGAAACCGAGCTGGTAGGAACCGGTGGCCAACGCCGCCAGCACCAGGGCGATCATCAGGACGGCGAGCACACTGCAGATCAGCACGCTGCGCAGATCCACCCGGAGCCCGAACCGGTGCCGGCGCAGCACCAGCACGCGACGTCCGAAGTCGATCGGCTGCCCGTGCCGCGCGGTGCGTTCCGGCGTCGCTGTCTCCAGGGTCATAGTCCGCTCGCCTTCTTGCGCCGCACCAGGCCGATCAGCACCGGGGCACCGACGAAGGCGGTGACGATGCCGACGGGGATCTCGCCGGGCGCTATCACGACTCGGCCGAGGATGTCGGAGGCCAGCAGCAGGCTGGGTGCCAGCACGATGCTGTAGGCGAAGATCCAGCCCTGATGCGGGCCGACGAACCAGCGGGCGACGTGCGGGACCATCAGGCCGACGAAACCGATCGGACCGGCGATGGCGGTGGCGCCTCCGGCCAGCAAGGTGATGGCGGCGACGGTCAGCACCCGGGACAGCCCCAGGCGGACGCCCTGCGCGGCCGCTACGTCGTCGCCGAGCGCCATCGCGTTGAGGGACGCGGTCACGCTCAACGCCAGCACCAGAGCCACCACCAGCAGCGGAAGCACCGGCCAGATCAGCTCCAGCGGGCGCCCCATGATGCTGCCGGCACTCCAGCCGCGCATCTGATCGAAGGCCTCCGGATTGGTCAGGGTCAGCGCCGAGCTCGCGCCGGTCAGCACGGCGCTGACGCAGACCCCGGCCAGCACCATCAGCACCGGCGACTGGCCGCGGCGGGTCGATCCGAGCGCGAGCACCATGACCGTCACGACCAGCGCCCCGGCGTAGGCGAACCACATGTAGCCGCTGATGTCGCGGACCCCGAGCACACCCACCGCGACCGTGACCGCGAACGAGGAACCGGCACCGACGCCGAGGATTCCGGTGTCGGCCAGCGGATTGCGGGTCAGCGCCTGGATCAACGCACCCGACACGCCCAGTGCGGCGCCGACGACCAGGCCGACGATCGTGCGGGGCAGCCGGAAGTCGCGGATGGCGAACTGGTCGAAGCCGTCCGAGGGGTTGACCAGGGCGTCCCACACCGCCGCCGGGGACATGGTCGTCCCGCCGACGGTGACGCTCAGCACCAGCAGGACGAGCAGCGCCGCCACCGCCGCCAACAGGCCGAGCATTCTCCGGCTGGGTTCGGGCGCGGTGGCCGCGCCCGAACCCGGGGTGCCGGTGATCGTGGTGGTGGTCACTACTTCTTCGGCAGTGTCGCCAGTGCCTGGTCGAGCCCCTCCAGGTACTTCGCCATGAAGCCGTAGGAGCGACCCCACGGGCAGTACACCGGCTTCGCGTGGCCCGCCTTCACCGCCGGAAGCAGCTTCCAGGCGTTGGTGTCGAGCAGCGGCTGGATGCCGGCGGTCGGCTGGCCGTCGCTGCGGGCGTTGTACAGGATCAGGTCGTACTTGGCGAGCTTGCCGATCTGCTCGAAGGACATCGGGGCGCTGGCCTCGAAGTTGACGATGCCCTCCTCCTTGACCGCCTCGGCACACAGCGACTGGTTGATCGCGAACTGCCCCGCTTCCGCCCCGGCGAACCGGTAGGTCTCGACGATCTTCGCGGTCTTGAGGACGTCGGCGTAGTTCTGCTTGATGCTGGTGGTGAGCTGCTGGTACTTCGCCTTCTGCTGGTTCAGCGTGTCGAGCAGGTTGCCGGCACCGGCGAAGGCTTCGACGCGGAACTTCCAGTCGCTCTCCTGATTCAGGAACACCACCGGCGCGATCGCCTTCAGCTCGTCGCCGATCTTGCCGTACTGAGAGTCGCCGGTCTGAATGACGATGACGTCCGGCTTCAGCGAGGCGACCTTCTCCAGATCGATCTCGCCGCTGCTGGTGGCGACGTTCGTGGCGGCCCGGTAGGCGGCCTGCTGCTCGGCGGGGAGGTCGGCGAGGGTTCCTTCGTCGACCCCAGTGATGCCGACCGGCTTGCCGCCCATGTCCAGGTAGGCCAGGGCGGCGTTCACCAGCGCGACGACCCGTTGCGGGTTGGCGGGGACGGTCACGGTGCCGTCGTTGGTCTCGACCTGGCGGGTCTGGCTCGCCGGTGCGCTGGCGCTGGGGCTGGCCGAAGGCGCCGCCGCGGGAGCACTGCACGCGGCGAGGCCGAAGGCCGTGACGAGCAGACCGGTGGCCACGGCTGTGGCGCGTCGCTTGACGGTGGGGAGGGGCATGACGGGGTCTTCTTTCTCTCGGTTCGGGAAGGGAGGGACGAGTGGGGACGGGCAGTAGCCGGGCAGGGCCAGCCCGAACGGGCTAGCCCGACGGGGCTAGCTGGGCAGCGGGCGGACCAGCTCGTGGACTTCGGTGCCCCAGCCGACGGTGTGCGTCGTACTGCGGTCCAGCCCGGCGTTGCTGAACACGGCGGCGAGTTCGTCCGGCGTCCGGAGCCCGGAGCCGTGCACCGCGAGGCCGAGCAGGTCCGCCTCACCGTGGTGTTCGTCCAGGTCGTCGAGGTCGAAGGTCTCCTCCACGTAGAGCACCCGGCCACCGGGAAGCAGGTTCTCCGCCGCCCGGCGCAGGGCGTGGACGGCGTCGGCGTCCGGCAGGCTCTTGAACGACCGGACGATCAGGACGGTGTCCGCCGCCGGGCTCGCTTCGAAGACGGATTGTTCGGCCACGGTGACCCGAGCGCGCTGCTGCTCGTCGGGGATGGTGTCGGGCAGGTCGCGACGCAGCCAGTCGGCTTGGGCGGGCAGCGCACAGATGGTGATGCTCAGGTCGGGATGGTCGGCGAGGAAGTCCCGGGCCTGCGCACCCGCTCCGGCGGAGTGGATAACCAGGTGCTTGACGCCGGCCAGCAGCTCGGATTGGGCGATCGGCACGGCCAGCGCGGACTGGAATCCCGCCACCCGCTCGAGGTAGCGGTCCTCGTAGTCCTGCTCGGCCCGGACGCCGGCGAAGGTCCGTCCGGTCACCGAGGCGTAGGCCGCTCTGCCGGTGCGGATCGACTCGGTGAGCCCGAAGATGCCGAGCATCTCGCGGCCGGACACCCCGTCGGGGTGCAGGTAGTCCACCGTCGGCTCGTTGGTCAGCACCTCGCCGATCGCCGCCAATCGGTAGTGGCCGGGCTCGGGCTGGGCCAGCAGGTCGAGGGCCTGCAGGTAGCGCAGCAGCTTGCCCAACGCTCGTTCGTCGGTCTTGGTCCTGGCGGCGAGTTCGGCGACGCTGGTTACTCCGCGGGAGATCAGCTCCGCCACGTCCAGTTCGACGGCGGTGCGGATCGCGATCGGCGCGATCAACTCGGTCAGGTCGTGCAGCTTCTCGAAGGGCGTCTTGGACTTGGCGGGATCGGGCATCGCGGCGTCCTCCTCCGAGGCCACCACCTCACCGCGGCGCCAGTACCCGGTGAAGTCGATGTCTTCCTTGGGGATCTGGCGTTCCTCGACCAGATACCGTCGCAGGTCGCGCACCGTGCTGCGCTCGCCGGCAACCCAGGCGAAGACCTGCCCCGGCAGTGATCCCGCTTCCCGCATCGCGTCGCACAGCAAGCTGGTGGTGCCGGCCTCGGCGCCGTGCCGGACCAGCCAGGTGACCTGAACACCCGGCAGCTGGCGCAGCTCCATCCGGTGCTCCATCTCGGCGACCTCGATGAACACCAGAGCGCGCGCATCCTCGGCAAGCTCGTCGAGCAGCCGGGCGATCGCGGGTAGCGCGGTGTCGTCGCCGGCGACCAGCAGCCAGTCGGCGGCCGACGGAAAGCTCTTGGACGTGCTTGGGCCGATGAAGTGGATCCGGTCCCCCGGCTGGGCACGGTAGGCCCAGGTGGTGCCCGCGCCGACGCCGTGTTTGACGAAGTCGACGTCCAATTCGCCGGTGCCGGCGTCCCAGCGCCGAACCGTGTACACCCGGGACAGTGGGCCCGGGTCGCGCGGGATGTCGAGGCCCTTCTCTTTCTGCACCGGCAGCACCGGGGCCGTCTGGCCCGGGTAGCAGAACACCAACCGGATGTCGTCGTCGAACCCGGGCGAGTCGAAGGCGGGCTGCGGGAACCCGTTGCCGGAGGTGAAGGCGCCTAACTGGTCGCCGACCAGGGTCACTCGCCGCATCCCGGACGTCAGATCGACGACCCTGGACACCTGCACGTCCCGCAGGGTCAGTGGGTGCACCGTGAGCCGGCGTGAGGTTTTCGGCATGCTGAAGCTCAGCCCTTCCGATCGCATAGTGGATGAGGAGGCCGCACACCACCGAGGCGAGAGGGCCACTGCTAAGGTTAGGCAAACCTAACTCGGTATGGCATGCGCAGGTCGCCATATAGTTAGGATCTGCCTCCTTCCACCGAGACTCCTGCCATGAACGGTCCTCCCGCCATCCCGGCCGCTTCCGCGCGGTCGGCGGGACGCGCGGTCTCGCCGCTGCTGCTGTGGGTACGCACCGGCACCGCGCAGGTGCGTGTCGACGAAGCGGCAACGCTCCCCGTCCGTGCCGGGGAAGGTGTCTGGATACCCGGGGGCTTCCGGCATGAGATCGTCACCGAGCCGGGTACCGTCGCGTTCCCGCTGTGGCCCGAGGTCGGCGCGCCGCCGTCCGAGACGACCCGGTTCGAGGTTCCCGAGGGCTGGCACGACTGGCTGATCCAGCAGTTCAACCTGCAGGTCACCCCGTTCAGCGGTCTCGGCTACTCCTGGGAGGCGATCGCCGACCTGCTGCGGCGTCCTGGCCCGCCCCCGACCACGGGCGGACACAACGCAGCGCCGGCGCACCACGACCCACCCGCGACACCAAAGGCGGAGGTGGCCCGGGCCGTGGCCGAGGAACTGCTGCGCGATCCCGCCCTCGATCTCACTATCCAGCAATGGGCCGTGTGGGTGCTGTCCAGCCCCCGCACGCTGCTGCGACACTTCGTCGCCGACACCGGGCTCACCTTCGAGCAGTGGCGGCTACGCTGCCGACTGTGTGCGGCGGTCGAGCTGCTGGCGACCGGCTACGGCGTCGACGCCGTCGCCGCCCGGGTGGGTTTCGCCAGCCGCAACGGCTTCACTCGCGCCTTCCGGCAGCAGTACGAGATGACGCCTCGCGAGTTCACCGGTGCGCTCGCCACCCGCGCTCCCAACAACGACCTGGCGGCCAGCCATGCAGCGCGCCGCGGCAACGATCTGGTGCGGATGATGCGGGGAGACGGCACGTCGGTGACGCCCGACCTACTGCCGCAGGTCCGGACGCCACCTCACACCAACGACAGCCATGTGCTGAGCTGGGTCTACCGCGGCAGCGGCTACCTCGAGATCGGAGCTCAGCGGTACGAACGGCAGCGTGGCGTCGCCACCTGGATACCAGCGGAGGTCGAACATGTGACGGTGCTGCGCCAGGACTCGGTCTCGCTGCCGCTCGGCAACGCCAGCCCCCGTGATCTCCAGATGACCGCGCCGTTGCAAGTGCAGTTCTCCCCCGCCTGGGACGACTACCTGATGTTCTGCTCGGTCAGCGCCCGATCGATCCTGCAACCGGACGGCTACGACCCCCGGCACCTCCTCGGCCTGTTCACCGAGCAGGTCGCCGCACGGCAAGCACTCGCGGTGCCGATGCCCTCGGAACCCCGCGCAAGGAAGGTGGCGCTGCACTACCTGCGCCACATCGGCGCACCCGACGGCTCGGCTGCACACGACCTCCCCACCGACCTCCATCGAGCCTTCCGCGCCGAAACCGGCATGACCTTCTCCCGATGGCGTTATGCCGCCCGCATGCGCATCGCTCGCGACCTGCTCCTCGCCGGCGCCAAGCCCAGCGCGATCGCCCGACGTGTCGGCTACGCCCACCTGCCAACGTTCAGCGCTGCCTTTCTCCGTTTCCACGGCCTCTCTCCGCGCGAGTACCAAGAACGCGAGACCGAGAAACTGTGACCAGGGTTGATCGCCGGCGTCACATGTCCAGATCGCCGCACGTCGCCAGCGGAGGCAAGGGCCCGCCGTCGACGGCCTCTGCGATCGCCCGGTCGGCGCCGTCGATGTCGATGCCCTGTCGTTGGTACCAGGCTGTGTCGTAGTAGCTGTGGGCATACCGAGCGCCGCTGTCACACAGGATGCTGACGATCGATCCCGTGCGGCCGGCCGCGTGCATCGCCTGCGCAGCGATGAGCACGCCGACGAAGTTGGTGCCGGTCGAGCCGCCCACGCGGCGACCGAGTACTGAGCTGACGTGACGCATCGCGGCGAGGCTGAGTGCGTCGGGAACCTTGACCATCGCGTCCACGCAGCTCGCGATGAAACTTGCCTCGACGCGAGGGCGTCCGATGCCTTCGATCCGCGAACCGCCCGCCGACGTCAGCGAGGCGTCGGGACCGCCTGCGCGGGCGCTGCTGTAGTAGTCGAAGAAGACCGAGATCTCCGGGTCGGCACACAACACCCGGGTGTCGTAACACCGGTAGCGCGCGTAGCGGCCCAACGTCGCGCTGGTGCCGCCGGTCCCCGGGCTGCAGACTATCCAGGCCGGGATGGGGTGCGGCTCCTGGGTCATCTGCTTGTAGATCGATTCGGCGATGTTGTTGTTGGCCCTCCAGTCGGTGGCCCGTTCGGCATAGGCGAACTGATCCATGAAGTGACCGCCGGTGGTGCGGGCCAGTAGTTCTGCTTCGGCGTGAATGTCGCGCGGGTTGTCGACCAGGTGACAACGTCCGCCCTGGAACTCGATGGCGGCGATCTTCTCCGGCGAGGTCGATGCCGGCATGACCGCGATGAACGGCAGGCCCAACAGCCGCGAGAAATAGGCTTCGGACACCGCCGTCGAGCCGCTCGACGCCTCGATCACGGTGCTGTCCGGGCTCAGCCAGCCGTTCGCCAGTGCGTAGAGGAACAGCGAGCGGGCCAACCGGTGCTTGAGGCTGCCGGTCGGGTGACTCGACTCATCCTTCAGATAGACGTCGATTCCGGGATAGCCGGGAAAGTCGAGCGGAATGAGATGGGTGTCCGCCGACCGTCGGACATCGGCTTCGATCTTCCGGATGGCGGTTGCCGTCCAATGGTGCCGGGTCATGCCGGCCCGATGCTGCGAAGGGACCGCTGGGAGACAACTGTTCCCAGTGCAATTCCGCGTTGCTGCATGTGCTGCATCACTCCGTCCTACAGGCATCTTGGTAGGCGAGCAAGGCGGCGATCCCGTCGAGTGCGGCTAGAACAGCACCCCTGGGCACTCACCCGCACCCATGGACTCAACCCTTCGCCTTCGCCATGGCAGATCAGGCCCGCACGCAATCATGTTCTGGCGAGTCGTGCCGGGCTTCGAGCCGTCGAGTGCTGCCTAGTAGCCTGCGAGCCAGTTCTTCAACAACGCGAGACCGACCGACAGCAAGAGCAGGATGAGCGCGTAGAGGGACGCGCGTATCCGGCTTGTACCGCCGCCGCGAGCGGCGACGAAAGCGACCACCGCGACGAAGCCCCCCAGCAGCAGCTCGATGGCCAAGATCTCCAGCCGCTCGGGGAAGATCAGGATCACGACGGTGGACAGCCCGGCCACGGCCGCCGCACCCAACAGCTGAGCGGTCGCGAGTCGGACGTCCGATCGGCGATACGCCCCTGCGGAAACCAGCTGGCTCGACAGGCGAAACGCGAACCAATGCGCTATGGCGAGGCCGACAGTCACTCCCCAGACCACTTGCAGGGAGTGCGGCCGGACGTCGTCCTCGGGTAGCGCGAGCAGGGCGCCGAGCAGGCAGATGGCGACGTACAACGCCATCGTGTAACCCTCCCGACGCAGCTCGGCCAAGAAGTGCGCCGTCGGCACGTCAGCCTCGGGTCGGGGGTTGTCGTCCATGGCAGGAGCCTAATCGCCAGAGCCCTGCCTGCTCAGATCCGGCCGGCGCGGACGTCGTGTCCGTGCGCGGTAGCGGAGCGACGTCTCGACGAGGACCGCTCCGACGACGACGCCTCCCCCACTGCGGACCTCGGGCCGGCCGTCGGCGGCGATCCGATGGATCAGCGGGTGGCCGGTGGGGACGTTCAGCGCCTGATCCCGGACCTCACCGCACGATCGTGCGCCGGGTGCTGTCCACTCGACGCGTCCAGCCGCGCGAGTCGAGGAGCTCCAGCAGTGGAATCGCGACCCGGCGGGTGGTGTCGAGCGCCTGTCGGGCCTCGCTGGTGGTGAACGGTTGATCGAGTGCCGCGAGCCGGCGCATGGCCAGCGCCGGCCCCTGCGGGAGCAGGATCACTCCCCCGCCGAGTCGCAATAGGCGTCCGGCACGTTCGGCTGCGGCCAGTTGCCGCGGGCCTAGCCGTAGCGCGGCCAGTTCGTCTGCCTCGGGTGCTGCGAACGGGTGCTCACGCAGCCGCCGTTCCAGTTGGACGACGGACGCCTCGGCCTCGCCCAGGTCCGTCGCCCGACCCGGCGGCCGCAGTGCGCCCTGCTGAGACTCGAGGCCGGCTGTGCGCACCACCAGCGGCAGGAGGGCGGCGTCCGGCAGCGGCAGATCGAGGCGTCGCAACAGATCCACGGCCGCACCCTCGCTCAGCCCGGGCGCCAGCGGCTCGTCCCGCAGTTTGCGGCCGACTGCCTGCTGCAGCTGCCGTGCCCACTCCTGCAGCGCAGGCCGGTGTACCCACCAGGTTCCGTGCTGCTGCATCTCGTCGACGTTCCCGGGTGGCATCTCCAGACCGCCGATGCCGAAGCGACGCAGCTGCTCAGGCCGCATGGCGCCGCGCCGCGCCACCTCCGCGCCCGGATCGCCGGTCGCCGGGCGGGCTTCGAGCTGGGCGGCCCGGCGCGCACCGTCGCCGCGGCGGCGCAGCGTGGGCGGGTCGACGTCGAGCACCAGGACGCCGGCGTACACCGAATGTCCACCCGGGTTGCGCAACACCAGCCGGTCGCCGACCTGCAGTGGCAGGGCATGGTCGAGGGTGAGCCGCGCGTGGTCGTCACCGAAGGGCCGCACCCGGGCCTGGACGGCCGCTGTGCCGACGTGCACCACCAACTGCCGCGGACCGTCGACGAAACCGGCACCGGTCCTGCGCCGGACGTCGACGGCGTCCACGACCGGCCAGGAGTCGGGGGTGAGCAGGGCGTCCCCACGGTGGACGGTGTCCGCAGCGAGGTCGCGGAGGTTCACGGCTGCTCGGGCGTGTGGGGTCACGCTCGGCACCGCCGTGTTGCGGCTGTGCAGCCCGCGCACCCGCACCGGACGGCGTCCGGACTCCCCCACCAGTTCCAGCCGGTCGTCGTTGTGCAGCGTGCCGGCGGTGAGTGAGCCGGTGACGACGGTGCCCGATCCCTTGATGCTGAACGAGCGGTCGACCCAGAGGCGTACCCGGGCGTCCGGGTCGGGGGCGGGGGTCGTCGCGAGGACCTCGTCGAGGCGGGCGATGAACTCATCGAGGCCGGCGGTGGGGGGCGCGTCGGGATCCCGGCACTCCTCGTCATCCCGGCGAACGCCGGGATCTCGAAGGTCCCGATCAGGCTCACGAGCACCCTGATCGAGATCCTTGGCCGCGGAGACGACCACGACCGGCGCATCTTCTAGGGGCGTTCCCGCTAGCTGGGCACGGATCTGCGCCTCGGTGCCGGCCAACTGCTGCGGCGAGGCCAGGTCGGCGCGGGTGATCGCGACCAGGCCGTGTTCGATGCCGAGCGCCACGATGGCGTCCCGGTGGTCGCTGGACTGGGCCTGCCAGCCCTGGTCGGCAGCGACCACGAAGCAGACCACCGGGGCCGGGCCGACACCGGCGAGCATGTTGCCGAGAAAACGCTCATGGCCGGGGACGTCGACGAACGCGACCTCGCGTCCGGACGGCAGGGTGGTCCAGGCGAAGCCGAGATCGATGGTCAGGCCGCGCCGCTGTTCCTCGGCGAGCCGGTCGGGCTCCATGCCGGTCAGCGCGCGCACCAGGGTGGACTTGCCGTGATCGACGTGCCCGGCGGTGGCTACCACGTACATGTCAGTCGGCCGGACGGGATCCCGGATCGAGCCCGGGAGGACGAGGGTGGGCAGCCGGCCGCTTCGGGCGATGGGCGGCCGGGTGGTTCAGCGCATCGAGCACGGCCACGGTCAGCGGTTCGTCGGCGTCCTCAGGCACGCAGCGCAGGTCGATCAGGCAGCGCCCGCCGTGCACCCGGGCAAGCACGGACGGCGTGCCGAGCCGCAGCCGTTCGGCCAGTTCCTCGGGCAACTCGACCGCCCACCCGGGCAGCGGGACGCCGGGCGCTCCCCCGCCGCCGACCCGGCCGTCGTGCGGAACGACCGCGCCGCCCACCCGGGCGGCGAGAAGTTGGGCACGTTCACGGAGGCGCTCGGCGTCGGCGTGCAGCGCGGCACGCACCGGGGGTTCGCCGCCGCGCAAGGTCGCCTCGAGTGCAGCCAGGGTGAGTTTGTCGGTGCGGACGGCCCGGGCCAGCGGATGCTTGGCCAGCCGCTCGATCGCGCCGCGGCGGCCGAGCAGGATGCCGGCCTGCGGTCCGCCGAGCAGCTTGTCGCCGCTGGCGATCACCACGTCGGCGCCGGCGCGCAGGGCGCTGTCGGCGTCCGGTTCGTCGGGCAGCAGGGGGTCGGGGACAAGGAGCCCGCTGCCCAGGTCGACGATCAGCGGCAGGTTGTGCGCATCGGCCAGGTCACGCAGCATCGCGATGTCCACCTGGGCGGTGAATCCCTCGACCCGGAAGTTGCTGGTGTGCACCTTCAGCAGGCAGCCCGTGGCCTCGGTGATGGCGCGGGCGTAGTCGTCGGCGTGGGTGCGGTTGGTGGTGCCGACCTCGCGCAGCCGGGCGCCGGTGGTCTGCATCAGGTCGGGCAGCCGGAAGCCGGCGCCGATCTCGATAAGCTCGCCGCGGCTGACCACGATCTCCTTCGTTCCGGCCAGCGCGGTGACGGCCAGCAGCAGGGCGGCGGCGCCGTTGTTGACGATCAGCGCGCCCTCGGCGGCCGGGCAGGCCTGGAGCAGTGCCTCCCGGGCAGCCACGCCACGGGCACTGCGGCGTCCGGTTGCCAGGTCGAGTTCCACGTCCACGTAGCCGGCCGCGGCCTGCACCGCCGCTTGGGCGGCGTCCGAGAGCGGGGCGCGGCCAAGGTTGGTGTGCACGATGACGCCGGTGGCGTTGAGCACCGGGGTCAGCGACACGGTTTCGTGAGCGGTGAGGGCGCGCTCGACGGTGCTGGTCACCTCGTCGGCGGGCAGCAAACCGGCACGGGCGGCCTCCTGGGTCTGGGTGATGATGGCGCGGATGGCGGTCTCGCTCAGGCGTCCGCGGGCGAGCGCCACGGCGGGCAGCCCCAGCAGCAGGTCGGTGCGGGGAATGCGCCGGCGCCGATCGTCGTCGCCCATGACCACCTCGCGCTCGTCGTCCTCGGCCGGCCCATCGCAGGAGGTACCGGAGCAATGGCGGAGGCGGACGGGAATCGAACCCGCCAGACCGAGCTGCTCGGCCTCACCGGTTTTGAAGACCGGGGGGCCCACCAGGAACCCTCACGCCTCCGCCGGGAACCCTACACCGTCGTCCGGACGGCGCCGGATGCGGGCAGCGGGTCTACTCTCAACCCCATGCAATCGATCCGAGAAGCGACACGGTTGACGGGGTACGCCCACGGCGGCGGGTGCGCCTGCAAGATCCCGCCCGGCGAGCTCGAGGACGCCGTCCGCGGGCTGACCGGGCAGGCCTCACCCACGGTGCTGGTCGGCCTCGACGACGGCGACGACGCCGCGGCCGTGCTGGTGCGCGAAGGCCTGGCGGTGCTCTCCACCGCCGACTTCTTCACCCCGGTCGTCGACGACGCCTACGACTGGGGCCGGATCGCCGCGGCCAACGCGCTGTCCGACGTCTATGCGATGGGCGGCACCCCGGTGGTGGCGATCAACCTGGTCGGCTGGCCGCGCGAAGTGCTGCCGATGGAGCTGCTCACCGAAGTGCTGCGCGGCGGCCTGGACGTCGCGGCGCAGGCCGACTGCCCGGTGATCGGCGGGCATTCGGTGGACGACCCGGAACCCAAGTACGGCATGGCGGTCACCGGCATCGCCGACCCGGCCCGGCTGCTGCGCAACGACGCCGCCGCCCCCGGGCTGCCGATCACGCTGACCAAACCGATCGGCGTGGGTGTGCTGAACAACCGGCACAAGCGCACCGGCGAGGTTTTCCCCGAAGCCGTGGCGTTGATGACCGAGCTCAACCGGGTCGCCTCGCAGGCTGCACTGGCCGCCGGCGTCAAGGCCGCCACCGACGTCACCGGCTTCGGGCTGCTCGGGCACCTGTTCAAGCTCTGCCGCGCATCCGGCGTCGGCGCGGTGATCGACGCGAGCGCCGTCCCGGTGCTGGACGGCGTCCGCAGTTCACTCGCCGAGGGCTACGTCTCCGGCGGATCCCGGCGGAACCTCGACTGGGTGCGGCCCCACCTGCGTCCGGACGCGGACATCAGCGAGGACGACCTGCTGCTGCTCGCCGACGCCCAGACCTCCGGCGGCCTACTGGTCGTCGGCGAGGTCCCCGGCTACCCGGTGATCGGCGAGACCACCGCCGAACCCGGCATCCGCATCCGGTAGGCGCAACCCCTCGGCATCCCGGCCACTCGACCACCGGGATGCACCCGCGGTCATCCGGAGGTGACGTGCAGCCCTAGCCCGCGGTGGTGATGGAGTCGTCGATGACACCGGCCTCGCGGCGTTTGGCCAGCCTGTTCTTCTGCGGGACGATCGTGTAACGAGGGTCCTCGGCGGCGTGCAGTCCGGCGTGCAGGACGCCGAACCTGGTCAACGCGGACGCCGTCAGCAGCGACACCCCGGACAGCACAGCAACCGTCCGGTTGCGCCCGCCGATCAGGGCGCCCAGCCCGCCTGCGGCGGCCAGCCACTTGCTCCACTTCAGCATCTTTCCTGGCGCACCGTGGTGCAGGGGCTCGGCGGCAACCGGGTCCATGGTCCGTTCCATCAGTTCGGACGCCACCAGTTCGGACGCCGAACCGATCACCGCCAGTGCGCGGGCCGGGCCGGCGTCCGCGACCGGAGTGGTGATCATGCCGAGCCCGCCGGCGGCCAGGCTGGCGGAACTGACGAAGACGAACGGCAGATGCTCGCGGGCGTCGTTCCAGGTCGGGTTCGCGGTGTCCGAGAGCAGCACCGCGGTGTAGGCGGCGAGCGGCGGACCGAACAACCCGGCGGCCACCCCGGCGGGCGTCTCGACGAACCGCAACAGCGGCCGCAGCGGTCCGAGAGGCAGTCGAGCCTTCGTCATCCGGTCGACCTCAGCCACCGCCGCGACACCGGCGAAGGCGCTGAAACCACTCAAGATCCACGATCCGATGCTCATCGGCGAGCTCAGCTTGATGGTGCGCAGCATGTTGAGGAAGCGCTCCGGGCGTCCGAGATCGGCGACCAGTGCGACCGCGCCCAGACCGACCGCGCCGAGCGCGGATAGCCGGCTGTTCCGCCGCAACACCTCGTTCCCGGTCAGTTCGGCACCGGCGGCCAGCATCGCCGAGCCCCCAGCCAGACCGCCCAGGAAGAGATACACCCCGATCGGATTCTCCCAGGGCGGCGGCTTGACGATCGGCCGGTCGTAGTAGGAGGTGAACTCGGCGTCCGGAACCATCGGTTGCTCGCGGGCACCATCGCCGCCTCCGCCGCGCCGGCGTCCGCCCTTCGGCCCACCGCGGCGACGCCGTCGCGGCGGCTCGGGTGGACGGTAGCTGTCGTAGTCGGAGTGGGTCATCGGCGTCGTCCGCCGGTCAGGAAGGCGAGGACGACGCCGGCGATCATGCCGGCCGCGGCCAGCGAGGCGCGGTTGAACATCCGCGGCAGATCGGCGGTCGGCACCCGCGGATCGGGCGGCAGCCCGTACACCTCGGGCTCGTCCAGCAGCAGGAAGATCGATCCGGTGCCACCCACCCCGTCATTGGGGTTCGCGCCGTACAACCGGGCCTCGGTCAAGCCTTTCGCATGCAATTCACGCACCCGCTCGCGCGCCTGCTCGGCGAGATCGTCGTGGTCACCGAATTTGATGGACGTCGTGGGGCAGGTCTGCGCGCAGGCCGGGGTCTGCCCGTCCACCAGCCGGTCGTAGCAGAGCGTGCACTTCTGGGCGACCCCGACGTGGGGTGTCGGCGCCTGCTCGCCGGCGGTGAAGTCGCGGTTCGTCTTGGGCTGGACCAGGCCGTCCTTGCGGCGCTCGATCACGCCGAACGGGCAGCCGGCCACGCAGGTGCCGCAGCCGTTGCAGACGTCCGCCTGCACCACGACCGTGCCGAACTCGGTGCGGAACAGCGCCCCGGTCGGGCAGACGTCCAGGCAGCCGGCGTGGGTGCAGTGCTTGCAGACGTCGGACGACATCAGCCAGCGGAAATCGGGGGTGTCCGGCGGCGTGGTGTCGACCCCGGAGAGATCCTCCTGCGGCACCGCGCGAGTGGGCATGCCGAGGCTGACCAGGCGGCGTCCGCTCTCGCGGGCCTGCTCGATCTTCTCCTTGCCCTGCTCGATGAAGGCGACGTGGCGCCAGGTGTCGGCGCCGAGGTGAGTGGTGTTGTCGTAGGAGGAGTCGGAGAGCTTCCAGTCCGAGTCGGCCGGGTTACGGTTCCACTCCTTACAGGCCACCTCGCACGCCTTGCAGCCGATGCAGATCGACGTGTCGGTGAAGAAGCCCTTGCGGCCGGGGTGGGCCGGCTCGGTGATCTGCATCAGTGCCGCCCTTCCTCTCCCTCATCGCCGGTGACCCACGGGTCCTCGGTCTCGACCCGTTCGACCTCAACCCGGTCGTGTTCGATCTCGCTCGCGCCCCGGTCCGCATCGCCCGGGCGCATGCCGGTCTCCACCGTAACCCCGGCGCGGCGTTGATAGTCGGCGACCAGCTGCAGCAACGCCGCACCGCGCGGACGCCGTCCCGGCACGATCGCGCACGATCCGGCCTTCGACTCCTGGATCAGCACGTTCGGGTCCATCACCACGCCCAGCAGGTCGTTCGCCGAGTCGCCGCTGACCACCGCCTCGTCGCCGACGCCCCAGTGGTACGGCAGGCCGATCTGGTGCACCGTCCGTCCGTCGACCCGGAGCGGACGCACCCGGTCGGTGACCAGCACCTTCGCCTCGATCGCCGCCCGGGGCGAGATCAGCGTGGCCCAGCCATAGGGCTCGAGCCCGACCTCCTCGGCCAACTCGGGTGACACCTCGCAGAACATCTCCGGCTGCAACTCGGCCAGGTAGGGCAGCCAGCGGCTCATCCCACCGGCCGTGTGGTGCTCGGTCAGCCGGTAGGTGGTGAACATGTACGGGTAGACCTCCGCGCCGCGCTCGTCGTCGCTGGGCGCGCTCAGGTTGTCCGGACGCGCCATCGTCACCCGGGCGGGCGACCGCTGCTGGTCGTAGATCCGGTTCTTGACCGGCGACTCCTGCGGCTCGTAGTGCGCCGGCAGCGGCCCGTCGACCAGGCCGCGCGGCGCGTAGAGCCAGCCCTTGCCGTCCGCCTGCATGATGAACGCGTCGATGCCGGACAAAGCCTCGGGTCCGCGCGCGTCGGGTCCCGGGCGGGCGTCCGGGGCGAGGTTCGCCGGGAAGTCGGGCACGTCCGAGCCGACCCAGCGGCCCTGGACGGCGTCCCACCAGACGTACTTCTTCCGCTCGCTCCACGGCCGGCCCTCGGGGTCGGCGGAGGCCCGGTTGTAGAGCAGCCGCCGGTTCGCCGGCCAGGCCCACGCCCACTCGGGGTTGACCGGACCGGGCTCCTGCCGGTGCGGACGAATCGCGGCATGGTTGATGCCGTCGGCGTAGACGCCGGTGTAGATCCAGCAGCCGCCGTCGGTCGAACCGTCGGCACGCATCTCGGTGTAGGACGACAGCGTTTGCCCGGCCCGCTCACCGGTCAGGAAGCGTCCGTTGATCTCGGCCAGCACCGCCTCCGAGGAGGGGTTGCCGTGCTCGTCCAGCGGGTAGTCCCAGGTCAGGTCGAGCAGCGGCCGGTCACGCTCGTCGGTCGAGCCGGCCAGCTTCTCCCGGATCCGCTTGCCGAGCTCGTAGAAGAAGTCCAGTTCGCTCTGGCAGTCGCCGGGGGGCTGCACCGCCTGGTGCCGCCACTGCACCATTCGCTGGGTCTGGGTGAACGTGCCCGCCTTCTCGACGTGGTTGGCGGCCGGCATGAAGAACACCTCGGTGGCGATGTCCT
>NZ_JAPUED010000016.1 GCF_027492755.1 Micropruina sp. | reverse complement strand
TCGACAAGCTCGACCGGCGGTACCGACGGTTCAGCGCAGGCCGACCGGGCGCTCCAGGGCCTGCTCGATCAGGTCGGTGATCAGCGCGGTGTAGTCGATTCCACTGGCCGCCCACAAGGACGGGAACATCGAGATGTGGGTGAAGCCGGGCATGGTGTTGATCTCGTTCACCAGCACCTGGCCGTCGGCGGTGAGGAACAGGTCCACCCGTGCCAGGCCTTCGGCACCCATCGCCTCGAAGGTGCGCGCGGCGACGTCGGCGGCCCGCTCGCGCAGGCCGGGGTCCATCTCGGTGGGCACCTTCAGGATCGCGTCGTCGTCGGAGACGTACTTGGCCTCGAAGTCGTAGAAGGCGCCGTCGCTGCGCATCACGATCTCACCCGGCAGCGACACCCGGGGCGCTCCCCCGCGTCCGCCGAGAACCGCGAACTCCACCTCGCGGGCGCCGAGCACACCCTCCTCAATGACCAGCTTCGGATCGAACTTCTGCGCGAACAGCACCGCCTGCTCGAGCTCTTCGAGGGTGTCGACCTTGGTGATCCCCATGCTGGAACCACCGCGGGCCGGCTTGACGAAGATCGGGTAGCCGAGCGCCGCGATCCGCTCCAGCGACGCCTCGCGTTCCTGGCTCCACTGCCGTGCCGTGATGGTGACGAACCGGCAGCCGGGCAGCCCGGACGCCGACAGCGTCCGCTTCATCAGGTCCTTGTCCATGCCGTTGGCGCTGGCCGCGACACCGGAGCCGACGTAGGTCACCCCGAGCATCTCGAACATGCCCTGAATGGTGCCGTCCTCACCGAAGGGTCCGTGCAGCAGGGTGAACGCGACGTCGAAGGGCCGGACGTCGACCAGCCGGTCGCCGTCGATGGTGGCAACCCGGGCGCCGGCCCCGTCCGCTCCGGGCAGCAGCACAGCGGTCGGCCTGGATTCGTCCAGCCGCGGCAGTTCGTCACCCTGTTTGTGCAGTTCCCGCAACTCGTCGGCGTCGACCTGGACCCAGCGGCCCGCTGGGGTGATGCCGATGCCGATCAGCTCGAAGCGATCGGTGTCGATGGCTCGCGCGACCCCGCCGGCGGTCATGCAGGACACGTCATGCTCGGAGCTGGTGCCCCCGAAGATGATGCCCACCCGGGTGCGCTGAGTCATGTTTCCTCCTGCGTTCAGCCGTCCACCGAAACCCTAACGGGCACGTCCGCCTGGGACGGCACGCCACCACGCCGATCGGGGGTGTGAATCGATCCAGATCGGGCACCGGTAGCGGTGCCCGATCTGGATCTATTCCGAACGGACACCGACCGCAGGACTGTTGAGAGTCGGTCAGACGACCTCTCCGGCCCAGTCCCGGGGGATCCGTTTCCCGGCGCGCCGGTCGTAGCGGTCCTTGGGCGGCGTCTCCCGGCGCAGCTCGCCGACCAACTCCGTGATCGCGTCCATGATCCGCATGCTGCCCTCGGCGGCGGCCGTCGGAGAGTCGCTGGCGTCGTACAGGTCGTCGAGGTCCACCGGATCGCCGACCAGCACCTGCATGGTCGAGCGCGGCAGCAGCCGTGGCACCGACGCGCGGCGTCCGGGCATCACCAGGTGAGGACCCCACTGACCGATCGGCACCACCGGCACACCGGTCTGCAGGGCCAGCCGGGCGGCGCCGGGGTGACCGGTCATCGGCCAGCCGTCGGGATCGGCGGTGATCGTGCCCTCCGGGTAGATCACCACGCACTCCCCCCGGGCCAGGGCCTCGGCGGCGGCAGCGAGCGACTCGCCGGCGCGCGGGGTCCGTCGTTCGACCGGGATCTGGGCCAGCGATCGGGCCAGCCAGCCGACCACCGGAAGGTGCCACAGCTCGCTCTTGGCCAGCGCCCTCGGCCAGCGGCCGTGCCAGATCAGGAAGTGACCCAGCGCGACCGGGTCGAAATTGGAGATGTGATTGGTCACCACGATGACCGCACCCGCTCTGGGCAGCTTCTCGCCGCCGCGCCAGTCCTGTTTGGTGACCACCCGCAGCACCGGCCCGACCACCCCGGCGAGCGTGCGGAACAGCGGCTCCGCGGGCGCGTCGTTCGCTGCCGAGAGCGACAGTGCTGCGCGGGACATTTCGGACTCCTACGGGGGCTGGGTCGCCCCAGGTTACTGGCCGCCCCAGGCGCCGGGCAGCAGCCCGGAGCGGGACGTGTCCAAACTGCAACAAAGCCCGCCCAGAGCCTGCCGCCCAACCTCCCTAGCGCCCCTAATCTGGGCGTGACTAGGCGATCAGGCGGCAGTCAACCGGCAGGTTCAGCCCGCGGTACGGGCCGGCTGGGTGCGTGGCAGGAACGACGGCCGACGTGCCTCGAAGGCACTGATCAGGTCGGCGTGCTGCAGGGTCAGGCCGATGTCGTCCAAGCCGTTGAGCAGCCGGTGCTGGGTGTAGTCGTCGATGTCGAAGTCGTAGGAGTTCTCGCCTGCGATGACCTGCTTGTCGACCAGGCTCACCTCGACGCTGGCGCCCGGGTTCGCCTCGACGAACGCCCAGAGCTGCTCGACCACGTCCTGGCTGACCACGGCGATCAGCAGCCCGGCCTTGCCCGAGTTGGAGCGGAAGATGTCACCGAACCGGGAGCCGATGACGACCTTGAAGCCGTAGTTCTGCAGCGCCCACACGGCGTGCTCACGCGACGAGCCGGTGCCGAAATCGGGTCCGGCGATCAGCACCGAGCCGTTGGTGTAGGCCGGGTTGTTGAGCACGAAGTCGGGGTCGTTGCGCCAGGCGGCGAACAGGCCGTCCTCGAAGCCGGTGCGGGTGACCCGCTTCAGGTAGACCGCCGGGATGATCTGGTCGGTGTCGACGTTGCTGCGGCGCAGCGGAACGGCGACCCCGGTGTGGGTGTCGAATTTGTCCATCGTGCTGCTCCTTACAGATCGGCGGGGGACGACAGGGTGCCGCGGACGGCGGTGGCTGCGGCCACCGGCGGTGAGACCAGGTGGGTGCGGCCACCTTTGCCCTGGCGGCCCTCGAAGTTGCGGTTGGAGGTGGACGCGGAGCGCTCACCGGGCGCCAGCTGGTCGGGGTTCATGCCCAGGCACATCGAGCAGCCGGCCTCGCGCCATTCGGCGCCGGCGTCCTTGAAGACCTGATCGAGGCCCTCTTCCATGGCCTGCAGCCGGACCCGTGCCGAGCCCGGCACCACCAGCATCCGGACGCCGTCGGCGACTCGCCGGCCCTTGATCACCGAGGCAGCGAGACGCAGGTCCTCGATCCGGCCGTTGGTGCAGGAGCCCAGGAAGACGGTGTCCACCCGGATATCGCGCATCGGCGTCCCGGCCCGCAGGGCCATGTACTCCAGCGCACGCTCGGCGGCGGCCCGGTCGACCGGGTCGGTGAAGGTCTCCGGGGTGGGCACGGTGGCGCCCAGCGGAACGCCCTGGCCCGGGTTGGTACCCCAGGTCACGAACGGGGTCAGCTCGTCGGCGTTCAGGTCGACCTCGACGTCGAAGACGGCGTCCTCGTCGGTGTAGAGGGTCTTCCAGAACTCGACCGCGGCGTCCCAGTCCTCGCCGGACGGGGCGTGCGGGCGTCCCTTCAGGTAGGCGAAGGTGGTCTCGTCGGGTGCGACCATGCCGGCCTTGGCGCCCCACTCGATCGACATATTGCAGATCGTCATGCGGCCCTCCATGCTCATCTCGCGCATGACGTTGCCGCGGTACTCGACCACATAGCCCTGGCCACCGCCGGTGCCCACCTTGGCGATCAGCGCCAGCACCACGTCCTTGGGCGTGACGCCGTCGGCCAGGGTGCCGTTGATGTTGACCGCCATCGTCTTGGGACGGGCCTGCGGCAGGGTCTGGGTGGCCAGCACGTGCTCGACCTCGGAGGTGCCGATGCCGAACGCGAGCGCACCGAAGGCGCCGTGGGTCGAGGTGTGCGAGTCGCCGCAGACCACGGTCAGGCCGG
>NZ_JAPUED010000015.1 GCF_027492755.1 Micropruina sp. | reverse complement strand
GCGCCGTCCTCGGTGACGAACACCTCACCGTGCTGGAAAGGGTTCATCGTGCCCGGATCGACGTTCAGGTACGGATCGAGCTTCTGCATCGTGACCCGTAGCCCGCGGGCCACTAAGAGACTGCCGAGGCTTGAGGCGGTGAGGCCTTTGCCCAGCGAGGAGGCAACGCCTCCGGTGACGAAAATGTGCTTGGTACTGGTGCCGTTCCCCACGGGATTCCACCATATAGGTGCAGACGCCGCCCCGGCGAACCGGCGCGCCCGTCGCGCGAACTCAGTGCCCGGCAGCCGCCAGTAGTTCGGCGGCGTGCGCGTGGGCGTTCGCGGAGCCCTCCAGGCCGGCCATCATCCGGGCCAACTCATCGAGCCGGGCGGCGCCGTCGACCCGGTTGATGCCGCTGGTGGTGACCTGGCCGTCGCTGGCCTTGGCCACTACGAAATGGTCGTCGGCGAACGCCGCCACCTGGGCGAGATGGGTGACCACGATGACCTGGGCGTGTTCGGCGAGCCGGGCCAGCCGGCGTCCGATCTCCAACGCGACGGCACCACCGACGCCGGCGTCCACCTCGTCGAAGACGAAGGTCTGCCCGGTCGCTCCCCCGGCCAGCACCACTTCGAGCGCCAGCCGCACCCGGGAAAGCTCACCACCGGACGCCGCCTTGGCCAGCGGCGCCGGGCTTGAGCCGGGGTTGGCGGTGAACATCAGGGTCACCTGGTCGGCACCGTGCGGACCCACCGCCGCCGGGGTCAGCTCGAACTCGATCCGGGCGTGCGGCATCGCCAGCGCGGTCAGTTCGCCCTTGACCCGCTCGGCGAGCACGGCGGCCGCCTCGGCGCGTGCCGCGGTGATCGCCGCCGAGGTCTGTGCCAGCTCCTCGTCGAGGACCGCGATCCGCTGCTGCAGTTCGGCGATCCGGTCGTCGCCTGCTTCGAGGTTCCGGGCACGTTCAGCGGCGTCCGCGGCCCATTGCAGCACCTCGGCCACCGAGGCGCCGTACTTGCGGGTCAGCTGCTGCAGCGCGGCGCGACGTTCCGCGATCCACTCCAGCCGGGCCGGTTCGGCCTCCAACCGGTCGGCGTAGCTGGCCAGCTCGGACGCCACGTCCGCGGCGAGCACGGACGCCTCAGCGAGCCGCCCGGCCAGTGGCACCAATTCGGGATCATCGGCGACGGCGCCCTCGAGACTCTTCCGGGCAGCGGCCAGCAGACCCAGCACGGTGGGTGCGTCGTCCCAGGCCTCGGGGTCGCCGCTGAGCGCCAGCCCGGCTCCGTGCGCGGCCAGTCGCAGTTCGTCGACGGCCTGCAGCCGTTGTGCCTCCGCGGCCAGTGCCACGTCCTCGTCGGGTTGCGGATCGACCTGCTCGATCTCGTTGAGTCCGAAGGTGAGCAGGTCGAGTTCCCGGGCGCGCTCGCGTGCCGCGCCGGTGAGCTCCTCGACCTCGGACGCCGCGGCGCGCCGTTCGGCGTAGGCGGCCGCGTGTCGTTCGAGCAGGACGGCGTGCTCGGCGCCGGCGAACCGGTCCAGCACCTCCCGCTGCCGATCGGCGGTGCCGAGCCGGATCTGCTCGGATTGACCATGGATGGTGGCCCACCGGGTGACGATGTCGGCGGCGGTTCCCAGCGGCACAGCGACGCCGCCGAGCAGCGCCCGCGAGCGCGTCCGGCCCACCTGGCGGGCGACCAGCAGTTCGCCGTCCTCGACCTCGGCACCCAGCTCGGACAACTCGTCCGCCGTCGCGCCGTCGATTGTCCAGACGCCCTCCACCACGCAGCGGGCGGCGCCGTGCCGGACCAGGCCACTGTCGGCCCGGCCGCCCAGCAGCAGGGACAGCCCGGTGACCACCATCGTCTTGCCGGCACCGGTCTCGCCGGTCACCGCGGTGAACCCCGGGCCGGGCTCCAGCACCGCTTCGGCGATCACCCCGAGGTCGGCGATGCGCAGCTCAGTCAGCATGGGTTGTTGCGTTCCGCGATTCCGCGCCAGCCGTCCACGGGTAGCGCGAATTTGCGAACCAGTCGCTCGACGAACGGACGCTCGGTGATGCGGGCCAGCCGCAGCCGATGCTCCCCCACCTCGGCGGTGACGACCATCCCGCCGGAGATGTCGGTGGTGCGGCGTCCGTCACACCAGACCACCGCCTGGGTCTCATTGCCCGGCAGGATCTCCACCGACACCGTCGAGTGCGGACCGATCACCATCGGACGGCTGAACAGCGCATGCGCCGACAGCGGCACCACCAGCAGTGCATCGATGTCGGGCCACAGCACCGGGCCGTTCGCCGAGAAGGCGTAGGCGGTCGATCCGGTCGGCGTGGCGAGCAGGACACCGTCGGTGCCCCAGCGGGACAGCGCCCGGCCGTCGACCCGGACCAGCACTTCGATCATCCGTTCCCGGGCGAGCTTCTCGATGGACACCTCGTTGATCGCGAACGAGCGCCACACCTCGGCACCGTCACGGTCGGTGATGACGGTGTCGATCGTCATCCGCTCCTCGACGGTGTAGTTGCGCTCGACCACATGGCTGATCAGGGATCCGGCCTCATGCGATTCGAGTTCGGCCAAGAAGCCGACATGCCCCAGATTGACGCCGAGCACCGGCAGATCAAGCGGCAGCGCCCATTCCGCGGCCCGCAGAATGCTGCCGTCACCGCCGAACACCACGACCAGCTCGCTGAGCCGCTCGGTCTCGGGAGTGAGGGCCTTCACCTGGCCGGCGGATTCCAAGGTGTGGAAATGCTCCTCGGCCAGCAGGCAGGTGATTCCGTGTGCGGTCATACCGGCGATGAATCCCGATGCCGCGCTCAACGCTGCTGACCTGCCGCCGTGCAGGGCCACGGTGACGAAGCGACTGGTTCCCACGACGCTCACCCTATCCGTGGCCACCCTCATCCACCGGGCGTCCACGCAGCAGCAGGAACCACTCGACATTTCCGGACGCTCCGACGGTGCGACTGACCCCACGCCACGCCTCCGGCCAGCCCAGCCGCCGCGCCTGCGCCGCGACCTCGTCCACGCAGCGTTGCCGGATCCCTTCGTCACGGACCACGCCGCGGGCGTCCAGCCCACCCCGGCCCACCTCGAACTGCGGCTTCACCAGCAGCAGCGCGGCGCCGTCCGGCTTCAGTACCGCCAGCAGCGGGCCGAGCAGCAGCTTCAGCGAGATGAACGACACGTCGCCGACGATCAGATCGACCGGTTGGCCGTCCAGATCGTCGAGGCTCAACTCGCGCAGGTTGAGGCCTTCGCGCACCACGACCCGCGGATCCTCGCGCACCGGCGCCGCCAACTGCCCGTGCCCGACATCGATCGCGTACACCCGCTCTGCACCGCACTCGAGCGCGACCTGGGTGAATCCGCCGGTCGACGCGCCGGCGTCCAGCACCCGTCCGCTCACCGCCAGACCGGTATCGGTCAGGGCGCCGAGCAGCTTGTGGGCGGCGCGCGAAACGTAGTGGTCGGCTGCGGAGATCTCTATCCGGTCACCGTCGGCGACGGTCGCGGCCGGCTTGTTCACCGGACGCCCGTTGACCCGGACGCCGCCGGAACGCACCACCTCGGACGCCTGACCCCGCGACCGTGCCAGGCCGCGCCGAACCAGTGCCTGGTCGAGACGCATCAGCGCCCGGACGGCTGCGGGCTCGGGTTGAGGACGTCCTGCAGGACCTGGTGGACCCGTTGGATCTCGTCCGCATGCTGCTCGACCGGGCCGCTCAGGTCGAGTTCGGCCAGTGCCGCGTCGACCCTCGGGTGACCGGTCACGGGCGGCGCGTCGGGGGTACTCACGGCGAGCATCCTAGTGCCCCGGCCACCAACGTTCGCCCTGGCGAGCGGCGTCCGGTCGGATGCCTCGCAAGGCCGACGAGGGAGTCATACCGGGTTGTATGGCGACTGAGGAGAACGCAGCGAGGCGCCGTCCGGGCGTCGCGCAGCGGGCGA
>NZ_JAPUED010000014.1:11862-29698 GCF_027492755.1 Micropruina sp. | reverse complement strand
GGTAGTTGATCTCGGCCTGGCCGGCGGTGCCCACCTCGTGGTGCGCGCGCTCGACGGTCAGCCCCACGTTCTCCAGGTTGCGCACCATGTCGTCGCGCAGGTCGGTGAAGTGGTCGACCGGGGCGACCGGGAAGTAGCCGCCCTTGTACTTCACCTTGTAGCCGCGGTTCGGACGGCCGTCGCCGTCGGACTCGCTGCCGCTGTTCCAGGCGCCGGCCTCGGAATCGATGTAGTAGTAGCTGGCGTTCTGCTTGGTCTCGAAACGCACCGAGTCGAAGATGTAGAACTCGGCCTCGGGAGCGAAGAACGCGGTGTCGCCGATGCCGGTCGACTTCAGGTACGCCTCGGCCTTGCGGGCGATGTTGCGCGGGTCGCGGCTGTACGGCTCCTTGGTCAGCGGATCGTGCACGAAGAAGCTCAGTGCCAGCGTCTTGGAGCGGCGGAACGGGTCGATGAAGGCGGTGGTCGGGTCGGGCAGCAGCGCCATGTCCGACTCGTGGATCTTCTGGAAGCCACGGATGGAGGAGCCGTCGAAGGCGAGACCGTCCTCGAACACCTCAGGGCCGAACGAGCTGGCCGGGACGGTGAAGTGCTGCATGACGCCGGGCAGGTCGCAGAACCGGATGTCGATCGTCTCGACGCCTTCACTCTTCACATAGGCCAACAGATCGTCAGCGCTCTGGAACATCTTTCCTCCGAGTGGGATATGGGATCAGAACGTCAGTCACCCTAGGGAGACCGGGTTTCCACACGATTGCACATTTGTTTCAGCGGCGTTACGCGGACGGCGCCACGCGGCCGTTCCGGCCGGTGGGGAAATGCTCCGCCGGAGGTCCGCGACGCTAGGATCGCCGGTGATGACTGCCCCAGCCGCCGACGCCGACGACCGCTATCCCGGCGAGTCCCTCGGGCTGCCCGAGACCGGACGCGGGGCGCTGGCCAGTTGGCGCGCGCGGTTCGCGGCGCTGATCATCGACTGGGCCGCCTCGATGGCGCTTGCGGTGATCCTGTTCGGAGTCGGCGTGCTGCGCGAGCCGGGCTGGCGCAGCTGGATGATCATGACCGTGTTCTTCGTGCAGTCCTCGGTGCTGACCGGCTTGGCCGGCGGGAGCTTCGGCCAGATCCTGGCCCGGATCGGCGTCGCCCGGTTGAACGGCCGTCCGATCGGCATTCTGCGGGCCGTCGCCCGTCAGGCGATGATCTGCCTGGTGCTGCCGACCATCGTGATCGGTGCGGAACGACGCGCGCTGAACGACCTCGCCCTCGGCACCGTCGTGATCAATCGACGCTGATCGCCCCGGTGCCCACATGGGACCGGGACCTCAGCCATCAATAACGATCCGACAACCGTCCTTGCGTTTTCATTGCGGGCCCACAGGGCACGCACTAGCGTGGTCGAAGCTCACCCATCGGACGGGCCTGCATTGCGGCACCCACAAGGACCGGCAGTCCCCCGCCGACCTAGACCTGGAGGAACATTGGGTACCAAGAAATGGGTCGCAGGCGCCGCAGGCGTGCTCGCAAGCGCCCTCGCGCTGACCGCCTGCACCCCCGCACCGCAGACCTCGTCCAGCGCGTTGAACTCGGGATCCGTGGCCAACGTGGCCTGGAACGACACGTTCTACTCCTACAACAACCTGACGACGTTCGGTAACGCGACGGTCAACACGAACATCATCTACATGTCGAACGACGCGTTCAACTACTACGACAAGGACTTGAACCTCGTTAAGAACGAGAGCCTCGGCAACTACGAGAAGGTCTCGGACAAGCCGCTGGTGGTCAAGCAGACCCTCGCCGACACCGCGATGTGGTCCGACGGTGTGCCGGTCACCCCGGCCGACCTGGTCCTGTTCTGGGGTGCGCAGAGCGGCCTGTTCAACACCTACAAGTCGAAGGTGGACGCCGACACCGGCGCGGTGGGCAAGAACACCGGATCGAAGGTGTTCTTCAACGCCAGCTCCCCGAACCTGGCCCTGATCAAGAAGTTCCCCACCATCGATGGCAAGACCATCACCTATGAGTACTCCAAGCCCTTCGTCGACTGGGACAAGGCGCTGCTGAACACCACGGTGCCGGCGCACGTCGTCGGCAAGCGCGCGCTCGGCATCGACGACCCGGCGCAGGCCGCGCAGGCCGTCTCGGATGCGTTCAAGGACAAGGACAACGCCGCGCTGGCCAAGATCTCGAACGTCTGGAACCTGGACTTCAACTTCAAGGACATGCCGGCCGACAAGGAACTCGTGGTGGGCAACGGTCCCTACACGATCACCGACATGAAGGACGGCCAGTACGTCACGCTGACCCGCAACGCGAACTACAAGGGTTCGCATGTGCCGACCATCGACCAGATCACGGTGAAGACGATTCCCGATCCGCAGGCGTCGGTGCAGGCGCTGCAGAACGGCGAGGTGCTGGCCACCCAGCCGCAGGCCACCGCCGACATCCTCAAGCAGATGCAGGCGCTGCAGAACGTCACCGTGCTGGAGGGCGACGGTGGTACCTATGAGCACGTCGACATGGCGCAGAACAACAAGGGCCCGTTCGATCCGGCCAGCTACAACGGCGACGCCGCCAAGGCCGCCAAGGTGCGTGAGGCGTTCCTCTACACGATTCCCCGCCAGCAGATCATCGACAACCTGATCAAGCCGCTCAACCCCGGTGCTGCGATCCGCAACTCGTTCACCACGGTGCCCGGCGCTCCCGGCTACGACGCGATCTCCGCCAACAGCGGCATGAAGACCACCTTCGAGGGCGGCCCGAGCGTCGACAAGGCGCAGGCGCTGCTGAACGAGGTAGGCGTCAAGCCGACCGTGCGTTTCCTCTACGACAGCAAGAACACCCGCCGTCAGCAGGAGTTCCAGCTGATCAAGGAGTCCGCCGAGAAGGCCGGCTTCACCATCCAGGACGGTGGCAACGAGGCATGGAGCTCGATGCTGTCCGACACCAGCAAGTACGACGCCGCGCTCTTCGGCTGGCAGTCCACCTCGACCGGTGTGACCGAGTTGGACGCCAACTTCCGCACCGGCGGTCAGAACAACTTCTACGGCTACAGCTCGAAGAAGGTCGACGGTCTGCTCGATCAGTTGCAGTCCGAGTTCGATGCGACGAAGCAGCAGGCGATCGTGCTCGAGATCGAGAAGCAGTTGGTGCTCGATCAGTTCGGCATCACCATCTTCCAGTTCCCGCAGCCGACGGCGGTGAGCAGCCGGTTGCAGAACTTCAGCTCGATCGCCCTCTCGCCGACGTTCTTCTGGAACTTCTGGGAGTGGAAGCTCAGCTGAGTCCGTGCTGACGTTGACGTGACAATCACGACGGTGGGGCGCCAGGGAACCGATCCCGGGCGCCCCACCGTCCTTTGTCTCAACTAGGCAACACCTGTAGTGAGGCCTGTATTCGCGTCGGTTCTGGTTCTAGACTGACGCAACCGTTCGACTGCAAAGGCACGCAATGCTCCGCTTCATCGCACGCAGACTGGCGATTGCGCTCGGCCTGTTGTTGGTCCTCTCCGTCGTGATCTACGCGCTGCTCGATATCGCCATGGATCCGTTGGAGGATCTGCGCACTTCACCGGCCCTGAATCGCGACGAGTTGATCGCGATTCGGGTGGCCCAACTCAACCTGGATCTTCCCTGGTACCAGCGGTACTGGATGTGGCTCACCAATTTCGTCCGAGGCGATTTCGGGATGGCCTGGCGCACCGGGCAGTCGGTCAACGACATGCTCGGGGGCGCGGCGCTCACCTCGATCCAACTGGTCTTCGCGGCCACCGTCATCGCTTTGATCCTCGGTGTCGTGGTCGGTCTGCTCAGCGCACTGCGGCAGTACACCACCTTCGACTACGCGATCACCTTTGTCTCCTTCGTGCTCTACGCGTTGCCGATCTTCTGGGTGGCGGTACTGCTCAAGCAGTACCTCGCCATCGGCGTCAACGACTACCTGAACAACCCGACCATGAACTGGGTCGCGGTGATCGCCGTATCGGTGATCGCGGCGTTGTTCTGGGCGGGGGCCATCGGGGTCGGGATTCGCCGTCAAGCTCTCATCTTCGGCTGCGCGTTCGTGATCACCTTCGGATCGTTGGTCTACATCCTGCTCAGCGGGTGGCTGCTGAACCCTCAGATCGGCCTGGTCGGAATGGCGATCATCGGCCTGGCCGCCGCCTACGCGGTGACGGTGATCTTCTCGGGCATCAACAACAAGCGGGCTTTGTACTCCGCACTCACCACGGCGGTGGTGGGTGTCGGCATCTACGTCGGCCTGCAATGGCTCTTCGTCTACGTGCCGATGAACGAGGTCTGGCTGTTCGGCTTGCTGCTGGTCGCCATCGCGGTGGCGCTGGTGATCGGCTGGGCCTGGGGTGGTCCCGACCGGGCGGTGTCGATGCGTGGCGCTGTCGTGGTCGCGGTGATCATGTCGGTCGCCGTGTACGTCGACCGGGTACTGCAGGGCTGGCCGCTCTACATGAACGCGAGCGCGATCAACCGCCGTCCGATCGCCACCATCGGGGCGGAGACCCCGGGGCTGGGCGGCGACTTCTGGATCAGCCAGCTGGACAAGTGGACGCACCTGCTGTTGCCCACCATCGCCCTGGTGATGATCTCGTTCGCCGGCTACACCCGCTACCAGCGCGGCTCGATGCTCGAGGTGATGAACCAGGACTACATCCGCACCGCCCGTGCCAAGGGTCTCTCCGAACGCCTGGTGATCGTCCGGCACGCCCTGCGCAACGCACTGCTGCCGCTGGCCTCCATCGTCCCGGTCGACTTCATCACGATGATCGGCGGCGCGGTGATCACCGAGACGATCTTCAACTGGGCTGGCATGGGGCGCATGTTCGTCACCTCGCTGGCAGGCAGTGAGATCGACCCGGTGATGGTCTACATCATGATCACCGGAGCGCTGGCGATGATCGCCAACCTGGTGGCCGACTTCCTCTACGGCATTCTCGACCCAAGGATCAGGGTGAACGCATGAGCAACGACGATCAGACGCCCGGCGTCACCCCTGAGGAACAGCCGATAGCGGCCGAGTTGGCCGGCGAAACGCCCGGTGCCGCGGTCGAGCGCGATCCGCTCGGGGTGCTGCCCGATGCCGGCACCGGTGCGGAGCCGCTCGACCCCACCGACGAGGCGTTCGGCCGCGGCGAGGGAGTGGGCACCAGCAAAGAGGTCGAAGGCCTCTCCCAGGGACAGATCGTCTGGGGCCGTTTCATCCGGCACAAGGGCGCCATGGGAGGCATCATCACGCTCGCCGTGGTGGCACTGCTCGCACTGTCCTCGATGGGCCTGTTCGGCATCCGTGGCTGGTGGCGCATTCAGGACTACAACGCCAGCGGCAACATCGTGAACGGGGCGGCGCCGACGCTGACCCTGTTCCCGTTCTCGCTCGGCGAGCACCCCTTCGGTCAGGACGACATCGGCCGCGACAATTTCTCGCTGGTGATGAAGGGCATCCAGACCTCGCTGATGGTGATGGTGGTGCTGGGCCTGATCACCCTGATCATCGGTGTCGCCGTCGGTGCGCTGTCCGGCTACTACCGGGGCAGGACCGACACCGTGCTGATGCGGTTCACCGACCTGGTGATCACCCTGCCGGTCATCGTGATCGGCGCCGTCCTGGGTCGGCTGATCAACACCCTGCCGGCCAAACTCGACTGGCCGTACTCGGCTACGCAGGTGATCCGCGACAATCTGCCGCTGCTGCTGGCGGTGGTGCTCGGTCTAGTGCTCTGGACGGGTCTTGCCCGGTTGGTGCGCAGCGAGTTCCTCACCCTGCGCGAACGGGAGTTCGTCGACGCGGCCCGGGTGGCCGGGGCGAGCGACTGGCGGATCATCAGCAAGCACATCCTGCCCAACGCGGTCGGCGTCATCATCGTGAACACCACCCTGACGATGTCGGCGGCCGTCGTCCTGGAGGCCGCACTGAGCTTCCTCGGCTTCGGCGTCAAGCCGCCGAACGTGTCGCTCGGCCTGTTGATCTCGCAGTACCAGGGCGCGTTCGCCACCCGTCCGTGGCTGTTCTGGTGGCCGGGCCTCTTCATCATCCTGATCGCACTGAGCATCAACTTCATCGGTGACGGGCTACGCGACGCCTTCGATCCGCGCACCAAGAAGATTCCGTCGCAACGACAGATGGACAAGGCGATGGCACAGATCGTGCCGCAGGGCGCGACCGAGGGAGGCGCGAAGTGACCACGCTCGACAAGGAGAACAGCTCCGGCAATCATCTGCAGGACGCCGTCCGGCTGTCGAAGACCATCGGCGGCCCGGTCAACAAGGGCGATGTGATCCTGCGGGTCCGCGACCTGAGCGTGAACTTCTGGGTCAACGGGTCGTGGTTCACCGCTGCCAAGGGCCTCACCTACGACCTCAAGGCCGGCGAGGTACTGGCGATCGTGGGCGAATCCGGCTCGGGCAAGACCCAGTCGGCGATGAGCCTGATCGGCCTGCTGCCCAAGAACGGACGCGCGACCGGCTCGGCGAAGCTCAAGGACACCGAATTGATCGGAATGACGATCGGTCAGCTCCAGCACGTCCGGGGCAATGAGATCTCGGTGATCTTCCAAGAGCCGATGACCGCGCTCAACCCGGTCTACACGGTCGGTTTCCAGATCGTCGAGACGCTGCGCACCCACTTCGTGATGGCGCCGTCTGCGGCCAAGGCACGGGCCATCGACCTGATGCGGCTGGTGGAGATTCCCGACCCCGTGGACAGCTTCGACAAATTCCCGCACCAGCTCTCCGGCGGCCAGCGGCAGCGCATCATGATCGCCCAGGCGCTGGCCTGTGACCCGAAGCTGCTGATCGCCGACGAGCCGACCACGGCGCTCGACGTCACGGTGCAGGGCGAGATCCTGAAGCTGATGCGTGAGCTGCGCGAACGCGTGACGGCGGCCATCATCCTGATCACCCACGACATGGGTGTGGTGGCCGACATGGCCGACCGGATCGTGGTGATGAAGGACGGCCAGGTCGTCGAGCACGGCACCTCCGACGACATCTTCAACCGGGCTCAGCATCCGTACACCAAGCAGCTGCTGGCGTCCGTGCCGCACCTGGGTTCGGCGACCGCCGAGGAGGAGCTGCCGCACGCCCGGCTCACCCTGGTCGCCGAGGGCGAGCAGGCCGGCGTCCCCATGCCGGAGACCACGTCGACGGCCACCCCGGCGCTGCTGATGGACGACGTCGCCATCGAATACCCCAAGCAGGGACGGCGGGCGGCCTTCCGCGCGGCGAACCACATCAACCTGCGGATCGACCCGGGCGAGGTGATCGGCCTGGTCGGCGAGTCCGGTTCGGGCAAGACCACCATCGGACGCGCCGCGGTCGCCCTGCTGCCCGTGGTGGAGGGTCGGCTGATCATCAACGGACGCGACATCACCAACGCCAAACCGAGCGAGCTGAAGCCGTTCCGCAAGGAGGTCGGCATCGTCTTCCAGGATCCGGGGTCGTCGCTGAACCCGCGGCTGCCGGTCGGTGAGTCGATCGGTGAGCCGATCATGCTGCACCTCGGGCTGAGGGGCTCCGAGTTGTCGAAACGGGTGGAGAACCTGCTGGACAGCGTCCAGCTACCCCGTTCGATGCGGAACAGGTACCCGCACGAGCTCTCCGGCGGCCAGCGGCAGCGGATCGGCATCGCCCGAGCGCTGGCGTTGCAGCCCAAGCTGCTGATCGCCGACGAGCCGACGTCCGCCCTCGACGTGTCGGTGCAAGCCCGGGTGCTGAAGCTGTTCCAGGACCTGCAGGCCGAGTACGGCTTCGCCTGCATGTTCATCAGCCACGACCTGGCGGTGGTCGAGATGCTCAGCCAGCGGATCGCGGTGATGCGGCACGGCTACCTGGTCGAGGTCGGTCCCACCAAGGAGATCGTCTCCGATCCGCAGCACCCGTACACCAAGCGGCTGCTGGCCGCGGTGCCGGTGCCCGATCCGGCCGAGCAGCGCCGTCGGCGTGAGCTGCGCGACGCGATCATCGAGCAGGAGCAGATCGTTTCGTAGCCGTCCGCTCGATCGAGTTCGGCTGCCGTTGATCGAGCCTGTCGAGCGAACCGTTGGTTGAGCTCGTCGAAACCTGGATCTCGACAAGCTCGATCAACGGTGGTGCCGCTCGACCGGCGACGAAAGGGTAAACACTTCCCCCATTTCCTGGTCGCGCTGGTCTGGAGTTCGACAGGATTGCCCCATGGTCGAACTCATCGGCGCCGGCAAGCGGATCGGCATCCTGACCAGCGGCGGCGACGCCCAGGGCATGAACGCGGCGGTGCGGGCCGTCGTCCGGACGGCGATCACCCTGGGTGCCGAGGTGTACGCCATCTTCGAGGGCTACCAGGGCATGATCGACGGCGGTGACGGCATCCGGCAGTTCGGCTGGGACGACGTCGGCAACGTGCTGCACCGCGGCGGCACCGTGATCGGCACCTTCCGCAGCAAGCAGTTCCGGGAACGTGACGGACGCCGCATCGCCGCCCGCAACCTGCTGGCCGCCGGCATCGACCGGCTGGTGGTGATCGGCGGCGACGGCAGCCTGTCCGGCCTGGACGCCTTCCGCACCGAATGGCCGGAGCTGCTGGCCGAGCTGGTCGAAGCCGGCGAACTGGACGCCGCCACGGCCGCCGAGCATCCGTCGCTGATGATCGCCGGGCTGGTCGGCTCCATCGACAACGATCTGGTCGGCACCGACATGACGATCGGGGCGGATTCGGCGCTGCACCGCATCGTGTCCGCCATCGACGACCTGGCCAGCACCGCCGCCAGCCACCAGCGCAGCTTCGTGGTCGAGGTGATGGGCCGGCACTGCGGCTACCTCGCGTTGATGGCGGCCGTCGCCGGCGGCTGTGACTATGTGCTGACCCCGGAGAACCCGCCAGCCGACGGCTGGGAGGACAGGATGTGCGCCGAGTTGCGGCGCGGCCGGTCCGCCGGACGCCGCGATTCGATCGTGCTGGTCGCCGAGGGCGCGACCGATCGTTCCGGCAACCCGATCTCGGCCGAATACGTCCGGGCGACGCTGGAGAAGCGGCTCGGCGAGGACACCCGGGTCACCATCCTCGGTCACGTCCAGCGTGGCGGCAGCCCGAGCGCCTTCGACCGCTGGTGCTCCACCTGGCTGGGCTACGAGGCGGCCCGGGCACTGCTGACTGCGGACGCCGACACGCCGGGTCGGGTGTTCGGCTTCCGCGGCAACCGGGTGGCGGCGGTGGACCTGATGGAGGCGGTCCGGAACACCCGTGAGGTGCCGGCCCTGATCAAGGCCGGCGACTACACCGCCGCGATGGCGAAGCGCGGTGGGTCGTTCGAGACGATGAATCAGCTGTTCGCCGAACTGACCGAACCGTCGCGGGTGGCGGCCGGTGAGGGGGCCAGGCGGGTCGGCATCATCCACGGCGGCGGCCTGGCCCCGGGCATGAACACCGCCGCGCGGGCCGCGGTCCGGCTGGGTATCAGTCGCGGGCACACCATGCTCGGCATCCACGACGGATTCCCGGGCTTGCGGGACGGCCGGATCAGCGAGTTGACCTGGGGCGACGTCGAGGCTTGGACGGCCGACGGCGGCGCGAACCTGGGGGTGCGGCGGACCATCCCCACCCTGGAGGAGCTGTACAAGATCAGCCGCCAGTTGGAGGACCACCGGATCGACGCACTGCTGGTGATCGGCGGCTGGAACGCCTACCAGGCGGCCCATCTGCTGCACAGCGAGCGGGAACGCTACCCGGCCTTCCGTATTCCGATCGTCTGCGTGCCGGCGTCCATCGACAACAACCTGCCCGGTTCCGAGCTGGCCATCGGTGCCGACACCGCTCTCAATGTGATCGTCGAGGCGATCGACCGGATCAAGCTGTCGGCGTCGGCGACCACCCGCTGCTACGTGGTCGAGACGATGGGCCGCTACTGCGGCTACCTGGCGCTGATGGGCGGCCTGGCCGGCGGCGCCGAGCGGATCTACCTGCACGAGGAGGGGGTCAGCCTCGACCAGCTCAACGACGACGTGAAATGGCTGCGGCGCTCGTTCGCCGCCGGACGGTCGCTGTTCCTGGCGGTGCGCAACGAGCGGGCCAACGAGCACTACACGACCGACTTCATCGCACGCCTGCTGGAAGAGGAGGGCCGCGGCCTCTACGACGTCCGGCAAGGGGTGCTCGGACACCAGCAGCAGGGCGGTTCGCCGACCCCGTTCGATCGGTTGCTGGCTACCCGGCTGGTCGGCCACGGGCTCGACCTGATCGCCCGCGAGTTCGAGGCGGACGCCGACGGCAGCTACCTGGTCGGGCTGACCGAATCGCAGATCACCGACGTGCCGGTGACGTCCATGATGGGCCTGATGGACCGCACCTTCCGCCGTCCGAAGAATCCGTGGTGGCTGCAGCTGCGCGACGTCACTCGAGCGGTCGCCGAAGAACCCGAGCCCGCGGACGCCTGACCGGTCGCCATCCGCCGCCAGCGTGGTTCGAACGTCGGGGGACGGTTCTTTCTCGTGCGGTTTTCGAACGCCAGAGAACCGTCCCCTGGCGTGCGGTTTTCGAATGGACGAGAACCGTCCCCGGAGGTGCGAATTTCGGATGCCGGAGAACCGTCCCCGGATGTGCGACCTCGGGAGGAGATCCCGGCGTTCGCCGGGATGACGAGGTGGGCCCGTCATCCCGGACTTGCTCCCGGGATCTCGCTTTGTCAGGTCACACGACGATGCGCGGGATCTCACCGGTGATGTCCGGCAGGGGCGCCCGGAGCAGACCGACGCTTTGCGGGCCGAGGGCCACCTCGCCGGCGTAGGTGAGCACGACCTCACCGAACCGGGCCAGCAGCTGGGAGCCGTCCGGCACGGTGAGCCGGCCGGGCTCGTCACCGAGGTTGGCCAGCACCTCGACGGTGCCGCGGCGGACCAGCAGCAGGTCGCCCTTGCGGACGACGGCGCCCTCGCCGAGCGCGGCGTCGCGGACGGTGGGTAGTTCGCGCCGCAGCCGCAGCAGCGTCTTGTACCAGTCCAGGAACTCCTGCCGTTCCGGGTCGTCCAGGTCGGCCCAGTTCAGGGTGGAGGTGTCCACGGTGCCGGGATCCTGCGGGTCGGGGACGTTGCCCGACCAGCCGTGCTCGGCGAACTCGGCCTGCCGTCCGGTCCGGATCGACTCGGCCAGCCATTCCTCCTCGTGATCGGTGAAGTACTGCCACGGCGTCGAGGCGTCGAACTCCTCACCCATGAACAGCATCGGCGTGTAGGGCGAGGTGAGCAGCAGCGCCGCCCCGATCGCGGCCCGGCCCCGTCCGGCCAGGTGGCTCAGCCGCTCACCGGTGGCCCGGTTGCCGATCTGGTCGTGGGTCTGCAGCGAGCCGACGTAGCGCCAGCCGGGTGTGATGGACGGCTGGATCGGACGGCCGTGCCGGCGTCCGCGGAAGCTGGAGTACACGCCGTCGTGGAAGAACGGGGTGTGCGCCAGCACCTTCGGCAGCGCCTGGGGATCGGCGAAGTCGGCGTAGTAGCCCTGGGTTTCACCGGTCAGCAGCACATGCAGGGTGTGGTGGATGTCGTCGGCCCACTGCCCGTCCAGACCGAGGCCGCCGGCCCCGCCCGCACTCGGCACGGCGACGGTACGGGGGTCGTTCCGGTCCGATTCGGCGACCAGCACCCGGGGGATGCCGGTGGCGGTGCCGATGTCTTCGGCCAGCGTCGCCAGTTCCTCCAGCAGATGGATCGCGGACTCGTCGTGCAGCGCGTGCACGGCGTCCAGCCGCAGCCCGTCCAGGTGGTAGTCGAGCAGCCACTGCCGGACGTTGTCGAGGAAGTAGGCGCGCACCTCGTCGCTGCCGGGTCCGTCCAGATTGACCGCGACGCCCCACGGCGTCTGGTGCCGGTCGGTGAAGTACGGCCCGAACTGCGGCAGATAGTTACCGACCGGTCCGAGGTGGTTGTAGACGACGTCGAGCCAGACCGCCAGCCCGCGGACGTGGGCGGCGTCCACGAAACGCTGCAAGCCGGCCGGCCCGCCGTACGGCTCGTGTACCGAGTAGAGCGCCACACCGTCGTAGCCCCAGCCGTTGCGCCCCGGGAAGGAGGCCACCGGCATCACCTCGATGACGTCGACGCCGAGGTCGACCAGGTGGTCCAGCCGTTCGATGGCACTGTCGAAGGTGCCGGCGTCGGTGAACGTGCCGATATGCAGTTCGTAGATCACCGAGCCCTTCAACGGGCAGCCTTTCCAGTCGCCGTCGCTCCAGTCGAAGCCGCCCGGATCGACCAGTGCGCTGGCAGCGTGGACGCCGTCCGGCATCCGGCGGGCTCGCGGGTCGGGCAGTGGGTCGCCGCCGTCCAGCGAGAACGCGTAGCGGCCGTCGCCCGGGTCGGCGTCCACCGACCACCAGCCGCCGCCCTCGGGTGACATCGGCTCGACCCGTGCGCCGTCGACCCCCAGATGGACGTCGACCCGCTGGGCCTCGGGGGCCCATACCGAGTAGCGCTGCAGCATCAGGCCGCCCTCACCAGCAACGCGACGGGCAACGCGTTGAACAGCGAGCCCGTGCCGTCGCGGTGCCGGGCACCGGTGAACATGTCGACCCAATCGCCGGCGGGCAACGGTACGGACGCCGGCAGCGGCGTCCGGGGCAGCCGACGCACGGCTACGACGATGTCGTCGCCGCGGGTGAAGCCGAGCAGGCCGTCGCCGAGCGGCAGCGGGGCGTAGCCGGCGGCGAAGTCGTCCGGTCGGTCGCGGCGCAACCGCAGGGTGCGTGAGGTGACCAGCAGCACCTCGTCGTCGAGATCGTGTGCGGAGCCCGCGGCATCCAGCGCGGCGAGCCGGACGGCGTGCGCGGCGAAGTCGATGTCGGCGCGGTTGTCCGGATCGACCAGGGTCAGGTTCAGCAACTCCGCCCCCTGATAGGTGTCAGGGACGCCGGGCAGGGTCAGTTGCAGCAGCTTCTGGGCCAGCGTGACGGTGCGGATCGCTTCCGCATTGACGCGTGCGGCCTCAGCGATGGCGTCGCCGACCGGGCCACCCGCCAGGATCTCCCGACCCAGCGCCTGGACTCGTTGTTCGTAGTCGTCGTCGGGATGCAGCCAGCTGGTGCGCTGCTTGCCCTCGCGCAGCGCCTTGGTCAGGTAGGCGTCCAGCCGATCGGCGGTCAGCCCGGGTGTGCCGGCGATGGTCTGCCAGACCAGATGCCCGGTGGGTGCGTCCACGCCGTGCCGCACCGCCGCACCGGCGGCCAGGTTGGCGATCCGGGTCCACGACGCACCGTCGCCGGCCAGGGCCAGCAGCCGGGCCCGGACGTCCTCGCTGCGCTTGGTGTCGTGGGTGGACAGCGTTGTCATGCCCAACGGCCAGCGGTCGGCCTGATGCGCGGACCAGGCGTGCAGCGCCTCCACCCCGGGGTGCTCGCCGTGAGCCGGGTCGCCGCCCACCTCGTTCAGCGCGACCAGCCGGTGCCAGCGGTAGAAGGCGGTGTCCTCGATGCCCTTGGCCATCACCGGCCCGGTGGTCTGCTGGAACCGGACGCACAGGTCGCGGGCGGCGTCGGTGTCACCGGGCGCGGTCTCGGGTCGTTCCAGCACGCCGGCCAGGGTGACCGTGACCTCGGCCAGGTCGGGACGGTCGGCCCGCACCCGCTCCAAGGCCTGGTGCAGCGGCGCGACCAGGGCGGGATCGGCGGGCGCGCCCGGGGTGACGTAGGCACGGTAGACGTGCAACTGGACCAGCAACTCTGACAGCGCGGCCCGCAGCCGGGCCGGGTCGGTGCCGGGCAGCGCGGCGACCGCGGCCCGCTGCAAGCGGTTCAGCTCGGGCTGCAGCAGCTGGGCCAGCACCTGCCGCTTGCAGCCCTCGACACAGGCAGCCAGCACCGGCTCGCCCCCGGTGGCCGCCCAGGTGGTGGTGACGGCGTCGACCCCGGACGGATCGACCAGCGCCGCATCGATCACCGCGGCCGCGTCGTAGCCGGTAGTGCCGTGACATGCCCAGCCGGGCAGCCGTTCGTCGCCCTCCAGGATCTTCTCCACCCAGATCGGCGTCCCCGGACGGCAGGCGCCCGCCAGTCGCGCCAGATAGCCTTCCGGGTCGGCCAGGCCATCGGGATGGTCGATGCGGAAGCCGTCGATCAGGCCCGCATGGTGCAGCTCCAGCAGCAGCTCATGGGTGGCGTCGAACACGTCCGGCTCTTCGACCCGGACGGCGACCAGTTGGTCGACCTCGAAGAACCGCCGATAGTTGAGCACCTCTGGTGCCTCGGTGTGCGAGGCGAGCAGCCAATGCTGGCCGGCCAGCAGCTCGGCCAGATCGGACGTCGCGGGCCCGTCCGGACGCAGCGGCAGCACATGCTCGTAGTAGCGCAGCACCGGCTGGCCGGCCGCGGGGCCCTCGTCATCGCGTCCGGTATCGAGTTGCAGCTCGGACAGGGTGTCGGCGAGCGGGCCGCCGAGGATCGGCAGCCCGAAACGGCCACCGAGATGCTCCCAGTCGACATCGAACCAGTGCGCGAAGGTCGAGTTCCGGCCGTGTCGTAGAACGTCCCACAGCGGTGCGTTGCGCCACTGGCCGGCGACCAGGGCCATGTGGTTGGGCACGACGTCGACCACAATGCCCAGCCCGTTCGCGCGGCACCGCGCGGCGAGGCGTTCGAAGGCCTTCCGGCCGCCCAGTTCCGGGTTGATCGCGGTGTGGTCGAGGACGTCGTAGCCGTGCTGCGACCCCGGCACGGCGGTCAGAATCGGTGCCAGATAGACATGGCTGACGCCCAACGCGGCTAGTTGGGGCACGGCTGCGGCTGCGTCATCGAGAGTGAAGCCGCGGTGCAACTGCAGGCGGTAAGTGGCCGTGAACGGCGTGGCGAGGGGCTCCATCCAGCCGATTCTCGCAGAACCCTCCGACAGAAGGAGTAGCTCGGGCGCCACGCCGAGCTCGCCCGATCCCCGGCGATGGCGGGACGGGTGTGCCTAGACTCGCTGAGACGACCGCAGCCGTGCCGCACGGGCCGACCCCCGCGAGTCGGCGTCCGATCAGGTGCTGGCAGGTCGCGGCTGACTTGACGGAGGGGCGAAAGATGCAACAACGCAGGCTGACGACCGGCAGGCTGTGGACAGCCGGTCTGGCCGCACTGCTGATGGCGGGCTGCTCGGCCGCACCCGGGGCGTCCGGGCCCGCCCAGACACCGACCGGCCCCGGCGCGACCAGCCCGGCCGCGCCGAGCGTGTCACCGAGCGGCAGCCCGACCAGCCCCGAGCCGAGCAACCCCACCCAGCCCGGGCGTCCGGCCAGCAACGTGCCGATGACCAAACTCAAGCCCGGTGAGAAGCCACCGCAGTTCGTGATCTTCTCCTTCGACGGTGCCGGCAGCCATACCCGATGGCAGGAGTTCCGGGCAGCGGCGAAGCCGACAGATTCCCGCTTCGTCGGCTTCCTCTCCGGCATCTATCTGCTGACCAACCAGAACCGGACGAAATATGTCGGCCCGGGCCATGCCCCCGGTAAGGCCTCGATCGGTTTCGGCGGCAGCAAGGCCGACGTGATCACCCTGATCAAGGACCTGAATCACGCGGTCGCGGCCGGGGACGAGATCGGCACGCACTACAACGGGCATTTCTGTTCCGGTTCGGGGCATGCCGGGAACAGTTGGTCCACGGCGGACTGGAACTCCGAACTCGGCCAGTTCATGAAATTCCTCACCGACTACAAGAAGCTCAACGGCTGGGGCGACGAGGTGCCCGACCTGAAGGTGACCCCGAAGGACATCAAGGGCGGTCGCACACCCTGCCTGGAAGGCAAGCTCGCGGCCATGGCGCCGGCCTGGAAGAAGTACGGAATGACCTACGACTCCTCACTCAGCCTGAGCGGAGGAATCAGCTGGCCGGTGAAGGTGCGCGGCATCTGGGAGTTCCAGATGCCCTACGTCTATTCGCCCGGCTTCAAGCGCAGCGTGATGGCGATGGACTACAACATGTGGGTGACGTTCAACGGTGGCAAGAACCAGCCCGGTCGCGCCCCGGAGTTGCGGCAGAAGGTGCGCAAGACCTACGACTACATGTACCAGCAGGCCTATCGCGGCAACCGGGCGCCGGTGCTGATCGCGAACCATTTCAACAGCTGGAACGGCAACGCGTTCAACCCCGCGGCGATGGATTTCATGAAGGCGACCTGCGGCAAGCCGGACACCTACTGCACCACCTATCAGGACGTCATCGCCTGGATGCGACTGCAGGATCCGGCGGTGCTCAAGGCGCTGCAGGCCAAGAAGCCGGTGGCGACCGGAGGGTCCTGAGCCGGACGCCGTCCGGCGCACCGCGGGCGTCCCCCTACCCTTGACCGGTGGGTTTTCTGCTCGGAGCCGAGGCGCTGCACCTGGAGTATCCGACCCGGGTCGTGTTCGACTCGGTGACGCTCGGCGTCAACGAGGGCGACCGGATCGGCGTCGTCGGTCGCAACGGCGACGGCAAGTCGTCGCTGCTGCGGCTGCTGGCCGGACGCCTCGAACCGGACGGCGGCTGGGTGCGCCGGCGCGGCGACGTGCGGATCGGCATGCTCACCCAGGAGGACGCGCTCGCCAGCGGTGTGACGGTGCGGGCCGCGATCGTCGGTGACCAGCCCGACCACGCCTGGGCGTCCGACCCGAAGATCAGGGACGTGCTGGCCGGTCTGGTCGCAGATCTCGACTTCGAGGCGGCGGTGGACACCCTCAGCGGCGGGCAGCGCCGCCGGGTCGCGCTGGCCGCCCTGCTGGTCGGTGACTGGGACGTGGTGGCACTCGACGAGCCCACCAACCATCTCGACGTCGAGGGCATCACCTGGCTGGCCGCCCACCTCAACGGACGCTGGGCGCGCAACGCCGGCGGGCTGCTGGTGGTCACCCACGACCGCTGGTTCCTGGACGAGGTCGCCACCGCCACCTGGGAGGTGCACGACCGGATCGTCGAACCGTTCGAGGGTGGCTACGCCGCCTACGTGCTGCAACGGGTGGAGCGCGACCGGCAGGCGGCCGCTGTCGAAGCCAAACGGCAGAACCTGATGCGCAAAGAGCTGGCTTGGCTGCGCCGCGGGGCGCCGGCCCGGACGTCCAAACCGAAGTTCCGGATCGACGCGGCCAATCAGCTGATCGAGGACGTCCCGCCGCCCAGGGACCGGCTGGAGCTGAGCCGGCTGGCCACCGCGCGGCTCGGCAAGGACGTCGTCGACCTGATCGACGCCGGCGTCCGGTTCGGCGACAACGAGGTGCTGCGCGGCATCGAATGGCGGATCGCTCCCGGCGAGCGGACCTCGATCATGGGTGCCAACGGTGCCGGCAAATCGACCCTGCTGGGCCTGGTCGCGGGCACGGTGCGACCGACGTCCGGACGGGTGAAGCGCGGGAAGACCGTGAAGCTGGCGGTGCTCGACCAGCAGTTCGACGCGTTGACCGAGATCGCCGGCGACCGGGTCCGCGAGGTGCTGGCCAGGACCCGGACCAGCTATCAGATCGACGGTCGCGAACTCACCCCGGCACAGCTGCTGGAGCGGCTCGGCTTCGCCCGCGAGCACCTGTCGGCCCGGGTGGGGGAGTTGTCCGGTGGGCAGAAGCGGCGGCTGCAGCTGCTGCTGGTGCTGCTCTCGGAACCCAACGTCTTGATCCTCGATGAGCCTTCGAACGACGTTGACACCGACATGCTGGCCGCGATGGAGGACCTGCTCGACTCCTGGCCCGGCACGCTGCTGGTGGTCTCCCACGACCGCTACCTGGTCGAGCGGGTCACCGACCAGCAGTACGCCATCATCGACGGGCACCTGCGACATCTGCCCGGCGGGGTGGACGAGTACCTGCGGCTGCGAGCGGGACAGGCGGCGTCCGGATCGGCCGCGTCCGGATCGGCCGCGTCCGGATCGG
>NZ_JAPUED010000014.1:9762-11762 GCF_027492755.1 Micropruina sp. | reverse complement strand
GCGTCCGGATCGGCCGCGTCCGGATCGGCCGCGTCCGGATCGGTCGGGGAGGGGGGCTCGACAAGCTCGACCAACGGTGCGGACCTGTCCGGCGCCGAACTGCGCGCGTTGCAGAAGGAACTGGCATCCGTCGAACGCCGGATCGCCAAGCTGACCGACGAGATCCACGCCGCCCAGACCGCGCTGGCCGAGCACGACCACACCGACTACGTCGGGCTGGCCGCCAAGATGACCCAGATCGAGGCGAAGCAGACCCAGGTCGGCGACCTCGAGGAACGCTGGCTGGAGCTGTCCGAACTCGTGGAGTAGCGGTACCCCAGCTCCTGAGTGGTACCACCGATCTTCTCGCTGGCCGGGCTTGTCGAGACCGCCGTGGCGTTGACAAGTGGGTCTCGACCGGGCTCAATCGGCGGTGGGCGCTCACAGGAGGCGGGGCATGACGGACGCGAGGCTAACCGGCTGGCTGCTGGACTCGGACCCCGCGTTGGCGTGGCAGGTCGAACGTGACCTGGTCGGTGCGCCTGAGGAGACCTGGCAGGCCACCCGGGCGCGGGTCGCGACCGAGGGGTTCGGCGCGGAGCTGCTCGCCCACCAGGCCACCGCCTGGCCGGACGAGTCTGGTTCCACCCCGACGTCCCCACCGGTGAACCCTCCAAATGGGTCACCCTCCAGGCGCTCCGGGTACTGACCTGGTGGGACGCCCCCCGCTGACCGCCGTCCCCACCGCCCATCCCGGCCGCCCAAATCCACTTCGCCCTGGTTCGGGTTCATCTACCTGGTTTGAACCACGGAAAAGACGCCAAACCAGGGCGAAGTCGTTGAGTCAGGCCCAAGCCGGACGGCGGGGCGGACGGCGGCTGCCGGGATGGGGGCTGGTTAGTGGGTGCCGAACAGGGCCGGACGAAGTAAGCCCTCGAGCAGTGTGGGCCGGAAGGCTTCCTTATAGGTCCAGCGAACCACCCACCAGCCGGCGGCGCGCAGGGCGGCCTCGCGGCGCTTCTCGCGCATCACGACATCGTCAGCAGTCTCGCCGGGACGTAGCAATGCGCCGTACTTCACCTTGCCGTCGAACTCGCCCAGCACCCGCAGGTCAGGCCAGGCGAAGTCGGCGCGGTAGTGGATTCCTTGGACGACAATCTCGTACTGCAGTTCCGGGGTTGGCAGGCCGAGGCGCCAGATCGTCACCCGGCTGAGCGACTCCCCGGCCGACTCGCTGTGAGCGTCGGCCAACTCAGCCATGGTGCGGGCCCGTCGGATCCCGTGCCGACGGCTGGCCTGGAGTTGCAGGTCCAGGTCGTCGCGGCTCATTCCGCGCCGCAGCGCCGCGTCGGCAGCAGCCACAGCGAAACCCAGCTCGCTGCAGCGTCCGATGTCAGCCACCGTCCGGGCCAGCACGGTTCGGGCGAGGCCGTCCACCACCTCGATGTCGTCGTCGGGCAGCGGCGTCCGATAGCGATGCACGTAGGGTCCGATCGAGTTGCCGCCCTTGCCAGGCTTGGTGACCGTGACCCGAGCCAGTTTCCGGTTGTCGCCAGGTAGGCCGTGCAACCAGGCCGCCGAGCTGTGACTCAGGACGTTCCCCGGACCGAGCCGCGGGATGGTGGTGTCGATCAGCTGCCGATGGTTGGCGACCTGGTCGCTGGAAGCGAAGCCACCCCGCCGGATCCGCGTCAGCTGCTCGTCTCGCACCATCCTCCGGATGGCACCGGAGCCGAACCCCTCGGCGTTGAGATCGCGAGTCAGGCGTACGGACATGCCGATGAGTCCAGCATCAGTTGACCGTCCATGGGACGTTATCCACAGAAGATGCCGACAGACTTTTCGCCGTCCACAATTCCGTCCGGCGGTCACAAACCTGCCCGGACCCTCCGTTGCCCACGTGGCCCCTCTCCCCTGCGGCCCGCGTCCTGCGGCCCTGGCTGCACATCGCCCTGGTTCGGGTTCATTCACCAGGTTTGAACCATGGAAAGGACGCCAAACCAGGGCGAAGTGATATCCGG
>NZ_JAPUED010000014.1:6313-9662 GCF_027492755.1 Micropruina sp. | reverse complement strand
TTCACCAGGTTTGAACCATGGAAAGGACGCCAAACCAGGGCGAAGTGATATCCGGTGCGGCCGGGCCCAGTCGGCCGGTGGGCGGGGCGGTGGGGGCGGGGAGTCAGCCGGGCGAGTCAGGCGGCCCGGCGCAGCAGTATCACGGTGTCGTCCAGGGTGGCCGGCTGGCCGTCGGGGGTGGTGGCCGGACGGGTGCGGACCTCGGCCAGTTCCGTCGTCCACTCGGCGGGGTCGAGTGCGAGCGCCTCGACCTCCTCAGCGGGGGAGAGGAAGTGGTGATGATGGTCGGACAGCCGTTCGGACCACGGAGGCGCTGCAGCATGAGAGACCACCAGCAGGTGGCCGCCGGGCCGGACGTAGCCGGCTGCCTTGCGTAGTGCCGAAGTCCGCTCGAAGGCCACTGGTGAGTGCAGGAAGCTGGCTGTGACCAGGTCGTATGCGTCGTCGGTCGACCAGTCGGCGAGGTCGGCCGCGACGAAACGGACGCCCTCGGGCGACAGCCCCGCGTTCCTGGCCGCCTCGGTGGCCCGTCCGATGGCGGTCGGCGAGATGTCGACGCCGGTCACCTGCCAGCCCTGCCGGGCCAGCCAGATCGCGTCCGCGCCCTCACCGCAGCCGAACTCCAGCGCCGTGCCGGCGTCCAGGGTGGCGACCACCTCGGCGAAGCTGTGGTTGACCCGTCCCGACCAGACCCACTCCGAGCCGCGGTAGCGCTCCTCCCAGAAGTCGACCGGGGCGACCTCGGGCCAGTCGGTGTGGACGGCGGCGTCGAAGTCCCAGCCGGCCAACGCACCGTTCAGCGCCGCGCCGGCCATCGTGCCGGCACCGATCGACATCGGCACGTTCGCCATCGGGTTGGTGATGTTTCCGGCCGCCCAGATCCGGTCGTTACTGGTCTTCCCGGCCTGGTCGACGGCCAGGAAGCTGCCGAACGGGGTCTCGGTGCGAGCCAGTTCGAGGTGCGCCAGGAAGTCCTCGTGGGTGCGCGGACGTCCGGCGGTGAACAGTGCGTCGACGGCGTGGCTGTCGCCGTCCGCGGTGCGCACGGCCTCGATGGCCTCGCCGTCGCCGGCGATCTCGGTGACCGGCGAATCGACCAGTCGGACGCCGCGGGCGCGCAACCGGTGCCGGGTGGCCTCCGGCACCTCGATGCCGGCGGCGAACACCGTCACCTGCTCGCTCAGTTGCCGCAGCAGTTCGGCCTGGTGGATGGCCAGTGGCGAGGTGAGCAGCACGCCGAGCCGACGATCGCGGACCTCCCAGCCGTGGCAGTACGGGCAGTGCACGACGGTGGTTCCCCAGCGCTGCGCCAGCCCCGGAATCGCCGGCAGTTCGTCGGTGAGGCCGGTGGCGACCAGCACCGCACGCGCCTCATGCGTCGCGCCGTCGGTCGCCTCGACCCGGACGCCGTGCCCGGTGAGATTCACCCGCGCGACTGAGCCCTCGATCACCTGGACGCCGTACCCGGCCACCTCGGCGCGGCCACGGACCAGCAGGTCGGCCGGATCGACACCCTCGTTGCCGAGGACGCCGTGCATATGCGCCGCGAACCGGTTGCGCGGGCTGCCGGCATCGATCACCAGCACCCGGCGCCGGGATCGGCCCAGCATCAAAGCGGCGGCCAGTCCGGCCGGGCCGCCACCGATCACCACCACGTCCCACTCGGAATCCGTCATGACGCCATGGTTGTCTGAAGGTGGCATAGTTGCAAACGAGTTTGCTGAATATGCAAGGAGGAACAATCGTGGACGTGCTCGACCAGGTGGGTCTCCGGCTCCGTGCGGCCCGCAAGGCCCGCGGCTGGACGCTGGACGAGCTGGCGGCACGGGCATCCATCTCGGCCAGCACGCTGTCGCGGCTGGAGTCCGGCAAGCGGCAGGCCACCCTGGAGCTGTTGGTGCCGCTGACCAGGCAGCTCGGCATCCGGGTGGACGACCTGCTGGCCGACGAGGCGCCCGACCCGCGCGTGCGACGTCCGGCCATCCGCCGCGACGGCATGCTGATCGTCCCGCTGGCCCCCGAGGGATCGCCGATCCACACCTACAAGATCACCTATCCGCCGACGAAACAGTGCGATGAGCTGAAGGTGCACGAAGGATACGAGTGGCTCTACGTGCTGTCCGGACGCCTCCGGCTGCGGCTCGGTGAGCAGGACCTCGTGCTGACCAGGGGGGACGCGGCCGAATTCGACACCCGCACCCCGCACGCGATGAGTGCCGCCGGTGGCCGTCCGGCTCAGGTGATCAGCATCTTTAACGAGACCGGCATGCGCATGCACACCCACTCGGACCCGCCCCGCCCCTGACCCCCGCCCATTCGGCCCCCAGTGCCCTCGGGCCTCCCGTCCCCGCTCGGTCCCTCACGACTACTTCGCCCTGCTTCGCGTTCGTTTCCGCTGTTTGAACCAAGGAAAGGACGCCAAAGCAAGGCGAAGTGGTTGGGGGAGGGTGGCCGGAGGCCTGAGGGACCCGGGGATCGGGCTCGGGTGTGGTGACCCGGGGCCGGGACCGGGGGCGGGGGGTCAGGGGTGGACGGCGGCCTTCGTCGCGACGAAAGCGAACCAGTTCTCCCGGTCACGCTTGACCAGATGGCAGCCGGGTAGGTGCTGCATCCGGGCGCCGAGCAGCCCGGCGGAGGCCAGTGCGGCCAGGATGTCGTCGATGTCGGCGTTCGCGAACGGCAACTCGTCCACCCGGGCCTTCGCCCGGTAGTCGTCCAGCGGGCTCAACCGGATGCCCTCGCCGGGTTCGAGTTCGTTGATCGCGATCAGGGTGCCGCCCGGCACCAGGACACGGGCCCACTCGCGGACGGCGGCGTCCGGTTCGGTCAGCGTCCAGAGCAGCCGGGAGCTGATCACCACGTCGAACGAGGCGTCCGGGAAGGGCAACTCGAGGGCGTTGCCGACGCGATAGTCGACGGTGAGCCCGCGCTCGGCGGCGTAGCGGCGGGCGTGGCTCATCATGCCCTCGGACAGATCGACGCCGGTGACGTGCGAGTAGCCCTGTTCGGCGAGCAGATTGGCGATCAGCCCGGTGCCGGTGGCGACGTCGACGATGCGCAGCTCGCGGTCGTCGCCGACCAGTCCGCCGAGCATGCGCCGCCAGGTGCCGCGGTCGGCGACCTCATGGGTGGCGTCGTAGTCGGCGGAACGGATGTCCCAGTAGTCCGTCATGCCGCGCGCCTCACGCTCCCGACGGGGCAGGTTGGACTCGGTGCGGGCGTCGGTGGAGGTCACGCCGACCAGCAAATCACATGGGTTCGGCCGATCCTGCCCGGGTCTCGGCTCACCACTGCTGAGGGCCCTGATCCGAGGGCCACCGCTGGTTGAGCTCGTCGAAAACCGCCAGAG
>NZ_JAPUED010000014.1:4314-6213 GCF_027492755.1 Micropruina sp. | reverse complement strand
CCGCCAGAGGGGTCTCGACCAGCTCGACCGACGATGATCGGGGCTCAGCGCGGCTGGCGTCCGGACCCGCACAGCGCGTCTGCGGCGCGGACCAGCGCCAGATGCGAGAAGGCCTGCGGGAAGTTGCCGACCTGCTGGTTCCCGACCGGGTCGTACTCCTCGGACAGCAGGCCGAGGTCGTTGGCGAACGAACTCAGTCGGCCCATCAGCGCTTCGGCGTCCGCAGTGCGTCCGGTGGTGGCGTACTGCTCGACCAGCCAGAACGAGCAGGCCAGGAACGGGTGTTCACCGCCGGGTAGCCCGTCCACGCCGGTGTCGGTGCGGTAGCGCAGCACCAGGCCGTCGCGGATCAGGGTCTGTTCGATCCGCTGCACGGTGGCCAGCATGCGTGGATCGTCGGGTGCGCAGTAGCCCACCTGCGGCAGCAACAGCAGCGACGCGTCCACCTCGTCGGTGCCGTAGTACTGGACGAAGTGGCCGTTCGAGACCCCCCGGCTGTCGATCTCGTCGCGGGCCCGCTGCCGCAACTCACGCCAACGCTCCACCGGACCGGCCAGCCCATGCTGCTCCACCGCCCGGACGGCACGGTCGAACGTCGCCCACATCATCACCCGCGAATGGGTGAAGTGCCGCGGCTCGCCACGGATCTCCCAAATGCCGTTGTCGGGCCGCTCGAACTGCTCGGCCGCGTACTGCACCAGGTGCTTCTCCAACGGCCAGGAGAACGCCGACTCGGTCAACCCGGCCTCGCGCCCGGCGGAGAGCGTGACGATCACCTCGCCGACCACGTCCGCCTGATACTGCAGTGCCGCGCCGTTGCCGATCCGGACCGGACGCGACCCCGCGTAACCGCCCAACTGCGGCAACTCGCGCTCGGGCAGGTTCCGTTCGCCGGCCAGCCCGTACATGATCTGCAGGTCGGCCGGGTCGCCGGCCACCGCGCGCAGCAGCCAGGTGCGCCAATGCTCGGCCAACTTGAGGAATCCGTGCGCCAGCAACGCCTCCAGGGTCAGCGCGGCGTCGCGCAGCCAGACGAACCGGTAGTCCCAGTTCCGCACCCCGCCGATGTCCTCGGGCAATGACGTGGTGGCCGCGGCGGCGATGCCGCCGGTGTCGTGGTTGGTGAGCGCCCGCAGCACCAGCAGCGACCGCACCACCTGGGGCCGATACTCGCCCTGGTGCTCGATCCGGTCGGCCCAGGACTGCCACCAGTGCCGGGTCTCGCTGAGTGCCCGGTCGACGTCCAGCGGCCCGGGGGTGGGCCGGAACGACGGGAACCAGGTCAGGGTGAGATCGACCTGCTGCCCGGCAGAGACCCGGACGCTGCCGTGGTGCTGATGCCCCTCGGGGTGCAGCCGGACGCCGCGCAGCGCCACCGCGTCCGGGCCGGCCATCGCGATCAGCTCGGGATCGGCTTTGCTGCCGGTCTGCCGCACCCAGGGCAGGGCGCGGGCGTAGTCGAAGCGGAGCCGCAGGTCGACGTCGAAGTCGACCGTGCCGGAGATGCCGACCACCCGGCGAACCAGGTCCGTCCGGTCGATCGCTGCCTGCTGATCGGAGCCGACCGGCATGAAGTCGTGTACCTCGGCGACCCCGGTCGGCGTCTCCCATCGGGTCACCAGAACGAACGTGTCGCCGTCGTAGCGGCGCTCGGTCCACGCGTCGGTCTCGGACGGCCGCAGCCGCCAGCTGCCGTCGTCGGTGTCCCCGAGCAGGGCCGCGAACACCGAGGCCGAGTCCAGCCGCGGCAGACACAGCCACTCCACGTCACCCTCGCGGGAGACCAGTGCCGCCGTCCGGCAGTTGCTGAGCAATGCAAGGTCTTCGATCGGAGTTGCCACCACTCGATCTTGGCACCCCGCTCGAGAGTCGAGTGGTACGCGGGGACGGTTCTTTTCG
>NZ_JAPUED010000014.1:0-4214 GCF_027492755.1 Micropruina sp. | reverse complement strand
TGGAACGAAAAGAACCGTCCCTCCGTACCGCCTGGGCCGCGAGACTGGTACGAAAAGAACCGTCCCTTCGTACCGCGAGCTTGTCGAAAGCCTGCCTGCGCGACGAAAGTTCGGGTAGCTTAACTTTCGTGACCACGATGACCCGGACGTCGCCGCCGAAGCCGGCCCGGCGTCGGCTGCGCTGGTTGCTGGGTCCGGCGTTCGTGGCGGCGATCGCCTATGTCGATCCGGGGAATGTGGCGGCCAACCTGACCGCCGGCGCGCAGTACGGCTACCTGCTGGTCTGGGTGCTGATCGCGGCCAACGCGATGGCGGTGCTGATCCAATACCTGTCGGCCAAGCTCGGCCTGGTCACCGGACGCAGCCTGCCCGAGTTGCTGGGGGACCGGCTGCGGCGCGGCCCGCGGCTGATGTTCTGGGCGCAGGCCGAACTGGTCGCTGCCGCCACCGACCTGGCCGAGGTGATCGGCGGGGCGCTGGCCCTCTACATCCTGTTCGGGGTGCCGCTGCCGCTGGGCGGGTTGATCGTCGGCGTGGTGTCGATGGCCCTGCTCACGGTGCAGTCCCGCGGCGGGCAGCGCCGGTTCGAGTTCGTGGTGATGGGCCTGCTGGCCGTGATCACCGTCGGTTTCGGCGCCGGGCTGCTGGTCAGCCCGGTCGATTGGGGCGCTGCCGTGGCCGGCATCGTGCCGCGCTTCGAGGGTGCCCAGACCGTGCTGCTGGCGGCGGGCATGCTCGGCGCCACCGTGATGCCGCACGCCATCTACCTGCATTCGTCGCTGGCCCGCGACCGGCACGGCCTGCACGGGGCGAAGGGAGTGCGGCGGCTGCTGCGGGCCACCCGCTGGGACGTCGGGTTGTCGCTGCTGGTCGCCGGCACGGTGAACATCGCCATGTTGCTGCTGGCGGCGGCGAGCCTGAACGGAGTCCCCGGGACCGACAGCATCGAGGGCGCCCACGCGGCGATCACCTCCGCGCTGGGTCCCGCGATCGGCGTCATCTTCGGCGTCGGCCTGCTGGCCTCGGGCCTGGCCTCCACCTCGGTCGGTTGCTACGCCGGGGCGTCCATCATGTCGGGGCTGCTGAGAGTGCGCATTCCACTGCTGGCCCGTCGCGCGATCACCCTGGTCCCGGCGCTCGCGGTGCTGGCGTTCGGCCTGGATCCGACCTGGTCGCTGGTGCTCAGCCAGGTGCTGCTGTCGATCGGCATCCCGTTCGCGGCGATCCCGCTGGTGCTGCTGACCGGCAACCCCGAGGTGATGGGCCGGTTCGCCAACGGACGGCGGCTGCGGGTGATCGCCTGGACGGTGGTCGCGCTGATCGTGGCGCTCAACATCGCGCTGCTGGGCCTCACCGCGATGGGGCTTACCCTGGGAGGATGACCAGCGTCGACGAGCTGACCGCGGTGGCTCAGGACTACCTGAAGGTGATCTGGTCGGCCACCGAGTGGGGCGATCCGCCGATCACCACCAAGGGTCTCGCGGCCCGGCTCGGCACCACCCAGGCGAACGTGTCCGACACGGTGAAACGCCTGGCCGCGCAGGGTTTGGTGACGTATGAGTCGTACCGTCCGGTGCGGCTCACCGAGCGCGGCGAGCGGCTGGCGGTCGCGATGGTGCGCCGGCACCGGCTGATCGAGGCCTTCCTGGTCGGCGTCCTCAACTACCGCTGGGACGAGGTGCACGACGAGGCGGAAGCGCTGGAGCACGCGGCGTCCGACACACTGATCGACCGGATCGACGCGCTGCTCGGCCACCCCGTCGCCGACCCGCACGGAGACCCGATCCCGGCCGCCGACGGCACCCTGCGGCGCCGTCCGGCCGTTCGGCTGACCCGGATCGTCGGACCGCGCCGGGTGGTCCGGGTCTCGGACGCCGATCCCGATGTGCTGGCCCGCTGCCGGGCGCTCGGCATCGTCCCGGACGCCGTGGTCGACGCCGCCGCGATCCCGGACGAGGTGGCGTCCGCGGTCTGGGTCGAGGAGGAATGAACCAGCTGTCAGCTCGTCGCCGGCAGCAGCGGAGTAGCCTGGCATAGATCAACCAGTTGGATGTCAAGGAGGCCATTCAAATGTCTGATCAGCCCATGGTTACCCACTTCGCGACCGGCACCGGCTTCATCGCAGCCCTGGACTAGAGCGGCGGCTCGACCCCCAAGGCGTTGCGCGCCTACGGCATCGACGAATCCCAATACAGCTCCGAAGCCGAGATGTTCGACCTGATCCATGCCGCGCGGGTCCGGATCATCACCAGCCCGGTGTTCACCAGCGAGCACATCCTCGGCGCGATCCTGTTCGAGGGCACTCTCGCCCGGCAGGTCGAGGGCCTGGGCGCGGCCGAATACCTGTGGCAGCGCAAGGGAATCCTGCCGATCCTCAAGATCGACAAGGGACTGGAAGAGAAGGCCGACGGCGTCCAGTTGATGAAGGACATTCCCGGCTTGGAAGAGCGGCTGGACAGCGCCCGGGCAGCAGGGGTGTTCGGCACCAAGGAACGTTCGGTGATCCACGCCGCCGACCCACGGGGCATCGAGCAGGTCGTCGAACAACAGTTCGCGCTGGGCGAGCGGGTGGTGGCCGCCGGGCTGGTGCCGATCCTCGAACCCGAAGTGACCATCAGCATCCCCGACAAGGACGAGGCCGAGGTACTGCTCAAGGCGGCCATCCTGGAAGGGCTGGAGGGTCTGGGCGATCGCCGGGTGGCGTTCAAGCTGACCATTCCCAGCGTGGACGGCTTCTACAGCGACCTGATCGCGCATCCGAACGTGGTCCGGGTGGTGGCGCTGTCCGGCGGTTACAGCCGCGACGAGGCCAACGAACGGCTGGCCCGCAATCCTGGCCTGATCGCCAGCTTCAGCCGGGCGTTGCTCGACGGGCTGACCGTGCAGCAGGACGACGCCCAGTTCGACGCCACATTGAAGGCGTCGATCGCGTCGATCTATGCCGCGTCGATGACCTGAGATCTGAGGCTCGCCGGCCTCAGCGGCCGCGCATCGCCCGGTTGACGCCCTTCATGGTCGGCATCGGGCCGCGCGGCACCGGGATCTTCGGACGCATCGCGTCCAGCGCCCGCAACCGCTGCTTCACCTCGGTGATCTGGTGCGGCTGCAGCACGTTCGGCAGCTTCTCGATGTGCTTCTGCAGGTTCTCCAGCGACACCTGGCCCTGATCGCGTCCGACCAGGACGGTGGTCACCGCGATGCCGTAGGCGACCTGCTCGTGCTTCTTGGTCTCGGTGGCCAGCAGTGCGCGCGCCCGCGCCGGGTTGCCCTCGGCCACCAGCACGATGCCCGGCCGTCCGATCACCCGGTGTACGACGTCCATCTGACGGGTGGCGGCGATGCCCAGTTCGTAGCTCCACTTGCGCTTGTTGAGCAGCTGGAACGCGACCTCGGCCGAGCCGGCCTGACCCTCGTAGCGCTTGAAGTTGGCCTGCTTCACGCGCCAGGTGAGCACGTACATCACCAGCACCAGGGCGAGCATGACGCCGGTGATCAGCCACAGCCACCAGGGCTGCAGCCACAGCCCGACGCCGATCGAGATCAGGACGGGGCCGGCGACCGCCGCCACAGTCCACCACTTCAGCTGCGGGTCGACCTCGTTGGTGCGCTTATAGGCCTCGATGATCTGCCGGAACCGGCCCCAGTCGCGCGGGTCGTCGGAGTTCTTCTTGCGCAGCTTCTCGGCCTTGCGCTCGGCCTTCTGCTGGGCGGCGAGGGCCTTTGCCTTCTCACTGGCCATGGGTGCTGCTCCCGTTGATCGTCGCGGTGCTGGTGGTGGTGCCGTTGGCGCTCGCGTGGCCGTTGACCGCCGAACCATTGGCGCCGTTGGCGTGGCCGTTCGTACCGTTGGCCGTCTTGATTCCGTTAGCGGCCTTCGCATCGTCGCGTTCGCGGCGGCGGCGCGCCTCGATGGCGGTGCGGTAGAGCCGTCCGGCCCGGTACGAGGAGCGGACCAGCGGCCCGGACAGGACGCCGACGAAACCGATCTCGGTGGCCTCCTGCTCGAACTCTTCGAACTCTTCGGGCTTGACCCACCGGTCGATCGGATGGTGCCGGGCGGACGGCCGCAGGTACTGGGTGATGGTGATCAGCTCGGTGCCGGCGTCGTGCAGATCCTGCAGTGCCTGGGTGATCTCCTCGCGGGTCTCGCCCATGCCGAGGATCAGGTTCGACTTGGTGACCAGACCCTCCTCGCGCGACCAGCGCAGCACCTC
>NZ_JAPUED010000013.1 GCF_027492755.1 Micropruina sp. | reverse complement strand
GCCAGCAGCGCATCGTCGGCCAGCGCGTCCTGCACCGGCGCGAGCCGGGAGCTCCAGGCGTCCGACCAGTCGGCATCGGCGATGCCGTCGACGACGGACGGCACCTCGAAGGGCTTGCCGCCGCCGGCGATGTGCAGGATGCGGTTCTCGACGGCGATCAGGTGGCTGAGCAGTTCGCGCACCGTCCATTCTGAGCAGGGTGTCGGCCGATCGAGGTCGGCGACGGTCAGCCCGTCGATCAGCGGCGCGATCTGGGCGAGCGCGGTGTGGAACAGGGGCCGGGTGTCCGGCGCGGTCTGGGTTTCATTCATGACTTCATCCTGGTCGTCATTCCTGACATCCCTTGTCAGGTTTTCGTGGCAGGATTCTTGTGTGCGGGCCGACCGTTTACTGCAGATCCTCGCCCTGCTGCGGCGGCACGGACGGCTGCCCGCGCGCCGACTGGCCGAGATCCTGGAGGTCTCCGAACGCACCGTGCTGCGCGACATGGAGGCGCTGTCTGCGGCCGGCGTCCCGGTTTACACCGATCGCGGACGCCACGGCGGCTGCGCACTGCTGGAGGGCTACCGCACCGAGGTCAGCGGACTCAGCCCCGGCGAGGCGCAGGCGCTGTTCGCCTGGACGTCGGGCACCGCAGCAGCGGAACTGGGGCTGAGCGGGGAGTTGAGTTCGGCGCTGACGAAGCTGTCCGCCACTGTGCCGGCGCCGGCATTGGAGACCGCCGAGGCGTTGGCGTCGGTCGTGGTGGTCGATCGGCGGCGCTGGTTCGCGGCGGCCGAAGAGGTGCCCTTGCTGCCCGTGCTCCGCGATGCCGCGACGCGGAAGCGCCGGCTGCGGCTGCGCTACGCGTCGCCACGCACCAACGGCGAGCCGGGCACTCGCACCGTCGATCCGTACGGCCTGGTCGAGAACGCCGGCCGCTGGTACCTGCTGGCCGCGCATCGCGGACAACAACGCACCTACCGCGTCTCTCGGATCGTCTCGGCCACCGTGCTGGACGAGCCGGCTCGAGTGCCGGACGACCTGAACCTCGCCGAGGCCTGGGCGCGGCAACGAGCCGCCTTCGAGGACACCGGCAAGGCGTGCACGATCACGGTGGCCGTTCACCCGGCGGCCGTGGGGTTCTTCACCACCTACTCACACTTCCAGCTCGCACCGGGCACCAGGGTGATCGAGCGTGGCGACGACGCCGGCTGGCCGGTGGTGGAGTTGACCTTCCGTGCCCGGCGGGCGGCGCTGGCGATCGTGCTCGCCTTCGGCGGTGAGGCCAGGCTGCTCTCCCCCGCCGATCTGCGCGAGGACGCGGTGCGGCTGGCCCGCGCGACCATCGAGGCGCACGAGCTCTAGCTGATCATTCACGTGATCCCGGGCTCTCAGTCGGGAGAGATCCCGGATCAAGTCCGGGATGACCATGGACGGGCGTTGATCAGCGGCTCCCTAGCAGGCCTGTCCCGGGTCTCGACAAGCTCGACCAACGGCGGCTGGTGAACAACCATCGGGATCGGGCACCAACAGCCGTGCCTGATCCCGATCGTCATTTCAGCGAGTGCCGCCGAGGCGCGGGTGACCACCGTCATGCAGCACCGGAACGATCCGTGGTCGCGCCGCGATCGCCGTGGCGACATCGCGCAGGCCGGCCAGTTCGGTGAGCAGCGTCCGGGTCGGCGGCAGGAGCCGGACGGCGCCCGCGTCCGCGTCCCGAAGCAACGCGATCGGTGAGGTCCACCCCGTGCGGACCGCCTCGGTGGTGATGTTGCGCCACTCCTGCACCGGGCGCGCTGCGGTGAGGAAGAACGCCACGTCGAAGCGACGGCGGCCGCCGGGCGGCGTCACCCAGTCGTCCCAGGGCACCAAATCGTCGGCGGCGAGCAGCACACCGCACTCCTCGGCCACCTCGCGGATCGCGGCGGCGGCCAGCAGTTCGGGGGCCGGCAACTCGGTGGCTGCCCAGGCCAGCAGATGCGCGGCCGGCACGTCCACGGGCAGCTCGCCGGGCAGCAGCCGCCCGCCGGGGAACACCACCGCACCTTCGGCGAAGTCCATGGTCGAGGCCCGGTACTGGACGAACACCTCCAGGCCCGGGGCCCCGTCACGCAGCGGCAGCACGCTCACCGCCGGCCGCGGCACGACGTGCTCGGCGACCTGTTTGGCCAGCGTCACCCGCGCCCCGGCCCGCAACAGTCCGAGCCGTTCCTCGGCCTCCAGCAGCGGGGTCAACGCGACCGGCAACTCGGCATCGACATAGCCGTGCCGGCGGTAGAACGGGGCGTTCCACGGCACGTCGGCGAAGGTCCGCAGGGTCACCACCGACGCTCCCCTGGCCCGGACGCCGTCCTCGGCCGCGGCGAGCAGGGCCGCGCCCAGGCCCTGGCGCTGGGCGTCCGGATGCACGCTGAGCTGCTCCAGATGGAACCGGGCGTCGAACTCCAGCACGTGCGCGAAACCCAGGATCCGCTCGTTCGCATCAACGGCGACCAGTGCGAAGCCCCGGGCAGCGAGCGTGGCCGCACGCCCGGGCGGAGAGGCCGGCAACACCACGACGCCGTCGAACAGCGCGTCGGCGGCCGCCTCGATCCCGTCCAGCGCCGCGCCATCGTCCACGGTCGCCGGACGAATCCGGAACGTGCTCAGTTCGTCTCCCGGGCGATCCGCTCGTGGTGCCGGACGACCTCCGACACGATGAAGTTCAGCAGTTTCTCGGCGAACTCGGGATCGAGTTGGGCATCTTGGGCGACGGTGCGCAGCCGCTCGATCTGACGGGCTTCGCGATCGGGATCGGCCGGCGGCAGCCCCACCTCGGCCTTGAGCTCACCCACCCGCCGGGTGATCTTGAACCGTTCGGCCAGCAGGTAGATCAGTGCCGAATCCAGATTGTCGATGCTGTCGCGCATCCGCGCGAGTTCAGGATGCGTCATGCCTTCGCCTTTCCGATACCGCTCATCCGCCGGATCACACCAAAGGCACCCAGCGCCGCGAAGAGGAAGTAGAACAGGGCGTCGCGTCCCAGGTCCTGCCACAGCTCGCCGTTGAACAGGTTGCCGAACACCAGCTCCACCGCCTCCTGCGTGGTGCCGGCGCTGCCCATCTCCTCCCAGTAGTAGTCCCAGACCGCGCTGGCCACCATGGAGAGGAACCCCAGCGCGATGCCGACGACGATCAGCGCCAGCAACGGGACCCGCCCCTTGACCGGGGCTCCGCCGAACCGGCCGTACGCCCACGCGGCACCCATGGCCATCAGCCAGGCGGTGATGCTGGCGATGAAGCCCCAGTGGTAGATCGCCGCGGTGAGCCCGCAGCAGACCACGACGACCACCGCGGCCGCGAGCAGGCCGAGACCGACTCGTTCAGGCGCTTGAGCTGCGGCAACCGGGAACTCTCCGCCGGCGGGATAAGAGCCCGGAGCCTGCTGAGGTCCGGCAGCCGGTGCACCCGGGTACTGCGCCCCGGCTCCCGGGTACTGAGCCCCGGCATTCGGATACTGAGCTCCCCCGACCGGGTACTGAGCCCCGGGACCTGCCTGCTGCCCGCCTGCACCCGGGTACGGCACCCCCGCGCCCGGGTAGCTCGCACCGGCATCCGGATACGGGGCACCGCCCGCCGGATACTGGGGGCCCAGCGCCGCATAGCCGCCCCCCGGGGCGGGGAATTGCGAGCCCGCATCGGTTCCGGACGGGAACTGACTCCCCGGACCGGGCTGCTCACTGCTGGGCCGCTGTCCAGGGACGGAGGCGGGCGGGTCGAACTCGGGACCCGGCGGTCCGGACGAGGGCGTACTCATGAGCGCATCGTAGCGATCACCACCACCTGTACCACTGAAATTCTCGGTGGTACACTCCGGGCTATGCCGACGACGCTGACCCGGATCCAAGTCACCCAGACCCCGCCGGTCGCCCGCGCGCTGGAGATCGCCGCGAAGGAGTGGCCCGGCGTCCCTCGCTCCGAGCTCATCACCCGGC
>NZ_JAPUED010000012.1 GCF_027492755.1 Micropruina sp. | reverse complement strand
CGACGGACTGGCCACCCGCTCGACCGACGGACTGGGCGCTCGCTCGACCGACGGACTGGCCACCCGCTCGACCGACGGACTGGGCGCTCGCTCGACCGACGGACTGGCCACCCGCTCGACCGACGGACTGGGCGCTCGCTCGACCGACGGACTGGCCACCCGCTCGACCGACGGACTGGGCGCTCGCTCGACCGACGGATGCTCCCACCGAGGCATGGTCAGCCGATCACCGTCGCGGTCCACTCCCGGATCCAGCTGTCCCGCTTGGCCGAGATCGTCTCGGCCGGCACACTGAACGGCTGCTCGGCCAGCGGCGCGAACCGCTGCCAGTCCTTCGGCAGTTCGACAGACGAATCGGCCGGGTACATGTACATCTCGCCGGGAATGTCGGCCTGCACCTTCTTGGTCAGCAGGAAGTCGATGAACTTCCGGGCGCCGACCTCGTTTTGCGCACCGGCGATCACGCCCGCGTACTCGACCTGACGGAAGCAGGTCTGCAGCAGCGCGGTGGTGTTGGACTCCTTGCCACCCTTGGGCACCTCGAACGCGGGCGAGGTGCTGTACGAGACCACCAGGGGGCGCGAGCCCTTGCCCGACGAGCCGGAGAACTCGGTGGAGTAGGCCTCCGTCCAGCCCTTGACGACCTTGACCCCGTTGTTCTTCAGTGCCTTCCAGTACTCCAGGTAGCCGGGGTCGCCCTGAGCGCCCACGGTGGCTGTCAGCCAGGCCAGGCCGGGTGAGGACGACGCCGGGTTCTCGACCACCAGCAGGTCCTTGTATTCGGGCTTGGTCAGGTCGTTCAGCGTCGCGGGGAGGGCCAGCTTCTTGTCCGCGAACCACTTCTTGTCGGCGTTCACGCAGACGTCACCCAGGTCGATGGCGGTGAGCCGTCCGCTGTCGTCGGCGGCCAGCTTGGCCACGCTTTCGGGCACGGACGCCGGGGTGTAGGGCGTCACCACGCCCTCGGCGAGGGCGCGTCCGGCGAAGGTGTTGTCGATGCCGTACACCACGTCGCCCAGCGGCGAGTCCTTGCTCAGGATCAGCTGGTTCACCAGCGCCCCGCCGTCGCCGGGCTGCACGTAGGTCACGGCGTAGCCGGTGCTGTCGGCGAACTCCTTCTTGAGCTCGTCGCTGAGCGCGAACGAGTCGTGGGTGACGACGGTCAGCTTCTTCGATTCGGTGGGTGCCGAGGCGCTCGAGCTGGCCGGACCCGAGCTCGGTCCGGCCGGCATGGAGCCGCAGCCGGCCAGCAGACCCATTCCGCTCAGCAGCGCCGCAGCCCCGACTGCGATCTTGCGAGTATTCCTGGACATGACGTGTTCCTCCTTGCCGGAGGGCTCACCGCGGTGGTGAGGAGATCCCGACTCCCTACGCCGGTGCTAGCCGGATCAGGTTCGAGGGTCTGCGGTCGATCCGCACTCTCAGCGCCCCATGGCGCTCCCCTGTCGGTTTCCCACCCTACATGCCGCTTTCGTCCGGCTACGTCGCCGTCGACCGGCCATTGCGCGAGTCTCGCCAACGAGCTAGATTTTCTACATACAAACATGTAGTAAATAAAGGAGTGGCTGTGACTGACATGACCGACGTAACCGACTTGGCGTCGATGGTGCAGGTGCAGCCACAGTCCACGGTCTCGCGCACGGTGCTGCGAGCCGAGGGCACCAACGTCGTCCTGTTCGCCTTCGATGAGGGTGAGGAGTTGCGTGAGCACACGGCCGCGATCCCGGTGCTCCTCCAGACGCTCGAGGGCTCGCTGCGGATTACAGCCGACGGCCGCAGCGTAGTCCTCGAGCCCGGCGACCTGATCCACCTCGGCACCCGGGTTCCGCACGCGGTCGAGGCGCTGGCGCCGTCCAAACTGGCGCTCTTCCTACTCACCCGCGACTGAGGTGGTCGCGATGCAGACACTGCCGCAGCAGAACCGCCGGCCCGAGGACGCCCAGGGGCACTGGCTGCTGGCCCGGCTCGGTAAACGGGTACTCCGCCCGGGCGGCCTGGAACTCACCACCGGGCTGCTTGACCGGCTCGGCCTCACCGGAACCGACGTGGTCGAGTTGGCGCCCGGCATCGGGAAGACGGCCGAACTGATCCTGCGCAGCCGGCCCGCCAGTTACGTCGGCGTGGACGCCGACCCGTCCGCGGCCGCGCTGGTCGCCGACATCGTCGGTCCCTCCGGTGGGCGCACCATCACCGCGGACGCCGCTGACACCGGCCTGCCCGCGGCCAGTGCCCACGTGGTGATCGGCGAGGCGATGCTGACCATGCAGACCGAACGCGGCAAGCAGGCCATCATCGCCGAGGCCGCGCGACTGCTGCGTCCGGGTGGGTGCTACGCCATCCACGAACTGGGGCTGCAACCGGATGATCTCGACCCGTCCGTCGGCGAGGAGATCCGCAAGGAACTGGCCCGCACCATCAAGGTGAACGCCCGGCCGCTGACCGCCTCCGAATGGCGCCGGTTGCTCACCGACGCCGGCCTGGTCGTGGAGTGGACCGGCACCGCACCGATGGCACTGCTCAACCTGCGCCGAAACCTGGCCGACGAAGGACTCGGACGAGTGCTGCGGATCGCCTGGAACCTGCTCCGCAACCCGGGTGCTCGCCGCCGGGTGCTGACAATGCGGCGCACCTTCGTGAAGCACGCCGACCACCTGACCGGCATCGCACTGATCGCCCGCAAGCCAGTCTGAGCCCTCGCACACCCGGGGACGGTTCTCCCACGTGCGAATTTCGAACGAAAAGAACCGTCCCCAGAGATGCGAATCTCGAACGTCCGGGGACGGTTCTCGCGGGTGCGGATTTCGAACGAGAAAGAACCGTCCCCCGATGTTCGAGCCTGGCGGCCGAGGTCTCGAGACGCTCGACCATCGGGTTCGCTAAGGACGCCAGCTTGCGGGCGGATCCTCGCCGACCAGGCCGTCGACGTTCTCTCGCAGCAGGTCGGCGTGGCCGGTGTGCCGTCCGTATTCCTCGATCAGGTCGCAGACCAGGCGGCGCACGCTGGCCCGCTGATCACCCTCACCCAGCGCGCTGGGCCGGTCGATGCCGCCGTCCGCGATCACCGCGGCGAGCCGCTCCCGGGCGGCGGCCACGGCATCGTCATAGAGCCGGTACAGCTCGTCCGGAGACTTGTCGGCGGCCGTGGTGAACGTCCAGTCGGAATCACTCCAGTCGGCCGAACGCCAAGGCTCACCGGGGTCGGAACGGTCGAGGTCCCAGGTGAAGCGGAGCGCCTCGACACCGGCAAGATGTTGCAGCAGCCCGCCCAGGGTCAGCGCCGATGGGCCGAGCCGCTTACTCAAGCCGTCGGCGTCCAAGCCGGACGCCTTCCAGCGGAAGGTCCACCGCAACCGGTCGAGCATGCCGATCAGATGCTCCAACTCGCTGCCCGCCAACGGCGGCTCCCACGGGAAGTCCGGATCACCCGGGATCGGGTCGACATTCTCGGTCATCGCTACCGCCTTTCGCTGGTCGATTCCCTCACGTTAGGCCGCATTCCGGACGGAACCCATCCGTAACGAACGACCGGCGCGGGTTGAACAATGCGGCGTTTCGCTGGTTGAGCTTGTCGAAACCCGTCGCCAAGGAGAGTTTCGACAAGCCCGACCAACGGCGATCAGCAGTCCCTCGAAGAGCGGTCGTCACTCACGGGCAGGTGGCGAGCAGACGGCGTACCCGCACCAAGCGGCTCGGATCGGCCACGATCGGACGACATCGCACCGCCCTTGGCCTGGTTGGCCGTGCCACCGACGGCGACGAGATTCGCAAGATCGTTGGCGAAGTGAACGTCGCTCCAAGCCCGAACTCCGTAGCGCCAAGCGACCAGCGTCAGCCCACCTCTGGGGCCAGCAGACCCGGACTTCGGCTTCAGCCGCAACTGCTGGGTGGCCAGGGCCCACGAAGTCGGGCCGGCTACATGGACCTCAGCCGTCCAGTGACGTCAGCATCCTCACAGATCGACCGAGGTATTGGTCGCCACGTCGGGCTTCTCGCCGGTGATC
>NZ_JAPUED010000011.1 GCF_027492755.1 Micropruina sp. | reverse complement strand
TCCAACTGCGGGATTCCGTGCGCGACCTGCGTCAGTGAGTCCTCGCGTGGTGGGAGCCGTCCGCCACGCTTCCTCGGACAGACTGGAGTGGTGAGCGGATCCGACGTCGACCGACCCACGGTGGTGTGCCTCTGCGGCTCCCGACGCTTCCTGCATCTGTTCGAGTCGGAACGGAAACGACTGACCGCTTGCGGCGTCATCGTGCTCGGCCCCGAGCCGATCAGCGAGGAGCTGACTCCATCGAGGCGGGCTGCTCTCGGCGAACTGCACCTTCGACGGATAGATCTCGCCGATGAGATCCGCGTCGTGAGCGAAGGTGGGTATGTCGGATCCACGACTCGTCGCGAGATTCAGTACGCACGCGCGAAGCACAAGATCGTCAGCTCGGTGGAACCGAGCCTCGACCTGTAAGGCACGAGTCGAGAGGTCAGCACCGAGCCTTCAGTCATTGGTCAAGATCGGCGAGAACTCCCCTACTCAGCGGGGGAGGCGCCATTCTGTACCTGACCGACGCGGTCGACGGAGACTGACGAAGAGGAGTCCGATGAGCGAGTGGCAGCAGGCTTGGCCGAGTGAGGTCGGCGTCCGGACCGTGCGGGAGTTGTTCCGGACGGCCTACGACGCCGAACCGGACGGCGTCTGGGCCTCGCCGGGGCGGGTGAACCTGATCGGCGAGCACACCGATTACAACGGCGGGTTGTGCCTGCCGATCGCACTGCCGCACCGCACCTATGTAGCCGTCTCTGCCCGGTCGGACGGCCGGGTCCGGATGACCACCGACATCGGTGATGAAGTGTGGGAGGGCGCGATCTCCGAGCTCGCCCCCGGCCAGGTGTCGGGGTGGGTCGCCTACTGCGGTGGTCCGGCCTGGGCGCTGCGGGAAGCCGGCTTCGAAGTGCCCGGGTTCGACCTGGCTGTCGCCTCGTGCGTGCCGCTGGGTGCCGGACTCTCGTCGTCCGCGGCGGTGGAGTGCGCCGTCGGCCTGGCGCTGGCGCAACTGGCCGGACAACGACTCGACACCGACGATGACTCCCGAGCCCGGCTGGCCGCACTGTGCGTCCGCGCCGAGAACGAGGTCGCCGGCGCGCCGACCGGCGGCATGGACCAGGCGGCCTCGCTGCGGACCACCGCCGGGCACGCGCTGCTGCTCGACTGCCGCGACGGCTCCGTCGAGCAGGTGCGGTTCGATCTGGCGTCCGACGGCCTGGAGTTGCTGGTGATCGACACCCGGGCCAGCCATTCACTGGCGGACGGCCAGTACGGCGCCCGCCGTGCCGCCTGCGAGTCCGCCGCCCGCATCCTGGGCGTCGCGACGCTGCGCGAGGTCACCGATCTGGACGCGGCGCTGGCGCAGCTCGACGACGAGGAGGTGCGCCGCCGCGTCCGTCATGTGGTGACCGAGATCGCGCGAGTGACCGAGTTCGTGGCGGTCGCCGAAGCTGGTGACTGGACCGCCGCCGGCGAGCTGATGGACGCCTCGCACGAGTCGCTGCGCGACGACTACGAGGTCAGCTGCCTCGAACTGGACGTGGTCGTGACGGCCGCGCGGGCTGCCGGCGCGCTCGGTGCCCGGATGACCGGCGGCGGCTTCGGCGGCAGCGCCATCGCGCTGGTCCGTAGCGAGGACGCCGCGTCCATCGCGCGTGCGGTGCGTGAGGCGTCCGGTTCGCGCGGGTTGCCGGTGCCGGACGTGCACCAGGCCACGCCGTCCGAACCCGGAGGTTGCCTGGTCGAGCCGTGAGGCGATCGGGACCAGCGGAGTTCGGGACCAGCGAAATTCGAGCCCCGCATCCTCGCCCCGCCAGAGACCCCGGCGTTCACAGCCGGGATGACAGGCCACCAGGACCAACGAGACTTGGCCCCCTGCTTCAGCCGGTCATCCCGGGCTCGACCCGGGATCTCCTGCCGGAGTTATCCACAGGTTGAAGAACGATTCCGAGAATCGGGCAGTTTTCGCTCTAGCTTGTCCGCATGAGTCGTTCCCGGTGGTTGATCATGGTGCTGGCGTTGCTAGTGCTGACGGCCTGCACGAGCGAGTCGCCACGTCCGCCGTCGAACACTCCCGGCCTACCGGCCGACGTATTCCCCGGACTGCCGAACCTGGGCGCCGGCGTCGAAACGACTGTCGAGGCGATGACCGGCGACGGCGAGACCATGCTGATGGTCGCGACGATCGAGGGCCGCACCTCGGTTCCCCTCCTGCGCTACTCGACGGACGCCGGCGCGACCTGGCACGACGGCGTGCCGAGCGCAGCAGCCGCGTCTGCGGCTGCCATCGGCCAAGAGGCCGTCGGGGTCGCCGCCGTGGCCGGCGCCGGGGCGGATCGTCGCTGGCTGAGTCTGACCAGTAAGAGCCAAACGCTGTTCGCCTGGACCAGCCCCGACGCACAGACCTGGGAGCGCACCCCGGTGGCCGGCATCGATCCGAAGAAGGGCGAAGAGGTCTTCAGCATCACCGGGCTGTCCGGTGGTGGTTTCGTGGCGGTCGGCGGCGGCTGGCGCCACGACAAGACCTGGCCAATGGCTTGGACATCGCCGGACGGCGTCACCTGGACGGCACAGAAGCTCCCCGGCGAGGGCCACCTGAGCGAGGTCGCCGCCAATGGCGACCGGCTGGTGGCGGTGGGCAGGAATGAACTGCCCCGGCTCCGCAAGGGCCGGTCGCAATTCTCCCTGCTGTTCACATCCACCGATGGCGGCACGAACTGGCGTCACGTCGCGGTGAAGGAGCCGGCCACCTCGGGGAACTTCATCAGCTCGCTCAGCCATGTGGTCACCACCGACAAAGGCTTCATGGTCGGCGGGAGCTACTACGACAACCCCATGGGGACCTACCGTCCGCTGCTGTTGACCAGCGACGATCTGCGTTCGTGGCGTTCTCCCCGACGACTACCCGACGCAGGCGAGTCGTCCGGCATCACCGAGTTGATCAGGATGGGGTCGGGAACACTCGCTGTGCAACGCGCCTCCGCTGCAGGTGCGAGCGACGAGGTGCGCGTTTGGCACCTGTCGCCCGGCGATATGTTCTGGACGCCGGTCAAGGTCCCGTCCACCAGGGGAAGCGCTTGGGCAGAGGCCGGCGCCGGTGCGGGTGCGGTCGGAGTGGTCGCGATCGGTATCGACGGCAACCCGGGATCGACCCGGCTGTGGCGCTTCGACGGCCCGGCGCGGGTTGACGCGACGGAGGTGGCGGCGCCGTCCGAGACTCGCGAGCGGATTCAGCCCAGTGGGCTGTTTGTCGTCGAGAACCACCTGGCCGCATACGGGCGCACCCAGGGCTCCTATGCCCTGTGGCACGCCGACGGCTCCGCCTTCAGCACGCCCATCCCGGTCGGTGCCGCGGCGGACGAGACGATCGACGCGGTCGCCTGGAACGCTGACGGAGGCTACCTGGCGACCGGGGAGGTCGAAGGCACCGACGCCTTCACCCTGCACTCGACGGACGGCCGGAAATGGCGGCGAACCGCGCCGAAGGCCTTCAACAAGGTGGCCCAGTACCACTACTCGAGCATCGCCGACGCCATCCGTGCCGACGGACGGTGGGTGGTGGTCGGCGAGCGGAGCACCAACGGCGACATCCGCCGCTCGGCACTCGTGGCCAGCTCATCCAACGGGCTCTCCTGGACGCACGGACGTCCCACCAGAACGACAACGCGCGGTGACTGGTACGACCGGCGCGACCCGTTGGACGACCTGCACGGCCTGGACGGCCGAGAGCGCGCAATGACCGCGGTAACGTCAGTCGGGCGCGGCCTGGTGGCAGTCGGCTCGATCAGCGACGGCCCCGGCACCGAGCCGGCGGCATGGGTGGCCGCCGATACTCGGACCTGGTGCTTGATCCCGCTCCCGTTCGATCGCTACGAGCGGGCCGAGGTGACCAGCGTGCACCGCGTCGGAGAGGTCCTCGTGGGCTACGGCTGGACTCTGGGCAAGGGCACGACCCGCAGCACCCGTGCGGTGTGGCGTTCCACCGACGGCGGGGCTCATTGGTCCTTCACCGCCTTCGAGGGGGTCCATTCAGGGGCGTTGATGACTCACGCCGGCGGCGAGTTCCTCGAGGTCTTCCTCTCCGACGACCACCGGACGCTCACCTTGTCGCGATCCTCGGACGGCCTGACCTGGGCGAAGGCACCCCTGAAGATCGAGGGTCTGACGGACGGAATGGAGGTTTCGCTGGATGACGTGCTGGTGCACGACGGCGCGCTCCATCTGTTGGTGACCGTTCAAAGCCTCAGCGACGCGGTCACCCTGGTGCAGCGGGTGCCGTTGTGAGGGTGCCCCACCGCTGATCGAGCTTGTCGAGATCCTTCCGAGGGGTCTCGACAAGCTCGACCAACGGAGGTCTAGCGGTAGTCGCGGGTGACCCGGCCGGTGATCAGGCAGGTCACCTCGTACGGGATGGTGCCCATCAGTTCGGCGACCTCGGCGACGGTGATCTCCTGGTCGCCGGAACGGCCGATCAGCACGACCCCGTCACCGACCCCGACGTTCGGCTCGGGGCCGAGGTCGATCATGGTCTGGTCCATGCAGACCCGGCCGACGATCGGGTAGGACATGCCGTCGATCAGCACTCGTCCGCGGTTGGACAGCAGTCGCGAGTAGCCGTCGCCGTAGCCGACCGGAATGGTGGCGATCCAGGTGTCGCGGGGGGCCGTCCAGGTGCGGCCGTAGCTCACCGTCTCGCCTGCGGCCACCGGTTTCACGAACGAGATCTCTGTGGTCAGCGCCAGGCCGGGGCGCAGTTCGACGCTGCGTTCAGCCTGCGGGTCGGGCAGGCTGCCGTAGATCATGATCCCGGGCCGGACCAGGTCGAACCAGGTATCGGGGTGTCCCAGAACGGCGCCCGAGTTGGCCAGATGCTTGATCTCGACCCGGCCCGCGGCGTCCTCGACGGCGGCGATCGTGGTGCGGAACAACTCGGTTTGCGCGCGGGTGAAGTCGACGCCGTCCGGGGTATCCGAGATGGGCAGATGGCTGAACAGACCCTGCAGATGCAGGTGCGGATCGGACGCGATCCGCGCGGCCAGCGCCGGCGCCGCGGCGGGTTCGATGCCGGCGCGGCGCATGCCGGTATCGACCTTCAGGTGGACGGAGACCCCGGTCAGCCCGACCTGCTCAGCAACCCGGGACGTCTCCTCCACCGACGCCTCGTCGACCACCGTCAGGGTGAGCGCCGAGATCAGCGCACGGCCGACCTCGTCCAAGCCCCGGGTCGGCGACAGCTTCAGGATCGGCAGTCCGATGCCGGCGCGGCGCAACTGGCGTCCCTCGTCGACGGTGGCGACGCCGAGCCAGTCAGCCGCCTGCCGCTGCTCGATCATCGCCGCCACCGCGGCCGCACCGTGCCCGTAGGCGTTGGCCTTGACCGCGGCCAGCACCTGCCGGTCGCCCACCCGTGCCCGGACGCCGCGCAGGTTGGCCTCGATGTGGTCCAGCAGGGTGTGTGCGGTGGTCGGGTAGCTCATGCGGGCTCCGACTCCCCGGTGGCGACCGGGCGCGACGGGTCGTTGCTCCAGGCCGACCACGATCCGGGGTAGAGCGCGATCTCGAGGTCGAGTGCGGCGCCGGCCAGCACCAGCTGCGCGGCGCTGACTCCCGAGCCGCAGTAGGCCGCCAGCGGAGCGGTCCGGTCGCCGAGCAGTTCCCGCAGGCGGTCCTGTTCGGGGAGCCGTCCGTCGGCGGCGAAGAACCCGCTCACCGGGACGTTGACCGCGCCCGGGATGTGCCCGGCAACCGGATCCATCGGTTCGGTCTCGCCGCGGTAGCGTTCAGGCGCGCGGGCGTCCATCAGGGTGCCGGAGAAGCCGGCGGCGTCATCGGCTTCGATGGTCGGCAATTGTCCGGGCGTGACGTGCAGCTCGGCCTTGTCGACGATCACATCCCCCGTTGTCATCGGGCGATTGTGCGCCGCCCAGGCATCGACTCCGCCGTCCAGCACCCGGACGTCCAACCCGGCCCAGCGCAGCACCCACCAAGCCCGCGCGGCGGCGAACGAGCCGGCCTCGTCGTACACCACGATCGGGCGACTGCCGTCCACACCCAACGCGCCCAGGCCGCGGGCCAGGGTGTCGGCGTCCGGCAGCGGATGCCGTCCGTCGGTCGGCTCACCGTGCCTGGTCAGCACGGTCTCCAGGTCGAGGAAGCGGGCACCTGGCAGGTGTGCCTCCCGGTAACGGTCTCGCCCCGCCCCGGACGGCTCGCCCAGCCGCCATCGCACGTCGAGCAGATCGACATCGGCGAGGACGCCGTCCAGTTCGTCGGGAGTGATCAACACATCGCCACGGGCCATGCCCCCAGCCTGTCAGACCCGGCCGTTGGTGATCACCCCCGGCTCGTCGAAGAACAGCCGGCGATCGATCGCGCGATCGGTCACTGGTTTCGGGATCGGTCACTGCTTTCGGCATATTTCCCGAAACCAGTCGCGCTACCTGTCAGCAGTCGTCGATCGCGCGCTCGGTCAGCCGCGGATGCCCGCGCCAGGCCGGCAGGGACGCCATGTACGCCCGGGTCTGCTCCTCGATCACCTCTTGGGACTGCTCGGGATGGCGTCGACGCTGCCAGCCGACCATCGCGGCGAAGCGGGTATCGAAGTCCTGCAGATTGCCGTCGGCGTCGGTGCAGTACTGGCAGTAGTGCCCGCTCTCGATGGGCATGCCGCAGCTCTCACAGGAAGCGGTCTGGGTGGTCATCGGTGGTCCTCTCTTCGGGCCGCGGCGGTCAGGGCGTTCAGCCCGTCGATCAGTCCGCGGCGGGTGGTGTCGTCCAGTTGCTCCATGGCGCGCGCGACCAGGGTGCGGTCGAGCACATCGGCGTCGTGCCGCAGCCGGTTCATGCCGGCCTCAGTGAGCCAGACCAGGGTGCGGCGCCGGTCGTCCGGGTCAGGCTCGCGCTCCAACAGGCCATGGCCTTCCAACTGGGTGACGATGTCGCTGACCACCGACTGGGCGCGGTCGAGGTGCCGAGCCGCTTCACCGACGGTGATCGGACCCGATCCGGCCAGATGGGTGAGCACCGCCCGGGAGGCGTTGGTCAGCTCGCTGCGGCGTCCGTCACGGCGGTGGAAGGCCAGATAGGCCTGCGGGAACACCTCGCAGAAGGCGTCGGAGTCGGACATGACCTCATCGTCCGGCGGGGTGAATCCATCGTCAATCCCGATGGATTCCTCTTCGTCGACGACGTCGGGCGCTGCAACCGATGGGTGAGAAGATAAGGATCCGGATCGGGCTGGTCAGTCCAGCCCGATCCGGATCCTTGTTTCAGCTGCTTCAGACTGCCGCGCTGACCGATACGACGCTGTCACCCCGCTGCAGCGCGGCGTCGGTGTCCTCGAACTCGTTCACGGTCGAGACCTTGCCGAGGTTCGTCACCAGCACCAGGATCACCGGATCCTTGCCGGCACCACGGACGGCGTCGAGGTCGACCCGGGCGATCAAGGTCGACGGGTCGACCCGGTCGCCCGGCGCGCAGAAGACCTCGAAACCCTCACCCTGAAGCGACACCGTGTCGATGCCGAGATGAACGAGAACCTCGACTCCGTCATCGGTCTCCAGGCCGATCGCATGCTTGGTCGGGAAGACCACCGTCACGGTGCCCGACACGGGCGCATACACGTCGCCGTCAGCTGGCTGCAGCGCGTAGCCGTCGCCGACCGTCTTGCTGGCGAAGACCGCGTCGCTGACCTCCTCGAGGGGCACAAAGGCGCCCCGCGCGACCGCAACCAGTTCCACACGCTCACCCTTGACTCCCCGCGCCGACGCCTCCGCGGCTACTGCAGACTCGTCCGCCGGACGCTCGGCAGGCACCAGGAACATCGTCAGGATGAACGAACTGGAGATGGCAATGGCAATGCCGGCCAACGCGAACGGGAAGTAGGGACCGACGTAGGCCGGCAGGCTGAAGATCGACGACAGGATGTAGGCGTAGATCCGGACGCCGGTGACGGCGAAGAACGTCGCCGCGAGAGTACTGCCGATCGTCGCCGCCACGAACGCCCGGCGGTACTTGGAGAGTACGCCGAACAGGGCCGGTTCGGTGATGCCCAGCAGACCCGACACAGCGGCAGATGCGACGACCGTCTTCTGATCCTTGCTGCGCACCTTGAAGTAGACCGCCGCAGTCGCACCGGCGATGGCCATGTTGGCCATGAACATCATCGGCATGAGCATGTCCCAGCCCTGGGTCGCGAAGTTCTGCAACGCGATGGGGGTCTCGGCATGGTGCAGGCCGGTGAAGATCGCGATCGGGCGGGTGGCACCGAAGATGACGCCCGCGAGGATGGGCGAGAAGGCGAACAGCCAGGCAACGCCGGCGGCGAGCTGGTTGCCCAGGAAGATGCCGATGGGGCCGATCACCGTGAGCGCCAGTGTGCCGGCGATGAACAGCGAGAAGGTGGGCGTGAAGACCGTCCGCAGCACGCGCGGCAGTATCCGGTCCACCCAGCGATAGATGTGACTGAGCGCGAAGACCGAGAAGATGATCGGAATCACGGTTCCGGCGTAGTTGAACACCGGGACCGGAATGACGCCGAACAGCATGAACGCCGTGATCTCCTTGGCGGCTGCGGCGGCGGTCATCGTCGGGTACTGCATGGCGGCGGCGATGGCGACCGCCATGAACATGTTCGTCTTGAAGATCTTCGCCGCGGACGCGGCCACGAAGAACGGCAGGAAGGTGAAGACACCGCTCGCGAGCATGTCGATGACGAGGTAGGTGTCGTTCTTGTTCGAGATCACGCCCAGCGCCGCGAGGCCGGCCATCAGGCCCTTGATCATGCCCGCGCCGGCGATGGCAGGAACGATCGGCCCGAAGACACCGGACACCGTATCCATGGCCAGTGCGACCCAGCCGCGCTTTCCACCGGCTGCTTCGCCGCCACCCGCTTTGTCGGCGAGCCCGAGCTTGTCAGCCAGCGGTTCGTAGTACTTCTCCACCTCGGTGCCGACCACCACCTGCAGTTCACCGTTCTGGACGTTGGTCCCGATCACCTCAGGAACGCCGTCCAGTGCGGCCATGTCCACCTTGGCGCCGTCCTTGAGGTCGAAGCGCAAGCGCGTCATGCAGTGCCACGCGTTGCTGACGTTGTCCACCCCGCCGACGGCGGCGATGACCTTCTCAGCTACCTCGCTGTAGCGCATCTACAGTTCCCCTCTCTCATTCACAGCTCGACCCCAGCCGAGCGATGGTACCGATCCAATCCCCGGTTCCGACTGCGTAGATTGGAGCATGTAAGCCTGCTCATTACGAAGCCGCGAAAGCATTGGACTGGCAACTGCGAGCTTTTGGCGCAATTGACCGAGCCATGCTGGCGACTCCTCCGGCACAGCCGGTTGAATGGCGGCGCAGACATGCAGCGAAAGGAACCTGATGACCCCCAGCACGATCACCCAGGTCGAGGCCATCGTGACGAAGCCAGACAAGCACAACCTGGTGGTCGTGCGGGTCACCACCGATGCCGGCGTCTGGGGTCTCGGCTGCGCCACCTTCCAGTTCCGCCCATGGGCCGTCCGGAGCGCCGTCGACGACTACCTCCGGCCGCTGCTCCTGGGGCGTGACGCCAATGACATCGAGGACCTGTGGCACGTGATGCGCATGAGTTCGTACTGGCGCAACGGCCCGGTGCTCAACAACGCCATCGCGGGGGTCGATATGGCCCTGTGGGACGTCAAGGGAAAGCTGGCGGGGATGCCGCTGTATCAGCTTCTCGGCGGACGGTCGCGAACGGCCATCCCCGCCTACGCCCACGCGGTAGCCGACGATCTGGACGGCCTCTACACCCAGATCGACAGGCACCTCGCCGACGGTTATCGCCACGTCCGGGTCCAGTTGGGCTTCTACGGCGGTAATGCGACAGATCTGCAGGTGCCCGAGAACCCGCTGCCCGGCAGCTACTACGACCCGCGCCAGTACGCGGCCACCACGCTACGGCTGTTCAAGGCGGTCCGCGACCGCTACGGCGACGACATCGAGTTGCTGCACGACGTGCACGAGCGACTCAACCCGTCCGACGCGATCCGGTTCGCGAAAGAGTGCGAGCCTTTCGGCCTGTACTTCCTCGAGGACGTCCTGCCGCTTGAGCAGACCGCCTGGTACGAGAAGCTGCGGGCCCAGACATCGACCCCGACCGCAACGGGCGAACTGTTCAACAACCCCAAGGAGTGGGAGGAGCTCGTCGTGCGTCGCCAGATCGATTTCCTGCGCATTCATGTCTCGCAGATCGGAGGCATCACGCCTGCTCTCAAGGTGGCACACTTCGCCGATGCCATGGGCATCCGGCTGGCCTGGCACACGCCGTCCGACATCACTCCGGTCGGCTTGGCGGTCAACGCCCACCTGAACGTTCACCTGCACAACGCGAGCGTCCAGGAGAACCTCGACGTGCAGCCGAATACGGCGGCGGTGTTCGCGGGCTACCCGGTGCAATCCCGCGGGTTCCTGCGGCCTTCCGACGAGCCCGGCATCGGCGTCTCGTTCGACGTGGATGCGGCCGCCGAGTTCCCAGGGGTGTTCAAGGAGCACCCCTGGACCACCAGTCGCACCGCCGACGGCACGCTCGTCACCCCGTGACCAGGCGCTGCTCTCGACCTAGAGCCGCGCCTGGTGCACCTCACGGTCGAACCGGCTGATGTAGGACACCTCATAGTTCAGCGCGATCATCTCGCTGTGTGCGAAGACGCGACCGTCGGTCAGCACCCCGCGGCTATCGATGGCCATCGCCGGGGCTCCCCGGCGACACTCCAGGATGCTCGCGTCCTGTCGAGTCACGGTCACCGGCCGATAGCTCGTCATGTAGTGCGAGATGCGGTAGCCGGCCCCCTCCACGAAGCCCTGAACCGACTTCTCCAGAACGGCGTCCGACAAGGTCGGGAACATGGCTGCGGGCATCACCGTGCGCTCGATCTGGGAGCTCAGCCCGTCAATGATTCGCAGTCGGTCGAACTGCCAGATCTCACCACCGGAGGGCAGCTGAAAGAGGAGAGCCTCATCGGCGCTCGGGGACGTGCGGTTCAGGTGCAGCACGCGCGAGTCGATCTGTTCGTACGGCGTCCGGGTCATCGTGTTGTAGATCAGAGGATTCTTACGCAGGCCCTCGCGCACGTAGGTGCCCGAGCCCTGCGTGGAGCTGAGCGCTCCGATCAGCGTGAGGTTCTCGATCACCGCCTGAATGGTGAACCTCGAGACACCGTACTCACGCGCGAACTCCCGCTGGGTGGGCAGCTTCCCCGACGGCCATTGTTGGCGGAAGATGCGACTCAAGATGTCGGCCACGATGAAGTCGACCTTCTTGCCCATGAGCCACACCCAGATTCGTCCAGAGGAGCCGGTTCTTTGCGGACGAATCTAGACGATGCGCCCGTCGCCGCGATTGCGCCGCAAACAAGGATCCGGATCGGGCTGGTCAGTCCAGGCCCGATCCGGATCCTTGTTGTCAGCAGCGTCAGAACATCATCGCCAGACCGGGATCGGCCAGGATCGCCGCCACATCGCTGAGGAATTTCGACGCCAGCTCGCCGTCCACCAGCCGGTGGTCGAAGGTCAGCGAGAGCGTGCACACCGAACGGATCACCATCTGTTCGTCGGCACCCTTCCCGATCACCCACGGACGGCGGGCGATGGTGCCGAGGCACATGATCGCCGACTCGCCCAGATTGAGGATCGGCGTGCCGCCGTCCACCCCGAAGACACCCACGTTGGTGATGGTGAAGGTGCCGCCCTGCATGTCCTCGGCGGAGACCCTCCCGGACTTCGCCACCTGCACCATGTTGTGCAGCGCCTCGGCCAGCTGCAGCAAGTTCATCGTGTTCGCGTGCTTGATGTTCGGCACCAGCAGCCCGCGCGGGGTGGCCGCGGCGATCCCGAGGTTGACGTCCTCATTGCGGACGATCTCGGTAGCGGCCATGTCGAGGGTCGAGTTGATGTCGGGGTTGCGGGCGATCGCCAAGCAGGCGGCCTTGGCGAAGATCAGCAGCGGCGAGACCCGCAGGCCGGCGAACTCGCGGCGTGCCCGCAACCGCTCGACCAAGTCCATCGAGGCGGTCACGTCGGTCTGCATGATCACCGTGGCGGTGGGCACCTTGTACGACTCGGCCATGGTGCGGGCCATCTCGCGGCGGACGCCCTTGAGCGGCACCCGCGAGGTCGCCCCGGTCGGAGCCTCGGGAGCTCCGCGGGAGAGCACGGCAGCGGTGAGCACGTCGTCGGAGGTGATCGTGCCGCCCGGGCCGGTGCCGATCACCGCGTCCAGGTCGAGGCCGAGGTCGCGGGCCAGCCGGCGCACCGGCGGTTTGGCCAGCGCGCGCTTGGCGGCCGACGGCGGCTTGGGCGTCTTGCCCGGACGGGGCAGCGGCTCACCGCTGGCCTCGGCGCTGAGCGGTCCGGTGGTGGTCGACTGGTCGATCGGACGCGAGACCGGCTGGTCGGCGGCATACGAGTCGTGGACCTGGTCGGTGACCGGGCCGATCGGCTTGCCGACGCCGCCCGCGGTCTTGCGCGGACGCCGCGCCAGCGACGACGACTTCGTGCCATAGCCGACCAGGAACGCCTCGGATTCCGACGCAGGCTCCGCTGCGCTGGCCTGAGTGGCCGCCGCAGCCTCGGCCGGCTGCGCAGCCGGAGCCTCGGCGGGTTGCGCCGGCGGCGCGTCGGTCACGTCGGTCGGCGCCTGTGGCGCGGCAGGTGCGGCGACTCCGTCGTCGATGAGCACGATCGGGGCACCCACCTCGACCGTCGCGCCCTCGTCGACCATCAGCCGGGCGATCCGGCCGGCCCACGGCGAGGGCAGTTCCACGATCGACTTCGACGTCTCGATCTCGACCAGGATGTCGTTGACCTTCACCTCGTCGCCCTCGGCGACGACCCAGCGGACGATGTCGGCCTCGACCAGTCCCTCGCCGGGATCGGGCAGGTGGAATTCCTTCATCGCATTCTCCTCAGTAGGCCATGGATCGGTCGACGGCGTCGAGAACCCGATCGAGATCGGGCAGGTAGGCGGATTCCACCCGGCTGGGCGGATACGGAATGTCGTACCCGGTGACCCGCAGCACCGGCGCCTCCAGCGAGTAGAAGCATGCCTGTTGCAGCCGGGCGGCGATCTCGGAGCCCATGCCCAGCGTCATCGCCGCCTCGTGGACCACGATCGCCCGTCCGGTCTTGGTGACAGACTCGATCACGGTGGGCATGTCCAGCGGTGCAAGCGAGCGCAGGTCGATCACCTCGATGTTGTGGCCCTCTTCGCCGGCGGCGAGCGCGGCCTCGACGCAGGTGCGCACCATCGGTCCGTAGGTGATCAGGGTGAGGTCGTCACCAGGCTTCACGACGCGCGCCTGGAACAACGGCATCGGCTCGATCTCGGTGTCGACCTCGCCCTTCTCGTGATAGCGCCGCTTGGGCTCGAAGAACACGATCGGGTTGTTCGAGGCGATGGCCTGCTGCATCATCCAGTAGGCGTCCAGCGGGTTCGAGCAGGTGACCACCTTCAGGCCCGGGGTATGCGCGAAATAGGCTTCCGGCGACTCGGAATGATGCTCGATCGCCCCGATGCCGCCGCCGTAGGGAATGCGGATCACGATCGGCATCTTCAGGTGCCCGTGGGTGCGGTAGTAGAGCCGCGACACCTGCGAGACGATCTGGTCGTAGGCCGGGTAGACGAAGCCGTCGAACTGGATCTCGACGACCGGACGGTAGCCGCGCATCGCCAGGCCGACCGCGGTGCCGAGAATGCCCGATTCGGCCAGCGGCGAGTCGATCACCCGATCGGGGCCGAAATCACGCTGCAGGTGCTCGGTGATCCGGAACACGCCGCCGAGCTTGCCGATGTCCTCGCCGGCCAGCAGCACCTTGGGGTCGGCCTCCAACGCACGGCGCAGGCCGGCGTTGAGCGCCTTCGCGAGAGTCATGGTCGCCATCAGAACGCCTCCTGCACCTGGACGTGGGTCTCGTCATCGGCGTCGGCGTCCGGATGATCGGCGAAGCCGGCCTCGTACTCGAGGTACTCGTCACGTTGCTCGAGCAACACCTCGCCCGGGTCGATCACCGTGTGCTCGAAGAACTCCTCCAGGGTCGGCTCGCGCAGCGTCAGGCAGCCTTCCCGGACGCGGACCGCCAGCTCTTCGCATTCGGCGTCCACGGCGTCGAGCCAGACCTGATCGATGGCACCGCGGTTCTGCAGATAGGTCTGCACCCGGCTGATCGGGTCGCGCTGGCGCCAATGCTCGGTCTCGTCGTTGCTGCGGTACTTGGTCGGGTCGTCCGAGGTGGTGTGGGCACCCATCCGGTAGGTGTAGGCCTCGATCAGCGCCGGGCCCTTACCGCGCCGGGCGCGGTCGAGCGCCCAACTGGTGACGGCGTGTACGGCGAGGACGTCGTTGCCGTCGACCCGGACGCCGGGGAAACCGAAGCCGGACGCCCGGCGGTACAGCGGGATCTTCGACTGCAGCGCGATCGGTTCGGAGATCGCCCACTGGTTGTTCTGGCAGAAGAACACCACCGGGGCGGTGTACGAGGCGGCGAAGATGAACGCCTCGTTGACGTCGCCCTGGCTCGTCGCGCCGTCGCCGAAATAGACCATCGCGGCACCGTTGGCATCGGGGTCGGCGTTGCCCACCAGACCGTCGCGTTGCAGGCCCATCGCATAGCCGACGGCGTGCAGCGTCTGGGTGCCGATCACGAAGCTGTAGACGTGCATGCCCGGGATGTCGTTGGCCCACGGCGCCATCGCGGTGCCCCGGAAGGTGCTCAGCATCTCGACCGGGTCGACCCCCAGGTGCAGGGCGATCGCGTGCTCGCGGTAAGAGGGAAAGACGTAGTCAGGCAGCCGGGTGGCGCTGGCCGAGCCGACCTGGGCGGCCTCTTGACCCAGCGCCGGCGGCCACAGGCCGAGCTCACCCTTGCGCTGCAGCGCCGTCGCCTCGCTGTCGAAGCGGCGGGCCAGGATCATCTCGCGCAGGTAGCCGGCGATGGTCTCGTCGCTGCCCTCGAAGCTGAAGTCGGGGTGCTGAACGCGCTCACCGTCGGGGGTGAGGAGCTGGACGAAGTCATCTACAGCGGGTTCGGACACGTCGGATCCTTTCGGGTCGCACGAACCGGGAAATTCTGCATGCGCTGCGCCAACTTACCGGTTACGTAACCGTAGGTCAAAGGTCGCTGCGCGGCGCCGGCGGATGGTTGCTGGTCGATCACGAGCGGCGTCAGGCTCCTCTCCGCGGGCCTCCTCGCCCGCGTTGCCCATCCTCCACCTCACGGCGTCCGGGGTCGAGACCCCGCGCCACGGTGTCGTCGCGACGACCAAGTTGGTGCCACCCTCCTGCCCTTCGCGCGCCACGAGCCCGACTGTCGCCACGGGTGCGACCGAAACGCGGCCCCATCAACCATCAGCACAGCTTCACGGTGATGAAGAAATCAGCGCTGGTGCTAACGAGTGGGTGGGGCCAGGCTGGGACCCAGATCAACTTGGAGGAGGCCGTGATGACAGGCATCGAGTTCGTGCTCGCGGTGGCGATCTTCATTCCCGTGGCGTGGCAATTGGAGGTCACCCATCGGCGCACCCGCGATCTGCCCCGCATCCCGTTCGGAGCGGACGCCGAATCCGAGGCGTCCGCCGAATACCGCCGACAGATCGCCGAACTCCGGCAACTGAGTCAGCTGTCCACCCACTCCGACCGGGACAGATGACCAGCGCACCATGTCGCCGTCACACTGGCGCGGGCGGCGACGACCGCGCGAGGTTGGATGCGGGTCGCGCTCTGGATCGCCGCGCTCGCGATCGCCGCATTGCCCGCGCTTCTCTTTGTGGAGGCGCGGCCGGCGTCACCGCAGTCCGAGTCATCTGAGCCAACGGACCGGTCGGCACGCCGCAACCATGAAGCAGCGCTGGCGCTTCAGCGTCCATTCGGTTGTCGCTTCACCTTGTGCTCTACGGTGGCGCTCATGATGGATCTTCAGCGACTCAGGATCTATCGCGCGGTGGTCGCCGCCGGCTCCATCCAGGGCGCGGCGGCCAACCTGGGCTACACGCCGTCCGCGGTCAGTCAGCAGGTGGCGGCGCTGAGCCGTGAAACCGGTTTGGCGCTGATCGGCAAAGCCGGACGTGGCATCGAACCCACCGACGCGGGGCTCGAACTGGTGGCCGCGGCCGAGCGGCTGTTCGGCGAGCTCGCGGAGGTCGAGGCACGGGTGTCCGATCTGCGCGAAGGGCGAGCCGGCTCACTCAGCATGGCCTACTTCACGTCCGCTGCGATGGCGTGGATCCCAGGCATCGTGCGCCGGGTGCTGGCCGAGCACCCCCGCTTGCGGCTCGATCTGCGCGTCCTGGAGCTGCCCACCGGGGAGAGTGAACACGTCGACGTCGAGGTGCTGGTGGGATCGCGCGACTTCGCCGCCCCGCCGGGCTTCCACTCCCACCATCTCCTGGATGAGCCGTACGTCGCCGTGCTGCCGCAGAACCACCCCCTCGCCGGACGCGATGAGGTCGCCCTGGCCGAACTCGCCGGCGAGCGGTGGATCGCGCATGACTCGGAGGAGTCCTGGTGCGTGATCAACCTGCACCGGGCCGCCGTATCGGCCGGGTTCTCCCCGCCCTACTCGGTGCGGACGGCGAACCACCCCACCGCGATCGCCTTCGTCGCCGCCGGCATCGGCCTCGCCGTGATGCCACGTCTGTGCACCGTCGACCTGCCGGCCGGCGTCGCGGGCGTGACGGTAACCAATCCCACACCCACACGCTCCATCCACCTGATGGTGCGGCGGGCGGTCGAGTCCTCCCCCGCCGTCCAACTCGTGGTCGGCGGACTGCTCGCCGCAGCGCGGGCGGCGTCCGAGGTTTCGCCACGCTCGACCACCGAATCCCAGCGCTCGCCGAACTATTCAGGGCTCGCCGAATTCGGCGAGCCCTGAGTAGTTCGGCGAGCCGGATGGTGGGGGTCTGCGACACTCTGGCTCAATCTGCCGTCCGCGCTAGAGAAGGCCATACAGTCCCATCGTGGATCCGATCAGAAACCCGTACGCGCCGGGCGCCGGCCAGCGGCCGCCCGAGTTGGCCGGACGCGACCCGCAGCTGGAGGCGTTCCGCTTCGTCATCGAACGCATCGCTCGGGGACGTCCGGAGCGCTCCATCGTGCTGGTCGGACTGCGCGGAGTCGGCAAGACCGTGCTGCTCAACGCGACCCGGTCGCTGGCCGTCCGTGCCGGCTGGGGCACCGGGAAGCTGGAGGCCCGCCCTGACCAGGGCATTCGGCGTCCGCTCGGCGCGGCGCTGCACATGGCGATCCGCGAACTCGGCCATCCGGACGCCACCGCCGTCCTCTCCACGCTCAAGGCGTTCGTGGAACGTGCGGCGCCGCCCAACACCAAAGCTTACGACCGGTGGAACTCCGGTATCAGCGCGCCGTCCATCGCCGGCCGGGCCGACTCGGGTGACATCGAGATCGACCTGGTCGAACTGCTGACCGACGTGGCCGGACTGGCCGCTGACCAGGGCAAGGGCGTCGCGGTGTTCATCGACGAGATGCAGGATCTGGGTGCCGACGACGTCTCGGCGCTCTGTGCGGCCTGCCACGAACTGGGCCAGCAGAGCCTGCCGCTGATCGTCGTGGGCGCCGGGCTGCCGCATCTGCCGGCGGTGCTGAGCGCGTCCAAGTCGTACTCGGAGCGGCTGTTCGCCTACGCCCGGATCGACCGGCTGGATCGTGAGTCGGCCGATCTGGCGCTGGTCGCGCCGGCCGCGGACGAGGGTGCCGCGTTCACCCCCGAGGCACTGGACGCCATGTACCGGGTCACCGGCGGCTACCCGTACTTCGTTCAGGCCTACGGCAAGGTGGTCTGGGACCTGGCGCCGAGCTCACCGATCACCGCCGAGGACGTCGCGGTCGCCGCCCCCGAGGCCGAGCACGAACTCGCGGTCGGCTTCTTCGGCTCCCGGCTGGAACGGGCCACGGCCGCCGAGCGGGAATACCTGCGGGCGATGGCGGACGCCGATGCCGACGACACCGGCACCGTGCCGTCCGCACTGGTCGCCCAGACGCTGGGCCGCAAGCCGCAGTCCCTCTCCCCCGCCCGCGACGCGCTGATCAAGAAGGGCTTGATCTACGCCAGCGAGCGGGGCCGGATCGCGTTCACCGTGCCGCACTTCGGACGCTTCCTGCGCGCCCAGGCCGAAGCGGCCTGAGCGTCCGCCGGCCGCGCGGACTGGTCCGCCAGGTCGAGCTTCGTGGAGACCTCGGCAGTGGCCGTGCGTCCAACGGAACGGCATGCTGAACCAGTGGAAGCCGAACACGTCGTCATCCTGCTGACCGCCGTCCTGTTGTGCGTCGCCGCGACATCGGCACTGAGCGGGCTGATCCGGGTCGCCGCCCCCCTGCTGCTGGTGGTCATCGGTGGGGTGGTCGGATTCCTGCCCGGCGTGCCGAGCCTGGAGGTCGATCCCGAATGGATCCTGATCGGCGTGCTGCCACCCTTGCTGTTCTCGGCTGCGGCCTCCATGCCGGCGATGAGTTTCCGCCGGGAGTTCCGCTCGATCGCGGGCCTGTCGGTGGTGTTGGTCGTACTCAGCAGCCTGTTGCTGGGCTGGTTCTTCAGCGCCAGCCTGGACATCTCGCTGGCCTGGGGCATCGCGCTGGGTGCCATCGTCAGCCCCACCGACGCCGTCGCCACCGCGATCGCCCGCCGGGTCGGCGTCCCGCAGCGGGTGCTCACCATGCTGGAGGGCGAGAGCCTGCTCAACGACGCCAGCGCGCTGGTGCTACTACGTTCGGCGATCGCCGCCGCGGCCGGCGGCATCGCGCTCGGTGGAGTGGTCCTGGACTTCCTGTGGGCGGTGACCGCCGCGGCGCTGATCGGATTCGGGGTCGGCTGGCTGCACCTGTGGCTGCGCTCCAAACTCACCGAAACCGCTCCCTCGACCGTCATCTCCTACGCGGCGCCGTTCATGGCCGCTGTTCCCGCTGAGCAGCTGGGGGCGTCCGGTTTGGTCGCCGCGGTGGTGGCCGGGCTGATCTCCGGCTACGGCGCGCCGCGGCTGCTCTCACCGTGGGCCCGGCTCTCCGATTCGCAGAACTGGAAGACCGTCGAGTTGGTGCTCGAGAGCGGCATCTTCCTGCTGATGGGCCTGCAACTGCACGGCCTGATCACCCATTCCGATCACAATCACAGCACCGCCCTCACCGTGGCCTGGGTGGCGGCGGTGGGTTGGCTGGGGTCGGTGCTGATCCGTGGCGTCTATGTGGTGAGCCTGGTCACCGGCATGTCGCGACGCACCCAGCGCCGGCTCAGTCGTCAGGAACGCATGAACCTGTGGGCCGACTATCTGGAACAACGGTTGGCGAACCCCGACGCCGTCCCCGAACCTCCGCTCATCGCCGGGCAACCGATAGCCGCCGACCCACGACGGGCCGCCGCCATGCGCAAGCGGGCCGAGAAGGCGGCCGCCGGCCAGGGGCGCCGGTCGCCCTGGAGTACCGAGCGGATCACCCAGGTGCTCACCCGGGTGCGGCGCGAGCGTGCCACCATCGACTACCTGGTCAGCAACCCGATCGGACCGCGCGAGGGTGGCCTGCTGGTCTGGGCCGGAATGCGCGGCGCGGTCTCGCTGGCCGCCGCCCAGACACTGCCGTCCGATACCCCGGGACGGCCGATGCTGTTGCTGGTCGCCTTCGCGTTGGCCGGTGGTTCGCTGCTGGTGCAGGGCGCCACGCTGCCGCTGGTGGTGCGCTGGTTGAGCCGTCCGGCCACCGACGAGGACCGCCAGGGTGACGCCGACGAGCGGGACCGGCTGTTCGATCTGATGCGGCAGACCGCCGAGCAGGAACGTGCCCGCGAATCCGGACGCGGGCTGAAGCGGGTCGAGCTCGACGTGCTGCAAGCACAGCGGATGGCGCTGCTGGACGCCCGCGACGACGGTGTCTTCGACGCCGAGGTGCTCAGCCACGCCTTGGCCGTGGTGGACGCCGAGCAGATCGGGCTCGAACTGCGCGGCTCACCCGAGGACGGCTGAGGGGCGGATCAGTCCTCGTCGAAGTCGACGTCGTGGTGATCGAAGTCCGCCACTCCGCGCTTCCAGTAGCCGTCGACCACCAACTGCTTCTTGGCCAGTCCGAGTTCGTGGCGGAAGTACCGCCGGATCGGCCGCAACGCGTTGGTCTCGCCGGCAATCACGACGAACAGCGAAGCCAGGTCGTCGGGAAGGGGGCAGTCGCGCAACGCGGTCTCGAGCGGACTGAGATGGCCCTCTCCCACCTGCGCCGAGGTCCGGTGCACCCAGTGCAGATCCAGTTCGGCGACGCCTTTCAGCGCCAACTCGTCGGACGCGGCCGCGACCTCCACCACGGCGGTCACCCGGCAGCCGGACGGCGCCTCCTCAATGATCCGGGCGATCATCGGCAGCGCGGTCTCGTCGCCGGCGACGAGATAGTGCGGATAGTTCTCGGGCAGGAACCAGTGCGCGCTCGGACCGTTGACGACCAGCAGGTCCCCGGGGGCGGCAGTGCGCGCCCACCGACCCGCGACACCGTGCTCGTGCAGCACGAACTCGAGGCTCAGTTCACTGGTGTCGGGATCCCAGGCCCGGACGGTGTAGTCACGATGGATGGGATCGCCCGAGCCTTCGAGCACCCACTCGTGGTCGGCGCCCTCCCGGTAGGCGACCAACTCGCCCGTCTCGGGGTTCGGGAAAAAGGCCCGGACATGGTCGAGCGGGGCGAACCTCGCGAACGGGAATCCGCCGGCCAGGTCGTCGCCGACCAGGGTGATCCGGCGGTACCGCCGGGTCAGATCCTCGACCCTCGCCACCCGCAGGTCGCGGCGGACCACCCGCTCGTGGAAATGCAGCTTGAGCTCACCGGTCCGGTTCGGTCCGGTGAATGTCCGCTTGCGCGCCATCAGGGTTCTCCTCTTCGTTGGCTTGGGTGTCTTGGTCGGGTCGAGCGTCGCTGTTCGAGCGTGGCCGGCGCGGGTCGAGCGGGACGACAGTGGGCGTCCCGGTGACCGGATCAGGCAGGACGAGCGCCCGCAGCTCGAACACCTCGTCGATCAGTTCGGCGGTGATGATCTCGGCGGGCGCGCCGGTGGTCACCACGTCGCCGTCCCGCATCACGATCAGGTGGTCGGCGTAGCGGGCGGCCTGATTCAGGTCGTGCAGCACGGCGACGACCGTCTTGCCGTCGAGGTGGAAGGTCCGTAGCAGCTCCAGCAGCTCGTACTGGTGGGCGATGTCGAGGAACGTGGTCGGCTCGTCCAGCAGCAGGATCGGCGTCTGCTGGGCGAGCAGCATGGCCACCCACACCCGCTGCCGCTGCCCGCCGGACAGTTCGTCGACCAAGCGTCCGGAGAGTTCGGTCAGCCGGGTAGCCGCGAGGGCAGCCGCCACGGCGTCCTCGTCGGCACGGCTCCACTGCGCGAACAGCCCTTGATGCGGGGCTCGCCCGCGGGCCACCAGATCGGCGACCCGGATTCCCTCCGGCGCCAGGGACGTCTGCGGCAGCAGTCCCAGGACGCGGGCGACCTCCTTGGGGCGGTAGCTGCCGATCGTCCGGCCGTCCAGCAACACCGCGCCGGAGACCGGGGTGAGCACCCGGGCGAGCGCCCGGAGCAGCGTCGACTTCCCGCAGCCGTTGGGGCCGATGATCGCGACGAACGCGCCGTTCGGGATCTGCACGGAGAGCCGCCGCGAGACGACCCGGCGGTCGTAGCCGATCGTCGCCTCGACGACCCTGACCCGCCCGGGTGCGCCTCCTGTCGGTTTCATCGGGACGTTCGCTGTCATCGCAGGCCTCCGTGGCGTCGGGCTTCCCGGATCAGCAGCCAGACCAGGTACCCGCCGCCGAAGCAGACGGTGTACAGACCGACCGGAATCGCGGCGTACATCTCGGCCACGGCCAGGCTGATGAGGTGCGCGCAGGCCAGCAGAGCCGCCCCCATCGCGGCTGACGCCAGCAGGCTCACCCCGGGCGACCGGGTCAGCCGGCGGGCCAACTGCGGCGCAACCAGAGCGACGAAACCGATCGGGCCGGCCGCCGCCGTCACCAGCGCGACGGTGGCGACGCCGACGATCATCAGGGACAGCCGTGCCGCAACCAGCCGGGTACCGAGGGTGACCGCGAGGTCGTCGCCGAGTTCGAGTCGTTTCAGGGCCGGCGACAGCAGGATCGCCGCCACGATGATTGCGGCGGCGAGCATCAGCGAAGGCGTCAGGATCGGCCAGCTCAGGTGACCGAGTCCACCCGCTCCCCAGAAGCCGACGGTCATCGCGTCCACGATGTCGGCACGGGTGATCAGATAGGCGTTCAGCGAACCGAGCAGAGCCGACACACCGATCCCGACGATGATCAGCCGGAAGCCCTGGACGCCGCGCCTGTAGGCGAGTGCGAACACAACCAGCGCGGTCGCCAGGCCACCGACGAGGGCTGCGGCGGCCAACGTCCAGCGGCCGGACGACCCCACCACCAGGATCATCACGACTACGGCCGTGTAGGCACCGGTGTCGAAGCCGATCACATCGGGGGAACCGAGCGGGTTGCGGGTCAGCGACTGGAAGATGGCGCCGCCGATGCCCAGCACGGCACCGAACAGCACCGCAGCCACGGCCAGCGGAAGCCGCCACTCCAACACGACGGTGCGCGGAAAGTCCGCCCCGCCGCCGGAGAGCGCTTGGTAGACCTCAGCCAGGCTGATCGGGTACTTCCCGATCGTGATGGCAACGACGGCGGACGCAGCGGCCAGCGCGAACAGCACCAATGACACCGCCACCACCCGAAGCGGGAGATTCGCGGAGAGCGGACCGAGCCGGATCGCCCGGGTCGCCCGCCCGAAGTCGACCGGCGTGGGGCTCTCGGCGGCGTCCCGGGCTGTCACAGACCACTCACGTTCCGCCGACGGACCAGGGCGATCAACACCGGCGCGCCGATCACGGCGGTGACGATCCCCGCCTCGATCTCGCCCGGTCGGCCGGCGACGCGTCCGATCACATCGGACAACAGCACCAGGGCGGACGCCGCAGGCGCCGAATAGGCGATGATCCAGCGTTGGTCCGGCCCGGTGAACCAGCGGACGATGTGCGGCACCATCAGTCCGACGAAAGCCAGGCCTCCGGTCAGTGCGGTGGCTGTGCCGGCCAGCAGGGTGATCGACACGATGCCGAGGATCCTGGTTCGCAGCATCCGGGTGCCCAGCGAGGCAGCCAGGTCGTCGCCGAGGGCGAGCGAGTTGAGCGAACCGGCGAGGACGAAGGCGATCAACAGCCCGGCCGCCAGGAACGGCGCGACGCCCAGGGCTTCGGGAAGCTCGGTGCGGTCGATCGAGCCGAGGCCCCAGTTTCGCACCGCTTGGAACACCTGGGGATTGAGCAGTTCCAGCATGGTGGAGAATCCGGTGAGCACCGCGCCCAGGGCGACGCCGGCCAGCACCAGCGCCTCCGGAGTGGTCGAGCCGCGTCCTGCCGAACCGATCAGGTAGACCAGCAGCGTCGCGACAGCCGCCCCGGCGAACGCGAACCAGACGTAGTCGGTGACGCTGGTCAGACCCAGCACGCCGGCGCCGAGGGTGACGGCGAAACCCGCCCCCGCGTTGACACCCAGAATCCCAGGATCGGCCAGCGGGTTGCGGGTCAAGGCCTGGATCAGAGCCCCGGCCACGCCGAAGGCTGCCCCGACGATGATGCCGACCACGGTGCGAGGCCCGCGCAGCCCCCAGACCACGGCGGACGCGGTGGAATCGTCGTGCGTCCACAACCCGTGCCACACCTCGGCGATGGACAGCGGATTGGATCCGATCGCGAGGCTCAGCATCGCCGCGCCGCCCAGTGCCGCCAGGAGCACCGCGAGCCCGAGGGCTCGTCGCGGGGCGCTGGGGACTGAGGGTACGCCGGGGTCGCGGACCGACCGAGCAGCCCGGCGTGTCTGAGCAGGCACCGTCACCTGACCGAGCGGGAACTAGCCGAGCGTGCTCGATAGCGGCGGCACGATCTTGTCGAGGAACCAGGGCACGCTCAGCGCCGACGGCCAACTCACCGCCCAGCCGAGTTCCTTCTCCACACTGAGATCGATCAGGGCGTACCGCTTCTGCGCGATGGCCGGCACCGTCGCGAACGTCGGAGTTTTCAGCAGCTTGTCGAATTGGGCTTTCGGCGACGCGATCAGCACGACGTCGGCATCCATCAGGGCGTAGTTCTCGGCGCTGAGCACCAGGTTCTCGCGGCTGAACTTCGACGCCGACGGCGCCTCGGCGAAGCCGAGCTTGGCGAACAACTCGGAGGTCGGCGAGCCCTGGAACGAGCGGAAGGTCAGCTTCTCGTTGCCCTGCAGCCACAGCACGAACGCCAGTGACTTTCCCCGGAACTCGGGGTGCGCCTGAGCCGCCTCGTCGACTTTGGCGTCCACGTCGGAGATGACCAACTCGGCCCGCTTGGACAGGTCGAGGGTCTTCCCGATCAACCGGACCGTCTCCTGCCAGGTGATGTCCCAACTCGGTTTCTCGACCGTGAGCACGGGGGCGATGGTTGCCAGCTTCGGGTAAGCGTCCTCGATGATCCCGGCGCCGGTCTGCACGGCGATGATCAGATCGGGCTTGCTCGCAGCGATGTCCTCGACCGGGATGCTGTCGGTGACCTCGCCGCGGCGTTCGATCTTCTTCGAGCCGGCGGTCGTGGTCCATTCGTAGGACGCCTGCCAGTCGTCGGCCCACACCGGCGTCACGCCGAGCGCCAAGGTGTTGTCGAGATCGTTGGCGGCGGTCGCGATCGCGATCCGCTCCGGTCGCTTCTGCAGGGTCGTCTTTCCCCAGGCCGAGTCCAGGGTCAGGGGATAGGTCGTGGTCCCCTCCGCCGCCGGCAGCCGGCTGCTGGCCGGCGACGCGGCCGGCGCGGACGGGGTGCTCGACGGCGCCGCGGCCGGTGCACCGCAGCTCGCCAGGGCACCCAGGGTGATCACCGCCATGAATGCGGCAATCCAGCGTCGTCGCAACGTCCCGATCCTCATTCGATTACCTCATCTCGTTCGTTGCCGTTCAGTCACCCCGGGGACCCCGGGGGTCGGTCGCCAAGCCAAGGAGATGGCGATTCCGGGCGCGATCCGCCACAACTCTAAGGTTAGGATTGCCTAACATATGTCAGCTGAATGGTCAGTTGGTTGTCACCGAGCGAACGGAAGGTCGGGCGTCCATGCTGGTCAGCGTTCCGCCGGCGATTCCGCGAACCTGCAAGAGCGAGCCAGGCCGGCTGGACGAGTACCTGACGCTCTGGGTCAGCACCGGCACCGCTCACCTGCGGGACGAGGGCGGTCGGGAGTACCGGATTGATGCCGGCACGGTCATCTGCGTTCCGCCCGGCACCGAGCACGACGTCTGGACCGAGCCGGGCACGCTGGTCATTCCGGCGTGGTCGACCGTGCCCCCCGTGGCCGCCGCCGCGGAGAAGATCACACCCTTCCCGATCGCGGACCGGGATCGACCCCGGCTGCTGGAACGCTACAGCCGGTGGGCGTGGGACGACTCGCCGGTACTCGCGGGCGCGGAACCCCTCACCCCGGACCTCGGCGTCGGGCCCGAGGCGGGCGGCGCTCGGCCTGCGCCGAGCCGTCCCCCTATGCCTGTTGTGGGGCCGGCGCGACGGGTGGCGACGGAACTCGGCCGCCGGCCCGCCTCGGACCGCAGCCTGGATGAGTGGGCCGCTTGGGCGGCATGCAGCCCAAGCACGCTGAAACGAAGCTTCCTGGCTCAGACCGGATCGACGTTCGCACACTGGCGACAGCTGACCCGACTGGCCGTCGCGGCCGAACTGCTGGCTGCGGGGTGGCCGGTCGGACGGGTCCGCACCGAGGTCGGATTCGGCTCGCGCGGGGGCTTCTCCGACGCCTTCCGGGTGCGCTACGGAGTCCCGCCCCGCGAGTTCGGTGCGCACACCGCATGGACGGGGGATGCGTCGCCGTCGCGTCCGCTCGTCGGCCCCCGTGAGGCCGAGGCCGAGGACCGACTGCTACCGGACAACGTGATGCTCTGGGTGCGGGCCGGAGAGTTGCGAGCGCGCTACGCCGAGCGGCCCTGGGTCGGACGCGCGGGTGACGTCGTCTGGTTGCCCGCGGGTTCCACGGTGGAGAACGCACCGGATGCCTCGGTGCCGCTGAGCACCTTGTGCACGGGATGCGTCCAGTTGGACCGGCCGCGCCGCGCCCGGTTCTCACCCGCGTGGCGCGACTGGCTGCTGTGGGCGTCGGTGAGCACCAACAGCCTGTTGAAGTCCGAGGAGCACCGCGGACGAGTGCCGGCGCTGGAACGAGTCTTCCACAGCCACGTGATCGAGGCGTTCACCGCGCAGCGCGCCATCGAACGCGCTCGCGGGGTGCCGATGCCTCAGGACGACGACGCCAAGGCTGCGGCCGCCGCTCTTCTGCGCGCCATGGGCACGGCGTCCGAGAGCGGCACCCATGACGTGCCCGCCAAGTTGCATCAGACGTTCCGGCGGGAGACCGGCATGACGTTCGCGAGCTGGCAGCATGCGGCCCGCATGCGTCTCGCTCGTCACCTGCTCCAGAGCGGGCACCCAAGCGGCGTGGTCGCCGCGCGAGTGGGGTACTCGATGGTGTCGAACTTCAGCCGCGCCTTCAGCCGCTTCCACGGTGTCGGTCCCCGCGAATTCCAGCAACTGGAGGGACCGGACGAGATCCTGGCGGCCGGCTGAGGCGACCCCTCGACCCCGGACTCGAGGCTCGGGAACCCCGGCCTCACTGCAACGTCGCCGCCGGCGGCTGCGTGGTGGAGGCATGAGCACCTCTCGATTCTCACTGTGGGTACCTGCTGTGCTGCTCTCCTCGGTGGTCGGCCTGGTCGGCTGCACCCAGACGAGCCCCTCCTACTCCGCGCCCGAATCGGGACCCGCCGGAGACGGACCGGTGCCGGCCGCGACGATGGCGCCATCCGAGGCCGGGCCGGCCACCGATCGCCAGGTGGCCCGCACCGCCGCGCTGTCGTTGCGCTGTGCCGACCTGAACGCGACCGCCGAGCAACTGCGACAGCTGGCTGAGAGCATGGGCGGCTATGTGTCGTCCGAGTCGATCTGGACCAGCGCGAACACCGCCAGCGGCAACTCGCGGATCGTGTTCAGCGTGCCCAGCGAGAACCTCGACCGGTTCCTGACCGAGGCCGCGAAACTCGGCGAACTGGTCACCCGGTCGGTGACCGCGCGCGACGTCACCGAGCAGGTGGTCGACGTGGATGCCCGGATCCGTACCCTGCGTGAGTCGATCAGCCGGATCCGGGCGCTGATGGACAAGGCCGGCTCGGTCAGCGAGATCGCCAAGGTCGAGGAGGAACTCACCCGGCGGCAGTCCGAGCTGGAGTCGCTGCTGGCCAAGCAGAAGGCGCTGAAGAACCAGGTGGAGCGGGCGCCGGTGACCGTGACGCTGCTCAGGACCGGGCAGTCCGACACTCCGCAGAACCCGCTGCTGATCGGCCTCATCCAGGGCTGGGAGGCGCTGCAGAACTCGGTCGCGGCGCTGTTCGTGCTGATCGGCGGATTGCTGCCGTTCGCCCTGGTGGCCGGCGTGATCGGCTGGCCGATCGTGCGTCGCTACCGGCGCCGGGCCGCCGCGCGGAAAGCGGCCTCTGCTGAGCCTCGCTCGGACGCCGCGGGCGAGGCTCGGGCGTCAGGCGAATCGGCAGGTGAGCAGCCCGAGCCCGCCGACCACGACGGTGGCGATCAGTCCGAGCAGCACGGGTCGGACGCCGGCCCGGCGTAGCACGGAGAGGTGCAGCGAGGTGCCGAGGGCGAACATCGCCGCCGCCAGCAGTCCGGTCTGCAGCAGGCTCGCCAACTGCAGCACCGGCGGCGGTAGAACGCCCAGGCTGCGGATCCCGACGGCCGCCAGGAATCCGACCACGAACAGCGGCACCAGCGGCTGCTTGCCGGCTGCCGCGCCGCCGCCGCCGCGTTGCCCGATCGAGATGGCGGCCAGCACCGGCGCCAGCAGCAGCACCCGGGCCAGCTTGACGACGACGGCGACTTTGAGCGCGGGTTCGCCGATGATGCCGGCAGTGGCGATCACCTGCGCCACCTCGTGCACCGATGCCCCCGCCCAGATGCCGGCGGAGGTCGCGTCCAGCCCGAGCAGCGCGGACGCCGCCGGCAGCACGGCGATCATCGCCGTGCCATAGGCGACCACGAGTGCCACCGCGGTCGCGGTCTCGTCGCTGCTGCGCCGCCGCAACACGCCTTCCGCACCGGCCACCGCGGCTGCTCCGCAGATCGAAAAGCCGCAGGCGATCAGCAGCGACTGGGTACGGCTCACCCCGAGCAGCCGTCCGGCCAGCAGGGTGGCCGCGATGCCGCCGGCGACCACGACCAGCACTCCGATCAGCACCGGCCAGCCCAGCCCGGCGATGTCGGCGACGGACAGTTGCAGGCCCAGCAGCACGACCCCGAGCCGGAGCAGCCGTCGCGACGCGATCTGGACGCCGGGCGCGACCGCTTCATCGAAGCCGCCGCGTCCGCCGATGACGTTGGCGACCACGGCGCCCAGCACGATCGCCACCAGCAACGGGCTGACGGCCGGCACCAGTTGCTGACCGACCAGGGTCAGTCCGGCTGCGCCACAGCAGAGCGCCAACCCGGGCAAGGGCGAGCCGCCGCGACGGTGCTGCCCTCGCCGCGGCGGACGGACATCGGCCTGCCGGATCGGAGAGGGTCTCTGCTGTGGCACACCTCTACCTTCCGCCGTCCAGCCATATCTGAGTAGACGGCAATTTCGCATGACAGTCATACGATGTCGATATGACCGTGGAGTTTCCGCCGCATCGCTACCCGCCGGTGACCGATCTCGCCGTGCTGGTCGCCGCCGTCGAGCATGGCGGTGTGGGAGCGGCCGCCCGTGCCCTCGGCATGGCGCAACCGAACGCCAGTCGTGCGCTGCGCCGGCTGGAACGCCTGCTGCGGCTTGAGCTGCTGACCCGCAGCGCCACCGGCACCGTCCCCACCCGGGACGGCGCGCTCGTCGTCGACTGGGCGCGGCGGGTGCTCGAGGCGAACCAGCAACTGCTGCTGGGTGCCGCGGCGATCGGACGCGGTCACGCCGGCAGCGTCCGGGTGGCCGCCAGTCAGACCATCGCCGAGGAGTTGTTGCCGCGCTGGCTCGCGGCGCTGCGTGCCGAGCACCCGGGGGCCGACGTCGCGTTGACCGTGGCCAACTCCCAGGAGGTCGGACGGCTGCTCAGCGCCGGCACCACGCTGGGTTTCGTGGAGAGTCCGGATCTGCCCGACAGCCTTGTGGTGCCGGTGACCACCCGTGAGATCGCCACCGACCGGCTGGTGGTGGTCGTAGCACCCGGCCATGAGTGGGCGCGACGCACCCGGCCGGTGCCACTGGCGGAACTGGTCGAGACGCCTCTGGTGGTTCGGGAACCCGGATCGGGCACCCGGATCGCGCTGGAGCGCGTCCTCGGTGGACTGCCCACCGCGGCACCTGCCCTGGAGTTGGCCAGCAACGCCGCGGTCCGGGTGGCGGTGATCGCCGGGGCCGCTCCGGCGGTGCTCAGTGAGCACGCGGTGCAGGCTGCGGTGAGCGCGGGCGAACTGCGCGCGGTGATGGTGGACGGCCTGGTCGTGGAGCGTCCGCTGCGGGCGGTCTGGCCGGTGGAACCTCCGCTGTCGGCGCTGGGCCAGCGACTGGTGCAGCTCGCGATCGAGTTGGAGCGGGATCGGAGGACTCCGGCGTCCAGGCCGGCCCTCGACCCGGGCTGGGGAATCTAGACCGCCCGGAACTGTTCGGCGATCGCCTGGAGCTCGCCGTAGTGCCGGCGCCAGCCATCGGCGTCCAGGTCGGGCAGGTTGTCGACGCGCGGCAACAACCCGGCCGCCCCGTCGATGTACTCGCGAATGATGTCGGCCTGGCCGACGTGACGTTGGGTCTCGGCGATCACGTGCACCAGCACCTGGTGCAGTGTCACGTCGCCACGTTCGCCCCACCACGGGACATGGCCCGGCGCGTCCAGGTCGAGGGCCGCCACTGTCGCGGCGGTGTGCCGGCCCGCGCTGTGGTACAGCTCGATGAACTGCTCGCGGGTCTCATCGGCGGTCGCGTACAGGTCGGCGTTGGGCGGCTGACCCTCATCGAACCAAGGCATCGGAATGCCACAGGGCCGCCCCATCACCTCACCGAGGTAGCCCAACTCGATGCTGGCCAGGTGTTTCACCAGCCCCAGCAGGTTGGTTCCGGTCGGTGTCATCGGACGCCGCACGTCGTACTCGCTCAGCCCGTCCAGCTTCCAGAGCATCGCCTCGCGGCCGCGCTCGAGATAGCTCAACAGCACTTCCTTGGGTTGCATGGGAGCACCTCCTGGTCCCCAGGCTGCCACGCGCCGCCGACAGAAGTTGGGCCGGCACCCGAGCCGGACCTGCCGAACCAGGTGACCAAGAGAACCGTCCCCTCGGTCACCGGGGACGGTTCTTCCGGTCACCGGACGACCGGTGCGGAGGTGGAACGAAAAGAACCGTCCCTTCGGTCCAGAGGTGGAACGAAAAGAACCG
>NZ_JAPUED010000010.1 GCF_027492755.1 Micropruina sp. | reverse complement strand
AGGGGTTTCGACAAGCTCAACCGGCGGTGGCGAGGGGTTTCGACAAGCTCAACCAACAGAGGGCCTAGTTGGCGTCGGCCAGCAGAGGCACGGCTGGGAAGTCGACCGGGACGTCCAACGCGATGTTGATGTAGTTGGTGAACAGGTTGAGCGCGACCTGGGCGATGGCTTCGACGATCTCGCCGTCGCTCCAGCCGTGGTCACGTAGCCGCTGGATGTCGTCGGCGTCGACGGCACCCCGCCGGTCGACCAGGGCCACCGCGAACTCCAGCAGGGCCCGGACGCGGGGATCGTCCACCTCGGTGCCTTGAGCGGCCCGCATCTGCTGCTCACTGACGCCAGCCTTCAACCCGAGCGCGGTGTGGGCGGCGAGACAGTAGCGACAGTTGTTGCGGTCGGCGACCGCCACGGCGATCTGCTCGCTCAACGCCGCCCCGAGCGCACCAGTGGAGAATGCGCCGAACGCTCCCCACATGGATTGCAGCGCCGCCGGAGAGTTCGCGACCGCGCGGAACATGGCTGGCACGGTGCCGAACGCGGCGCCGATGCGGTCGAGGCTGGCTCGGCGCTGTCCGTCGGTGGTGCTGGGGTCGATGAGGGGAACGCGGGACATGGGATCTCCTTTTCGCTGGATGCCGCTTCCGGTGCGGCTCTGTTCTCTACTCTTGCCGAGCTGACTGGACTTTGCAGCACAGATAATCCGCAATAATTGTCTGATCGTCTAGCATTCGCCTATGGCACCTATTGACCGGCTCGATGACCTGCTGGAGAGGTTCACGGTGCGGGCGCGCCAGTTCCACACCGGCCCGCTGTGTGGCCGTCGCCGGTTCGAGGCGCTCGCCGGCCGTGGGTTCCTGCACATCCTGCGGGCGGGTGAGCTGACCATCTTCGACGGCCCGGACGGCGCACGCCGGGTGGTCACGGAACCGAGCCTGCTGTTCTATCCGCGTAGCCACGACCATGTCTTCCAGACCGAGGGCATCGGCGTCGATCTGGCCTGCGCGACGCTGGAGTTCAGTGGCGGCGATGACAATCCATTGGTCAGGGCGCTTCCCCGCGCGGTGACCGTGCCCATCGCGGAGGTCTCCGGGTTGGCCGGGTCCCTAGGGCTGCTGTTCGACGAGATCGACGACTTCCGGTGCGGACATCGCCACGTGGTCGATCGGCTGTTCGAGATCACCCTGATCAAACTGCTGCGCTGGCTGCTCGATCACTCCAAGGACGCCGGCCTGCCGCCCGGGCTTCTGGAGGGCATGGCAGATCCGCAGCTCGCCCGCGCGCTGACCGCCATGCACGCCGATCCGGGCCATCCGTGGACGCTGGCCGAGCTCAGCACCGCGGCACAGATGTCGCGCAGTGCGTTCGCGGCTCGTTTCAGCCAACTGGTCGGCAGCACGCCCCACGACTACCTGACCAGCTGGCGGATCCTGGTCGGTCAGCAACTGCTCCGTCGCGGTGATCCGGTCAGCCGGGTGGCCGCCGAGTTGGGCTACACAGCCAGCTCGTTCTCGCGGCTGTTTACCCAACGGGTCGGCAGTTCGCCGCGGGCCTGGTTGGCGGCAGCCGAGCCGTGAGCGGTCATGGCGCTCAGCCCCCGGTCCGCGGAGTCAGCAGCCAGCACAGCGGCAACTCGGCACCAGCCCGGTTGAGCGCCGGATCGACCATGAGGCCGAACCGCTTGTCCGACGCGAGCTTCACCAGGGTGTCGAGCGGGACCGGAAACGCCTTGGTCTTGGCGTTCGCGTGATGGCTGGTGTGAGTGATCTCGAGTTGCCCGCCGGGGATCGGACGGGTGATCCGCACCTTCGCCGGATACTCCTCGGGTAGGTCGAACTGCCAGGAGATGGTCAGTTCGCCGCGCCGCTCGCAGGCGTCCATGCCCTTGCAGCCGTAGGTCTCGGGACGCACCTGGGCGGTCACCTTCTCGCCGTCGGCGGAACCGAGGTAGACGGTACCGCTCACCGTTGCCTCGGTTCGTGAACTGGTGCCGGCTGCACAGGTGCCCTGGATCCGTTCGGCCAACAGCGCGGCCAGTGCCTGCGGCGTGACCTGCTCGGTGGGCTGGCCCGTCGCGGGTGTCACCGGCAGCAGCTCCGCTCGGGGCGCAGCCGCGCAGTCCGGGTCGTCACGCCACGACGTGGCCGGCGCCTGCGGTGTCGCGGTCGTCCCGAGACGGGGATCCTGGGCGAGCGCGATCAGCTTCCTGACGGACTCGGACAGGTCTCCGGTCGGGGGAGTCTTCGGCGCCGGGTCGTCGCCGGCCAGGCTGGCAACCGCCACGCCGCCGGCGCGGGCCGACGCCACGTAGACGGTTCCACCCGGGTTCCAGGCCAGCCGCACACCGTCGCGTTCAACGCACTTGACCACGCGCTCGTTCTCCCAGAAGCACGTCGTCTCGCCGGTCGCCCAGTCGGGACCGGGCCCAAATGCCAGCGATACCCGCCACTCCGGCACCCCCGGCGTGGCGGCATGCACGACGACGCCAGTGGTGGCGTCCTTGATGCTGGCGTCGGCATACGCGGCGAAACCGACACCGAACTCCTGCTCGGTCAAGGCGGCGAGACCCTGGGCGGTGACCGGAGCCGATGAGGGTGACGGAGACCCGGCTGGTTGCGGTGCTGGGGTGCATCCGGCCAGCGTTGTGAGCGCGACGGCCATCAGGGCGGCGACCCGAGCCAACCAAGGCGACTGGGGGTGATTCATGCCCAGAGTGTAGATATGCCGATGGGCACCGGATCGGACGGCATCGGCGGCCGGGCTCACCAGACGGGTTCGGCGCGGCGGCGCCGCTGCCAGGAGGAGTAACTGCTGCGTCCCCGGACCCAGTAGCTGGCATGTGCCCAGGCGGAGTCTTCGTCGATCGAGAACGGGGAGGAGCGGACGGCGCGCTGGGCGCGCATGCCGATCAACCGCTCGATCAGGCCGTCGCTCTCCAGCCGTTCGTGGAGCTGGTCGAGCAGCCCGGCCTCCTCACGCCCGCCGGAAGCCAGCAGTGCGTAGGCGACGGTGACCACCTGGTCGTCGGAGAGGCCGTCCAATCCGGTTCGGATGACCTCTTGATGGATGATCGGTGCCGGAGGCGGGCTGAGCAGCATCTCGGCACGCCAGTCGTAGCCGGGATCGGCGAGTGCGAGGCGCAGGGCGGGAAGCACCTGGTCGAACAGGCAGTCCCGCTGCGCCAGCGGCAGCAGGCGCCGCAACCGGGTGGAGACGCCGTTGCTGGAGCGACCGAGCCGGCTGGCCAGGGCGGGCAAGTCCAGGCCCTCACGGATGCCGTCCACCAATGACTCGTAGTCGGACGGCTGCCAGGTCAGGCCGGAGCGGTTGGCCGGCTCGGTTCGGTCGGGATGGCTGAACAGCGGCGTGACGGACTCCATGGCGGCACCTTTCGGATCGAGTGCCGCCAGGATGTCGGTTCAGTGTTGCCAGGACTGTTGTCCGTCGCGTCCCGGGTGTTGTCGGAGTTGAGCGGTTACAGCGCGCCGCCGGCAGCCTCGGGCGCTGAGCTGTCATGGCCCGAATCGCCGACCGCCTCGCGAGCCAGGAACTCCTCCAGGTGGAACCAGTTGTCGCCGGCGCGTTCAGCGACCGCCAGCAGGGTCGACATCGACGAGACCTCTTCGACCTGCTCCTTGAGGAACCACAGCATGAACTGCTCGCCCAAGGCGTCGTCCTCGGCCCTGGCGGCACGGAACAGGGCCTCGATCTGGCCGGTCACCTCCTTCTCCTGGCGCAACGCGAGCGCGATCGGGGCGGTCACCGAATCGAAGTCGGTCTGTGGGTCGTCCAAGCCCTTGATCACCGGATTCACATCGCGGTCGAGCAGGTACTGCACCAGCATCATCGCGTGATTGCGCTCCTCGACGGACTGACGGTAGAAGTGCGCCGCCAGTTGGGGCAGATCTTTGGCGTCGAACCAGACCGCCACCGCGATGTACTGCTGGCTGGCGGAGAACTCGTTGCGGACCTGGGCCTGGAGCAGACCCATGAAGGTGGAATCGGTCGCATTCATGCGTCCACGCTACGCGCGATCCACGCCTCCGCAAGGCTGGGGAGCCTTGCCTAACGACCCGCCCATCCCCGCTGATCGAGCTTGTCGACCCCCGCTGATCGAGCTTGTCGAGATCCTTCTGAGGGTCTCGACAAGCTCGACCAAC
>NZ_JAPUED010000009.1 GCF_027492755.1 Micropruina sp. | reverse complement strand
CGCTGCTCGAAGCCAGCGAGGACGACATCGCCTACCGGATCGCGACCCTGCGCCGTGACCCTCAGGCACCCCCGCCAGCCGGTGTGATCCAGCGATGGTCGCTGGCCGGTCAGCAGGCGAAGTTCTCCCTGGCGCGCATCGGTGACCGCTGGTTCTGGGCGACCTACGAGCACCCGTCCACTCACATCTTCAAGCCCGCGGCGGCCAGGTTCGCGGACGCGGACCTCGCTGAGAAGGCGTGCCTCGACCTGGCTCTGGAGGCGGGCATTCCCGCGTCGCGGTCGGAGGTCGTCGAGTTTCGCGGGCAGCGGGCTTTCGCCGTGGAGCGCTGGGACCGAGCCGATGCGATCCGCCTGCACGCCGAGGACCTGACCCAGGCGCTCGGCCAGCCGCCGTACGAGAAGTACTCGGTCTCTGCCCAAGACGTGATGAAGCTCTTGGAGCCTCACGGTCAGGTGTGGCCGTTCGTCCGGCAACTCGCCTTCAACACGGCGGTGGGGAACTCGGACGCGCACGGCAAGAACTACTCCGTGCTGCTGTTCACTGAGGGCGTCGTCCGCTTGGCCCCCCTGTATGACTCGCTGCCCGTCTTCCTTTGGCCGAAGGTGGATCAGCGCCACGCTATGGACATCGGCGGATCATTCCTTCGCGAAGAGACCACGGAGGCCAGTTGGGTCACCCTCGCGCAACGAGCCCAGGTCGATCCCGGCAGGCTTCTGGACGAGGTCCGCCCGGTGTTCCGCCATGTTGGTGAGCGACTGCCCGACGTGCTTCGCGAGACTGGCCTCCCCGCCTCCGCGACCGATGCCGCCGCCGAACACGTCCGTCGGCTTCCGGGCATGGTTGGGCGTCAGGCCGCTGGTTAGCGACCCCTGAACACGACTCACTCGGTCGTCCCGGGTGGCTCGGCGCCCCAGGCGTCCAGGGCCTCGATCGCGTCGCGCAGCGCCTCGCCGCGCTCGGTGAGCCGGTAGGCCAGCGCGTTGTGCGCGAGCGGGATCCGGACGGCGAGGCCCGACTCGCGCAGCTCCTTCAAGCGGGTGGTCAGGATGTTCGACGGGATGCGGGGCAGGTCGCGCTGCAGATCGCCGAACCGCTTGGGCCCGTCCAGCAGTTCGCGGACGATCAGCAGCGCCCATCGCTGTCCGACGAGCCCTAGCGCGGCGGTCAGGCCGTCGACCGCCGCGGGCTCGCCAGAGGTCACTCGGCGGGCGGGCCCTGCTGGGCCGCGACCGGATCCATCCAGAAGGGCTCGAAGTGGTTGCCGTCGGGGTCGTCGAACTGCCGCTGGTACATGAAGCCGAGGTCCTGCGTCCGTCCGACGACGCCGCCGGCCGCGGCGACCCGGTCGACGAAGGCGTCGACGTCGCCCTTGCTGGGCAGGTCGAAGGAGATCAGCGCCAGCGAGGTCGTCGCCGGATCGCCGACCTGCTTGTCGTCGAGGAAGGTCTGGTAGAAGTCCCGGCGCAGCACCATCAGGTACTTGTCGTCCTCGATCACGACGCAGGCCGCGTTCTCGTCGGTGAAGTTCTCGTTGATGCTCCAGCCGATCGCCACGAAGAACGCCTTGGCGCGCTCGACGTCGGCGACGGGAAGGTTGATGAAGATGTGCATGACTTCACACTTGCAAAAAGCAAGTGACCTGTCAAGAGTCGCTCAGCCCAACTGCTCGGGAGCGGACGGGCGGCGGCCGAGCACCAGGCCTATGGCGGCGACGGCGACGCCGCTGACCAGGATGATCGTGGCGGAGTTTCGCAGGTTGGCCAGCAGGTAGCCGGCCACGCGGTCGGCTCCCGGCTCGCCCAGCGAGCCGGTGAGGGCGGAGGCCAGTGCGCCCGTCCCGAACTGGAGGGCGAGCAGCATGACCACCCCGGCCAGAGCCACTGCGAAGCCGGCCCGCCGCACCGCCCGCATCCGGTCGTTGGCGATCAGGACCGCGCCGATCAGCGCCACCGCCGCCGCGATGGGGAAGGCGACGGTGCTGGTGGCAAGTGCCCGATAGGCGGCTCGGGCGGTGTCGACAGTGGCGGGGTTGACCTCCAGCAGACGCAGTGTGGCCTGGCTGTCAGGGATGAACCGGGCCAGGGTGAAGCCCTCGGCGAGCAGCAGGTCGCGGGAGGCGTCCACCACCACGCCGATGCGCAGTGAGATGGCGCCGTCCTCGACGCCGAGCAGGGAGCCTTCGTCGGCCTGCAACAGCGCGAGCACCTGGCCATGGAGGGCGCGCGCCGAGGCGTCCCAGAGGCCGCCGAACTGGTCGGATTCGACCACCCGGCCCACCTGCTGCTCGACGAATTCCTCGATGGCCAGGGCGATCGGGCCACTGAGCGCGGGCAGCAGTTCGCTGGTGCGCGGCGGCAGGCCGGCCAGCTCAGCCAGGCCGGCCAGGCCGCCACGGGTGCGGGCTTCGATCTCCAGCCCGGTCATGATCGCCTGGGTGGCGCCGTGGACGATCGCCTCCTGCACAGCGGGATCGTTGCGCAGTTCCGCGGTAGTGGCGACGAAATGGTCGGTGTCGAACGCCGCAGCCTTCACCCAGGAGGCGGTTGCGGCGAGCGGGATGGCCAGCGTCCCGACGATGATCAGGACGCCCGCCACCGCGCTGCGCCACCGCGCTCCGGATGCTCGACTCATCGCGACTCCCACCGGCTTGAGCTCTCTGGGCTGAGCGTACTGCGCAGGCTCGCGTGGTTGCTGAGCGGGATCGAATAATCCCGTCCGCTACGGTGTTTGAGCCGGAAAGGGACGGAGGTCACCGATGACGACCACGGCACAGACCGACTGGACGGATCCGCGCGAGGAGATCGAGATCGGCGTCCTGATGGCCAATGGACGGCTCGCGCCGCGCGCCTTCGCCACCCTCGCCGAGGCCGAAGCCTGGGCCATCGAGGGCGAGCAGGTGGTGGAGTACAACCGCATCTGCTCCTGCGACATCTGACCGGCTTGACTCGAAGATTGGCCCCCGAACACGGTCGGAAATCTTCGAGTCAGCGCACGACGTCAGGCCTGAAGGCGCCGGACGAGGAGTCGCAGGCTTCCGCCGAGCAGCAGCAGGAGCGCCGCGGCTGCCAGCGGCGCCGAGGGATCGGCGCCGGTGTTCGGCAGGTCGTCGTCGCCGTCGCCGTCATCTCCGTCGTCGGGCTCATCGCTCTCGAGCACCGTGATGGTGAAGTTGTCGGTCGCGGTCTGCTGCGCGGCGTCCGTCGCGGTGCAGCTCACCGTGGTCACCCCGAGCGGATACACGTCCCCGGAGGCCAGATCGCACGCCACTGACACCGGCGCCGTGCCGCCCGTGGTCGTCGGCGCCGGGTAGTCCACCGCGATCCCGGAGTCACCGGGATCGGCGTACACGACGATGTCGGCCGGAACCTGGATCGTCAGCGGCGCTGCCGGAAGCTCGTAGGTGACGGTGTTGTCGGTGCTTGTCGAGGCGGTGCTCGGGTTCGTGGCGGCGTCGGCCGCAGCCCCAGCGGGGATGGTGGCGATGACATCGCCGTCGGCTGACATGCCGGTGACCTCGACGGTGTACTCGGTGGTGCTGACCGGGACGATGGTAGCGGCGAGTGGCCCACCGGCGGTGGACGCCGACAGGTCGAGGTCGGTGGTCGGGTCAGTGAATCCGGTGACGGGTTCGGAGAAGACGACGGTGAAGACGATCGGGGAGGTGCTGGTCGGGTCGACCTGCGTGCCGGCCTGGTTGATCGTCACCGTTGGCGGGGTTTCATCGACGTCGGGGAGTTCGTAGGTGACGGTGTTGTCGGTGCTTGTCGAGGCGGTGCTCGCGTTCATTGCGCCGTCGGCCGCGGCTCCTGCGGGGATGGTGGCGATGACGTCGCCGTCGGCCGACATGCCCGTCACCTCGACGGTGTACTCCGTTGCGCTGACCGGGGTGATCGTGGCGGCGAGCGGGCCGCCCGCTGTCGATGCGGTGAGGTCGAGGTCGGTGGCCGGGTCGGTGAAACCGGTGACGGGTTCGGAGAAGACGACGGTGAAGACGATGGGGGAGGTGCTGGTCGGGTCGATCTGGGTGCCGGCTTGGTTGATCGTCACCGTCGGCGGGGTCTCGTCGACGTCGGGGAGTTCGTAGGTGACGGTGTTGTCGGTGGTTGTCGAGGCGGTGCTCGCGTTCATCGCCGCATCGGCCGCGGCGCCGGCCGGGATGGTGGCGATGACGTCGCCGTCGGCCGACATGCCCGTCACCTCGA
>NZ_JAPUED010000008.1:1616-4205 GCF_027492755.1 Micropruina sp. | reverse complement strand
GATCAGTGGCCGTCCGTCACCAGTTGGTGCTGGCGCAGGTGATCGTCAGGGTGACCGGAATGGTGCCGGCCGGCCGGCCGTTCTCGGTGTTGCTCAGCTTGCCCTTGGCGGTGAAGGTGGCGCCCTTGCCGGTCAGTTCGAGCGAGGTGCCCTTGGTCGGCTGAGCGGCGTTGTAGCTGATCGTGCGGACGATCGATTCGGAGTCCTCGCCGAGCGCGATCGTCAGCTTCGACACGGTAGTCCGGCGAGCTGAGAGCACCATCGTGGCGTCGATGGTGCCGAAGAAGTCATTGGCTCGATCGGCCACCGTCAGGGTCGGCACCCCGGATTTCGTCGCGCAGGTTCCGGCGAGTTTCTTGCTCGCCTCGCTGTACAGGGCGAGCGACCCGGTGGCCTTCACCGCGGGCTTGTCGGACGGCGTCGAACTCGGGCTCGAACTCGGCGTCGTGCTGGGGCTGCTCGACTCGGACGGGGTTGCGCTCGCCGAGCCGCTCGGGCTCGGCTCGGCGGACGACGGGGCCGGGACGGCGGTGGGCGGCGGGTCGAGCACCGGCGGGGTCTTGGCGCATCCGGCCAGGGCGGCCGTGACCGCGGCCGCGATGATCACCGAGGTCCGTGCCCAACTGCCTCCGGTGCGGGGTGCATTGCGTCCTATCACGCCCCTCATGCTGGCCTGTCGGTGCGCCGGCAGCGGGCCGCGACGCGCTGAGGCCCTCCGATTCGCCGTCCGGTTCGGCACCCACAGGGGCGAACGGCGTCCGGCGCCGCGCCGTCCGGACCAGCACCCGCGCCGCCCGGCCGGCGCCCGTCCCGCATACGCTGGGCGCCATGGATCCTCTCGGCACGCTGTCCTCCCTGCTGCGCAAATCCTCCGTCGGCGATCAGGTCATCCTGGAACTCGACCTCGACCATTCCGTGCTCAGCAACGCCCCGGCCAATCCGCTGGAGGCGTTCAAGCTGATCAACGCCCCCTCGATGCGGGCGTTGCGCGACGGGTTGCAGGCAGCCGCGACCGACCCCGCGGTGAGCGGGCTGATCCTGCACCTGGGCACCTGCCCGATCACCGCCGCCCAGTGCTGCGAGCTGGCCGATCTGGTCGCCGGCTTCGGTGAACACAAGCCGGTCTGGGCCTACACCGAGTCGTTCGGCGAGTTCAGCAGCGGACTGCTGCCCTACACGTTGGCCGCCCATGCCGAGAAGGTCTGGGTGCAGCCGTCCGGCGAGTTGACCCTGGGCGGCGTCCGGACCCAGATCACCCTGCTGCGCGGCGTGTTCGACAAGATCGGTCTCGAGCCGCAGTTCGGCCAGCGCAAAGAGTTCAAGACCGCCGTCGACACCTATGCGGCGCACGAGATCACTGCCGCGAACACCGAGATGATGCAGCAGATCGCCAATTCGATCGCCCATTGGGCGGTCGACACCATCGCTCAGCGCCGGGGCCGGACCACCGATGAGGTGTGGGCCAGCGTCGATGCCGGAGGGTTGACCCCCGGCGAGGCCGTTGCGCACGGCCTGATCGACCGGATCGGCTACCGCGACGAGGTCTACGCCGAGGCGCGGCGGGCCTGGGGTGGCGAGCAGGCCGGGCTGCGCTTCGTCCACCGCTACGGCAAGGTGTCGGCGGCGCGCGAGTTGGTGCAGGCGCGGACGAAGCCGGCCGTCGCGGTCGTCGAGGTGCGCGGCGCGATCGTTTCCGGACGTCCCCAGCGCCAGGCCGGCGGGCAGCCGATGGCGGCCTCCGAAGTGGTCTGTCAGCATCTGCGGGCCGCGGCCACCGACGAGCAGGTGAAGGCCGTCGTGCTGCGGGTCGACTCGCCGGGCGGTTCCTACATCGCCTCGGACGCGATCAGGCGCGAGGTGCTCCGGTTGCGTGAGTCGGGTCGCCCGGTGGTGGCCTGCATGGGCGACATGGCGGCGTCCGGCGGCTACTTCGTGTCGATGCCGGCCGACGAGATCGTCGCCCAGCCCACCACGCTGACCGGCTCGATCGGCGTCTTCGCCGGCAAATTCGTCACCACCGAGATCAAGGAGAAGTTGGGGCTGGTGCTCAGCGACGTCACCGCGGGCGCGTGGGCGTCGTTCATGTCGGCCAACAGCGGCTTCAGCGACGAGCAGTGGGCGGCGCTGGATCGCCGGCTGGACGCCATCTACGCCGATTTCACCGGCAAGGCCGCCGCCGACCGTGGAATGGCGCTGGACGTGCTGGAACCGCTCGCCCACGGCCGGGTCTGGACCGGCGTCGACGCTCGTCAGCGCGGGCTGGTGGACCATCTGGGCGGCATGGGTGCCGCCATCGACCGAGCCTGCGCGCTGGCCGGGCTGCGACGCGACGACGTGGCCGTCCGGGCGGTGTCGATGCTGGGCTTCCTGAAGCAGTTCCGCCCGGCCGAGTCCAGCGAGTCGATCTCGGGCTCACTGGTGACGGCGCCCGCGCGGTTCGACCTGGATTCGCTGGTCGAAACGGCGGCCGCCCGGCTCGGCCTGACGGCGACCGGCGTGCTCAGCGTCCCCTTCGGCATCGAGGTGCACGCCGGCCTGGGTCGCTGAGGTCGCCGGTCGAGCTTGTCGAGACCTGGGACGGCGCCGCGC
>NZ_JAPUED010000008.1:0-1516 GCF_027492755.1 Micropruina sp. | reverse complement strand
CCGGCGTACTCGTCGTCCGGCGTACTCGTCATCCCGGCGCACGCCGGGATCTCCGCCGCCGACCTGTGCAGCGGACCGGTCGCCCGGCTTGTCGGAGCGCTCCCGTAGACTGAGCCGACACTCGTTGCAGACCCTCAGGAGCGCCCGTGTCCCCATCCCCTGACAAGCCAGCACGCCGCGGCGGTCGACTTGCCCTGTGGGTGACCGGGGGTGCGCTGGTGGTAATCGGCGGCGCCTACGTCGCCGGCTATGCGCTGGCCGGCGACAACACCCCGCGCAACGCCGCCGTCGCCGGCGTCGCCATCGGTGGGCTGAGTTCCGAAGCAGCGGTCGAGAAGCTGCGCTCCGAACTGGGGCCGCGGCTCGACCGTGAGCTGACCGTCACCGCCGGCGAACACACTCTGCAGACCACGGCAGCCGAACTCGGGCTGGCCATCGACTATCCGGCGACAGTGGCCAACGCCGGCGCCGGACGCAGCTGGAACCCGGCGCACATCGTCACCGTGCTGACCGGCGGGGGTGAGCAGCAGCCGGTGGTCACTCGCGACCAGGCCAAACTGACCGCGGCTGTCGCCGGCCTGGCCGAGAAGGCCGACACCAAGCCGGTCGACGCCGACCTCAGCGTCAAGGGCACCGTGGTCGTCCGCTCCGAGGCCAAGCCGGGCGTCACCGTGCAGCAGCCGCAAACCGCGGACGCCCTCGCCGAAGGCTTCGCGACAACCACCACCGTGGCCGCGGTGGTCGCCCAGGTGGATCCGGAGGTCACCACGGCCGAGGCCGATCAGGTGGCCGAGAAGATCGGCAAGCCGGCCCTGGCGTCCCCGATCACGGTCGAGACCGGATCGTCCGGATCGTTCCAGCTGACGCCGGCGATGATCGCTGCCGCGCTGTCGTTCGAGCCCGCTGACGGCACCCTCAAAGCGACCCTGGACGGCGACAAGCTGACCAAGGCAGCGGCCAAGCCGATCAAGGCGCTCGGGCTGAAGCAACCCAAGGACGCCGACATCACCATCGCCAAGGGAAAGCCGAAGATCATCCCCTCCGTGGACGGCATCGGCCTCGATCCGGACGCTTTGAGCAAGGCGGCACTGGGCGTGCTGGAGAAGCCGTCCGGGCGTTCGATCACTGTCAAGGCGACCACGCAGAAGCCCGCGTTCACCACCGACGACGCCAAGAAGCTCGGCGTCAAAGAGATCACCGGGAAGTTCACCACCTACTATCCGGGCTCGGCCTACCGGGTGAACAACATCGGCAAGGCGGCGCGGATGGTCAACGGCACCCTCCTCAAGCCCGGCGAGACGTTCAGCATGAACGCCGCGCTGGGCAAGCGGACGGCGGCGGCCGGCTGGATGGCGGGCGGCGGCATCGAGGGCGGCAAGATCAAGACGCTGCAGGGCGGCGGCATCTCGCAGGCCACCACGACCACGTTCAACGCGATCTTCTTCGCCGGCCTCGAGGACATCTACCACAAGCCGCATTCGCTGTACTTCAGCCGCTACCCGGTCGGCCGCGAGGC
>NZ_JAPUED010000007.1 GCF_027492755.1 Micropruina sp. | reverse complement strand
GAACCGCGCAGGGTCTCGACGATGCCGCGTCCGATCGAGTCGTCGCCGATGATCGCGAACGGGCCGACCGGGATCGGCCCGCCGAACTCGTCGCCCATCATGGTCAGCACGCAGGGAATCTCCTGCCCACGCGCCGCCCATGCCGTGGCGTAGGTGGAATGGGTGTGGGTGACGCCGCCGACCTCGGGCATGTGCCGGTACACGTAGGCGTGCGCCGCGGTGTCGGACGACGGGGCCAGGGTGTCCGGGGTGCCGTCGTCGATCTTGTTGCCGTCCAGGGTGCAGACCACCATGGTCTCGGCGCTCAGCTCGTCGTAGGACACTCCGGACGGCTTGATCACCATCAGTTCGGCGCCCGGCACCCGCCCGGACACGTTGCCGGCCGTCCACACCACCAGCTCGTAGCGGGTCAGCTCGGCATGCAGCGCGGCGACCTCTTCGCGGGTGCGCTGCACGGCTGCCTGCACCTCGTCCGGCAGGTCGGTCAAACGAATCGTCATCGGTGGCTTCCTCTCTTGCGTGGGCGAAACGGGAACTGCGACGTGCGAACACTGGCTCAATGCGGCATTTCGCCGGTTGAGCTTGTCGAAACCCCCTTGCGAGAGGTCTCGACAAGCTCGACCGGCGAAATCAGCGCTTACCTGGTCAGTGACCCATTGCCTGGCGCTTGATGTCCTTCAAGCGGTACATCACCTTGTTGCCACCGCGACCGAAGTAGTCGTGCAGCAGCGTGTACTCGGCGAACAGCTTGTCGTACTGCGCGGACGCCTCTTCGTTCGGCGTGTAGGCGTTCGGGATCTTCTTGCCCATCGCCGCCGCAGCGGTGTGCACGTTCGGGTAGGCCCCGGCCGCCACCGCACCGTGGATCGCCGAACCGAGCGCGCCGGCGTAGCCCGTGTCGGCCAGCGACAGCGGCTTGCGGGTCACGTCGGAGTACATCTGCATCAGGAACTTGTTCTTCAGCAGACCGCCCGCCGCGATCACCTCGGTGATCTCCACACCGTTGGAGGTGAACGACTCGATGATCGTCCGGAAGCCGAAGGCGGTGGCCTCGAGCAGCGCCCGGTACTGATCCTCCGGGGTGGTGGTCAGCGTCTGGCCGATCATCAGGCCGGACAGGTTGGTGTCGACCAGGATGGACCGGTTGCCGTTGTGCCAGTCGAGCGCGATCAGGCCGTGCTCGCCGATGTTCTGCTTCTCGGCCTTCTCGGTGAGCAGCTGGTGCAGCGAGATGCCCCGGCCGTCCGCCTCGTCCTGGTAGGACTCCGGCACGCAGTTCTTCACGAACCAGGCGAAGATGTCACCCACCGCCGACTGGCCGGCCTCGAAGCCCCAGGCACCCTTGACCAAGCCGCCGTCGACGACACCGAACATGCCCGGCACTTCGCGCAACTCGGGACCGGAGACCACGTACACCGCCGAGGTGCCGAGGCTGGCGGTCAGCTGGCCGTTCTCGACGCCCTGTACCGCCGGGGTGGCGACGTGTGCGTCGATGTTGCCGACGGACACCGGGGTGCCGGCCTTCAAGCCGGTCCAGGCCGCGGCCTCGGCAGTGATCTCTCCGGCCTTGTCGCCGAGCTGGCCGACCGGGGCCTCCAGCTTGTCGAGCGCATCGGCGAACTCCGGATCCAGATCGGCGAAGAAGTCCCGGGACGGGAACTTGCCGTCCTGATAGAGCGCCTTGTAGCCGGTGGCGCCGGCCGACCGGACGTAGTTGCCGGTGAGCTGCCAGACGATCCAGTCCACGGCGTCCACGAAGTAGGTCATCCGGTCGTAGATCTCGCGGTCCTTGTGGAAGGTCTCGAGCAGCTTCGGCAGCATGAACTCCGACGACAGCGTGTCGCCGTAGCGGGGCAGCCAGTTCTCGCCGCGCTTGCGGGCAACCTCGATGATCTGGTCGGCCTCGGCCTGGCCGCCGTGGTGCTTCCACAGCTTCACGTAGGCGTGCGGACGGCCCGCGTACTCCTGCCACTGGCACAGCGGCCAACCGTTGGCGTCGGTGGGCATCACGGTGGCCGAGGTGAAGTCGGTGCCCACGCCGATGATGTCCTCGGGCTTCACGCCGGAGTTGCGGATCGCCTCCGGGACGGCGATCTTCAGCACCTCGATGTAGTCCTCGGGGTACTGCAGCGCGAACTCGGGGGGCAACGGCTCACCTTTGTGCGCGCTGAGCACCCGGTCCATCACCGCGTGCCGGTATTCGTGGACGGCGGTGCCCATCTCTTTGCCGTCGCTCACCCGGACGATGATCGCCCGCCCGGAGAGTGTGCCGTAGTCAATACCGCACACATACTTCTCGTCTGACATCCTGCGTGTTCCTTTCTCGGCCGCATCGTCGCGACCTGGGTCTCTCGGGTGGGCGACGCTCAGAAACGCTCGGCCCAGTAGCCGCCCGGCGCGAACAGCTCATCGACCAGCGGGTCGATGATGTTGGCCTCGGTCAGCAGGTCGGTCAGCACGTATCGGGTGCGGATCCACCGGGCACGGTGGTAGGTGTCCCGGAAACGGTCGCGATCCATCCCGATCTGGTCGGGGTGAGTGATGGCGCCGACGGTGTCCAGCTTCTCCTGCAGCACCTTGGCCGGCAGCAGTTGGTCGCGCAGTCGCGACGAGATGGACGGCCAGCGCTCGACGGTCAGCTCCAGCCGGGCACGCAGCGCGTCGGCGTCGATGTACTTGCCCTTAGTCTGAGCCAGCGCGGCCTCGTGCAGGTCGGGGGTGAGCGCGGCGCGCAGCTTGGCCTCGGTCTCCTCCCAGCTGGGCCAGGCGGCCACCGCGGCGTCGATGTCGATCATCGCCGGAATGTCCTTGGCCAGCACCACCTCGTACAACGCGGCCACCGAGACCGTGCCCAGGCCGACCTTGAAGCCGTGCGAGAGCGGCGGATCCCAGTCGAGTCCGTAGTGCTCCATCTCCCACAGGTGGCTGAAGTGATGGCCGCCACCCGAGGCCGGACGCGAGGACGCGAACGCCTGCATCGCCAGCCCCGACATGATCAGCCCCTCGGCGAGACCGCTGAGCGCGTCCGGGTTGCCGTCCTTGCAGCCCTGCGGGTCGGAGAGCGCGTCACGCAGCGGGCCCTGCACCAGGTCCCAGACGGCCGGGTCGATCCGCTCGATGCCCAGTTCGTCGGCGATGATCCAGTCGCCGCCGGCCGGCACCTTCTCGATCAGGTCGCCGAAGCCGGTGGCGGTCAGCCGCTGCGGCGCGCCGGCCATGATGTCGAGGTCGGCGACCACCGCCGCCGGGGCGGGGCAGCTGAGGGTCTGCTTGAAGCCGTCCTTGGTGATCGAGGCGCCGAAGGAGGCGTAGCCGTCCATCGAAGCCGCGGTGCCGACGCACATGTAGGGCCGGTCGAGTTCGCTGACGGCGCGCTTGGCGATGTCGTTGAGGGTGCCGGACGACACGGCGACGACGACCGCGTCGATGTCGGCGATCGCGTCCCGCAGGGTTTCGATGTTGTTGTAGCCCGCGTACAGCGTGGGGGTGCCGGGAAAGATGTAGGGCTCGGCCTGGGGTACGCCCGCGGCGGTCAGTGAGGCGACCACCTGTTCGCCGGCGACCCGCCAATGGTTCTCGTCGGCCACGATGATCGCGGTACGTCCGGGGAAAAGCCGGGCGAAGACGTCACCGGTTCGGCTCACGACGCCGCGACCGGCTTCGATCGCCTTGGTATCGGTGGCTGTGCGAAGCGCGCGTTCGATGAGGGTTTCGGGCATGACACTCCTTCGGGTCGATGCTGCATGTGTGACGAGAGGCTAACCCACCCACACCAGTTGTGGTGATTTCCCAACGGAATTTCTCAACGGGGGGCGGCAGCTGGTTGGGCACATCGGACGCGTCGCGGCTGGGGCGTCTCAGCAGATCCGTCGGCGTCGACTCGTCCACGGCTCGGCATAGGGTGCTGTCGCCGCCGACGAGAGGGATCCGCGATGCCGCTGTGGAAATTGCACGGGGACGGGACACTGCGACCGGGCGGCGTGGTCGCCCCCGACGAACGGTTGTCCTGGGGCAAGACGATCGGGTTGGGCGCCCAGCACGTGGTGGCGATGTTCGGCGCCACCTTCGTCTTCCCGTTGCTGATGGGGCTGAATCCGCAGCTTGCGGTGATGATGTCCGGCATCGCCACTCTGGTGTTCCTGCTGGTGGTGCAGGGCCGGGTGCCCAGCTATCTGGGCTCGTCGGCATCCTTCGTCGGGGTGGCCACCGCCATCTACGGCGCGGGCGGCAACCCGGCCGATCTGACCGGCGCGATGCTGT
>NZ_JAPUED010000006.1:2923-4290 GCF_027492755.1 Micropruina sp. | reverse complement strand
CCGGCGTCGGCTTCCTGCTCGGCACCGTCGCCTTCCTGATGGGCCCCAACTGGGTGTTCGTCTGGGTGTCCATCGCGGTCATCCTGGCCGGCGCCGTCGTCGGCGGCATCATGCGCAAGATGGGTCTGGGCCAGGCCTGACGATGGGTGTGCTGGACGAGATCGTCGCCGGCGTTCGCGAGGATCTCGACGAACGTCGTGCGCGCCGCAGCCTGGAGGAGTTGGCCGCGGTGGTGGCCACCATGGGCGGCACCCGCGACCCGATGCCGGCTTTCCGGGCCGCACCGCTGGCGGTGATCGCCGAGGTGAAGCGGTCCAGCCCCAGCAAGGGTGCGTTGGCCGATATTCCCGATCCGTCCGCGCTGGCCGCGCAGTACGCCGCGGGCGGGGCGTCCGCGATCTCGGTGCTTACCGAACGGCGCCGGTTCAACGGTTCCCTGGCCGACCTGGAGGCCGTCCGGGCCGCCGTCGACACGCCGCTGCTGCGCAAGGACTTCATCGTCACCGACTACCAGCTGTGGGAGGCCCGGGCCGCCGGCGCCGACCTGGCGCTGCTGATCGTGGCGTCTTTGACCGACGACGAGTTGACCGCGCTGATGGCCACCGCGAAGTCGCTGGGCCTGACCGCTTTGGTAGAGGTGCACACCCCCGACGAGACCCGCCGGGCAGTCGACGCCGGTGCGCCCCTGATCGGGGTCAACAACCGCAACCTGCAGACCCTCGACGTCGACCTCGCCCAGTTCGAGCGCCTGGTCGGCCTGATCCCCGGCAACGTGGTAAAGGTCGCCGAATCCGGGATCCTGTCGGTCGCCGACGTCCGCCGCGTCTCCGACGCCGGTGCCGACGCCATCCTGGTCGGCGAAGCCCTAGTCAAGCACGGCGATCCCCGGACCGCCGTCGCCGACTTCATCGCCGCCGGCTCCTGATCCCCGCGGACGGCTCCTTCGGTCACCTCGAACGCCGGGGACGGTTCTTCCGCATTCGAATTTCGAACGTCGCAGAACCGTCCCCAGGCGTGCGAGATTCGCATTTTCGGGGACGGTTCTTTTCGGTCCATCCCGGGTCAAGCACGGGAGGACGAGACGGTGGTCCGAGACGAAGGATCTCGACAGGCTCGATCAACGGCGGGCGCCCTTGGCTTCGGCAAGTTCAACCGGCGGTGCAGGGGAGACTGGGGTGGTGAGCACACCCCGGCTGTATCCGATCTCGCGCAGCGGGCCCGGACGGCTGTGGACGATGGCCGCCCCGGAGGGCGACGACCGGCTGGAGGAGCAGATCGAGCTGCTGCGCGACGCGGGGGTGACCACCCTGGTCAGCCTGCTCGACGAGCGTGAGGCGGCCGGCCTCGGTTTGGCGGACGAGCGCGTC
>NZ_JAPUED010000006.1:0-2823 GCF_027492755.1 Micropruina sp. | reverse complement strand
GGGTCGCCGGTCGAGAGGGTGGCGACCGGACCGGCGCCGGATGCGTAGAGTGGGGCGTCCACACCCATCAAGAACCGAGGATTGATCGTGTCGCTACCCGATGCCGCGGGGCATTACGACATCTTCGGGGGCAAGTACGTCCCCGAGGCGCTGTACGCCGCACTCGCCCAACTGGAGGCTGAGTTCGACAAGGCGATGGGTGACGAGACCTTCTGGCGCGAGTTGGACGATCTGCGCCGCAACTATTCCGGACGCCCCACCCCGCTCACCGAGGCGAAACGGTTCGCCGAGCATTGCGGCAACGCGATCGTGCTGCTCAAGCGCGAAGACCTGAACCACACCGGTTCGCACAAGATCAACAACGTGCTGGGCCAGGCGCTGCTGACCAAGCGGATGGGCAAGACCCGGGTGATCGCCGAGACCGGCGCCGGGCAGCATGGTGTCGCCACCGCGACCGCCGCCGCCCTGCTCGGCCTGGAGTGCCGGGTCTACATGGGCAAGGTCGACACCGACCGGCAAGCGCTCAACGTGGCCCGCATGCAGCTGCTGGGCGCCGAGGTGATCGCCGTCGAATCCGGTAGCCAGACGCTGAAAGACGCGATGAACGACGCCATGCGCGACTGGGTCGCCAGCGTCGACGACACCCACTACCTGATCGGCACGGTGGCCGGCCCGCACCCGTTCCCGAAGATGGTCCGCGAACTGCAACGGGTGATCTCCACCGAGGCCAAGGCCCAGGTCCTCGAACGGTACGGACGGCTGCCCGACGCCGTCACCGCCTGTGTCGGCGGCGGCTCGAACGCGATGGGCATGTTCGCCGACTTCATCGACGATCCGACGGTCGCGCTGTACGGGTTCGAGGCCGGCGGCGACGGCGTGGAGACCGGACGGCACGCGTCCGCGATCTTCGGCGGCTCGGTGGGCGTGCTGCACGGCATGCGCACCTACATTCTGCAGAACGAGGACGGCCAGACCCTGGAGTCGCATTCGATCTCGGCCGGCCTGGACTACCCGGGCGTCGGCCCGGAGCACTCGTGGCTCGCCAAGACCGGACGGGCGACCTACGAGCCGGTGACCGACACCGAGGCCATGGAGGCCTTCAAGCTGCTCACCCAGACCGAGGGCATCATGCCGGCCATCGAGTCCGCGCACGCCCTGGCCGGGACGATCCGGCTGGGCCAGCGGGTCGCCGCCAAGTACCCCGACGCCCAGCCGATCATCGTGGTCTGCGTGTCGGGTCGTGGCGACAAGGACGTGGACACGGCGATCAAGTGGTTCGGACTGGACGGCTCGGCGAACGCCAGCGTGGGAGGGGAACAGTGAGCGCGGGCATCTCCGGGCGGACCTTTCAGGCCGCCGCCGAACAGGGCCGCAAGGCACTGGTCGCCTACTACCCGGTCGGTTTCCCCGACGTCCCCGGCTCACTGGACGTGCTGCGCACCCTGTGCGGCGAGGGCGACCAGCCCGGCGCCGACCTGATCGAGATCGGCCTGCCGTACTCCGATCCGGTGATGGACGGGGTGGTGATCCAGCGGGCCGGAACCCGGGCGCTGGCCCGTGGCGTCCGGACCCGCGACGTATTCACGGCTGTCGAGACGGTGGCGAGCACCGGCACCACCCCGGTGGTGATGACCTACTGGAACCTGGTCGACCGCTACGGCGTGGACGCCTTCGCCCGCGACCTGGCGGCCGCCGGGGGAGCGGGGCTGATCACCCCCGACCTGGTGCCGGACGAGGCTTCCGACTGGTTCGAGGCGTCCGACGCGCACGGTTTGGACCGCATCTTCCTGGTCTCGCCGTCGTCCACCGATGAACGGATCGTGGCCACCGCGAACGCCTGCCGGGGCTGGATGTACGCCACCGCGGTGATGGGGGTCACCGGCACCAGGACGGCCTCCTCCTCGGCGGCCCCCGAGTTGGTTTCCCGGATCCGCGCCCTCGCCCCGGACACGCTGGTCGGCGTCGGACTCGGCGTCTCCAACGGCGACCAGGCTGCTGACGTGGCCACCTTCGCGGACGGGGTGATCGTGGGCTCCGCCTTCATCAAGCCGGCACTGGCCGCCGACGACGCCGGGACCCCGGGCGACCTCAGCGGCATCCGTGCCGTGCTCACCGACCTGGCGGCCGGCGTCCGGCGATGAAGCGGCTGGCACGGCTGGTCGTCGCCGGCATCGCCGCGGTCGCTCTGGCGGCCTGCGGCGGGCCGGCGGCGGTCGTCCGTCCGGTGGGTAGCCCGACCGCGACGCTCTACGGCGGCGCCGAGCTGACCGAGCCGTACACCATGCCGGACGCCACCCTCACCGACTCGACGGGGCAGAAGTTCGCGCTGCGCACCGGCAGTGACAAGCCGGTGGTGGTGGTGTTCTTCGGCTACACGAACTGCCCCGACATCTGCAAGACCACACTGTCCGACCTGGCCAGCGCGCTGAACCGGGTCAGTCCCGAGACTCGCGGCAAGATCCAGGTGCTGCTGATCACCACCGACCCGGCCCGCGACACCCCCGAGGTGCTGAAGGCCTACCTGGCCCGGTTCGACCCGACCTTCATCGGGCTGACCGGCTCGCTGGACGAGATCAAGAAGATCGCCGCCACCATGGGCGTGGTCATCGAGGGCACCACCAAAACCCCGGACGGCGGCTACGAGGTCACCCACTCCACTCAGGTGATCGGTTTCGATCAGGCCCGCAAGGGCCGCCTGGTCTGGACCCAGGGCACCTCCATCGGTACCTACAAGGACGACTTCGACCGATTCGCCGCGACCCAGGGCTGAGCGCCGGAGCCGGTCGAGGTCGTCCGAACCTCGAACATCGGGGGACGGTTCTT
>NZ_JAPUED010000005.1:2973-4325 GCF_027492755.1 Micropruina sp. | reverse complement strand
TCGTCGAGGAACAGAATTCCGTTGTGGGCACGGCTGATCGCACCCGGTTGAGCGATCCTCGCCCCACCACCGACGATGCTCGCCAACGACGCGGTGTGGTGCGGGTCGGCGTAGGGCGGACGACGGATCAGCCCACCGTCGAGTGGGAGCCCGGCCAGCGAGTGGACGGCCGATACCTCCAACGCCTCGGCCTGATCGAGATCGGGCAGAATGCCCGGCAGCCGCTCGGCCAGCAGGGTCTTGCCGACGCCCGGCGGACCGTGCAGATGCAGGTGGTGCCGGCCGGCCGCCGCCACCTCGATCACCCATTTCGCCTCCAGTTGGCCCACCACGTCGCTCAGGTCTTTGACCGGCGTCAGCTCCTCGCCAACCGACGGCGCCGGTTCAGGCGCCGGCTTCGGCGGGCCGCCCAGCAGCACAGCCACCAGATCGGGCAGATCGTTGACCCCCCACAGCGTCAGGCCCTCGACCAGCTGAGCTTCTCGCAACTGAGCGGCGGGCACGACCGCCGTGCTGAAGCCCGCCGTGACGGCGGCGAGCAGTGCCGGCAGCAGGCCACGCACCGGGCGCACTCGTCCGTCGAGGCCGAGCTCACCGAAGAGCACCATGTGCTCCAGCACCGCACGGTCGAACTTCTCGTCGGCGGCCTCGACCGCGGCGACGATGGCCAGATCGAAATGTGAGCCCGCCTTCGGCAACGTCGCCGGCGACAGGTTGACGGTGACGAGCTGCGCCGGCCAGCCGAGCCCGTGTGCGTGGACGGCGGCCCGACATCGTTCTCGCGCCTCCGTGAGAGCCGCGTCGGCCAGACCGACGATCACCATGCGGGGTAGCCCGCCGCCGATCGCCGCCTCGACCTCGACGATGGTGCCTTCGACCCCGACCAGTGCGACCGAGAAGGCCCGCGCCGGCGTCACTGCCCCACGCCTTCCAGGTGGGTGATGCGCGGACGGCCGTCACGGGGCAGCAGGACGCCGATGGCGTCGAGTCGATAGCGCGGAACCCAGTGCTGCTGCTCACCCAGCCAGGTCAGCGCCAGTCGCCTGAGCCGGCCGAGCTTCTCTGCCGTGATGGCCTCGAGCGGATCGCCGAAACCGGTGCCGGTACGGCATTTGACCTCGCAGAACACCAGCACCGGATCGGGCTCGTCGGTGTGCGCGATGATGTCGACCTCGCCGAGCGAGCAACGCCAGTTGCGCTCGATGATCGTCCAGCCCTGGCGCACCAGATGCTGGACGGCTGCCACCTCGCCCGCTCGCCACACCGCTTGTCGTTCCACGCCCTCATCGTGGGCACCGGCGTCCGAAAGTGGTCAAAATCGTTGCCAGGCTGTGGATAACGGTGGCTGAGAG
>NZ_JAPUED010000005.1:0-2873 GCF_027492755.1 Micropruina sp. | reverse complement strand
GGGTCTCGACAAGCTCGACCAACGGTGGAGACAAGCTCGATCAGCGAGTGGACTCAGAGGTCGTCGGGGACCTTCAGCTCACTGTGCGCGATCTCTTCGATGGAGACGTCACGGAAGGTGAGCACCTTGGCCGACTTCACGAAGCGGGCCGGACGGTACATGTCCCACACCCAGGCGTCGCCCATGGACACCTCGTAGTAGACGTCGCCACCCTCGGTGCGCACCTTGAGGTCGACCGCATTGCAGAGGTAGAAGCGCCGTTCCGTCTCCACCGCGTAGGTGAAGATCCCGACCACGTCCTTGTACTCCCGGTACAGCTGGAGTTCGAGTTCGCTCTCGTACTGTTCAAGATCTTCGGCGCTCATAGCGCACCCACTCTATATGCTCCGCGCACTCAGCGAGGACCGCGTCAGCGCAGCCGCCCGGCGGACGTTCTCGAACCGCCACCGATGGATCTCGCAGGGGCCGTTGGCGTCCAGGTGCCGCTGGTGCAGCGGCGTGCAATAGCCCTTGTGAATGTCGAAACGGTAGTCAGGCCACTGGTCGTGGGCGGCGGTCATCAGGCGGTCCCGGGTCACCTTCGCGATCACGGACGCGGCCGCGACACAACCCGCCACGGCATCGCCCTTCCAGACCGCCAGGGAGGGCGCGCCGAGGCCATCGACACCGAAGCCGTCGGTGAGCACGAAGTGCGGAGCCGTCGGCAGTCGCCACACGGCCCGCCGCAGCGCCTGGATATTGGCCACATGCATGCCCAGCCGATCACACTCGCCGGGTTCGATCAGCACCACCGACCAGGCCACTGCCTTGGCCAGGATCTCGTCGTAACAGCGCTCGCGTTGGGCCGGCGTGAGCAGCTTGGAATCCTTCAAACCCGTCACCTGGGCGCCGGGGGTACTGCCCAGAATGACCGACGCCGCCACCAGCGGGCCGGCGCAGGCGCCCCGCCCGGCCTCGTCGGCACCGGCGATCAGCGGGAAGCCGGCCCGGCGGAGTGCCCGCTCATAGCCGTACAGACCCGCGTCGCGACGCACCACGAACGGCATCGCGGCCTCAGCAGACGGGCACCGCTCCGGTGATCACCGGGCGGTCGGGGGGTGGCGCGGTCGGTTCAGGAACATGGGTGAACGTGTCGGGGCGCGACAGGATCCGCCAGCGGTCGAACGGGAAGACGATCGCCACCGCGGAACCCACCACGTTGGCCGTGGGCACGAACGCGGCCGACCCGCCGTTGCCCTCGTTGAGATGGCAGCGCGAGTCCTGCGAGTTGTTCCGATGGTCGCCCATCACCCAGATCCGGTCCTTGGGCACCACCACGTCGAAAGGCATCGTCGACGGCTCGACCGTCTGCCCGCCCTCGGAGTAGAGGTAGGAGCCCTCGTCCAGAGGTTGGCCGTTGACGGTGATCCGGCCCTGCGAATCGCAGCACTTGACGTGATCGCCGGGCAGTCCGATCACCCGCTTGATCAGGTGATTCGAACTCTCGTCGGGGGCCAGGCCGATGAAGATCAGCGCCTTGCGGACGGGATCGGTCTCTTCCTCGGGGTCGGCGAGCCAGCCCTGGGTGTCGCGGAACACCACGACGTCACCGCGCGACCAGCCGGCCACCTTCTGCACCATGACGCGGTCGCGGATCAGCAGCGTATTCTCCATCGATCCGGACGGGATGACGAACATCTGGGCGATGAACAACCGCAGCAGCGTCGACGCGACCAGCGCGCCGATCACCACGATGGCGATCTCTTTCGCCCACATGCCAGCCACCCGGCCGGCCGAGGGCTTCTCGGCGGGGGGTGACTCACTCACCGCGGACCTCCTGCCTCTGGTCGCGTCCGCAGTACGACGGACGGCTCAGCGGTCGCGCTTTTCCTTGATCTTGGCCGCCTTGCCGCGCAGACCACGCAGGTAGTACAGCTTGGCCCGGCGGACGTCGCCGTGGCGCTCGACCTCGATCTTGTCGATGATCGGGGAGTGCAGCGGGAACGTCCGCTCGACGCCGGTGCCGAAGCTCACCTTGCGGACGGTGAACGACTCGCCGATGCCGCTGCCGGTGCGCGAGATGACCGCGCCGGCGAACACCTGGATACGGGAGCGGCTGCCCTCGACGACCTTCACGTGCACGCGCACGGAGTCGCCGGGACGGAACTGCGGGATGTCCGAACGCAGGGAGGCCTCGGTGACCTCGGCAACGATCTTGTTCATGTGAAATTTCCTCGCCGGTGCCACAGGACACCTCGTGGTTGATCAGAACGTGAGTGCGGACGCCTTCCCCCTGTGGCAGGGGCGTTCGGCACCGAAGATCAAGTCTGCCATAGCCCCTCCCCGGGCCGAAATCGGGGCTTGCCTGACCCTGCGGGGTCTCGCCGAGTTCGACCAACGGTGCCTCGAGAGGGCCGTTCGGGTGTGGCCTACTTGTCCTTCTTGAACAGCGAGTGCATCAGGTCGCGGTTCAGCTGGCTGATGGTGTCCAGCGGGATCTCCTTGGGGCACACCGCAGCGCACTCACCGATGTTGGTGCAGTTGCCGAAACCCTCGATGTCGTGCTGGGCCACCATGCCCTTGACCCGCGACCAGCGTTCCGGCTGGCCCTGCGGCAGCATCGCCAGATGGGTGATCTTGGCCGAGGTGAACAGCATCGCCGAGCCGTTCGGGCAGGCCGCCACGCAGGCGCCGCAGCCGATGCAGGTGGCGGCGTCGAACGCGCGGTCGGCGTCGGCCTTGGGCACCGGAGTGTCGTTGGCGTCCTGGGGGGCGCCGGTGTTCACCGAGATGTAGCCGCCGGCCTGGATGATCCGGTCGAAAGCGCTGCGGTCGACCACCAGGTCCTTGATCACCGGGAAGCCGCCGGCCCGCCACGGTTCGACGTCGATCAC
>NZ_JAPUED010000004.1:18319-31951 GCF_027492755.1 Micropruina sp. | reverse complement strand
GAGCTGTGCGCCTGGGCCTGCCCGGCGGACGCCATCTACGTCGAGGGCGCCGACAACACCGAGGACGCCCGGTTCAGCCCCGGTGAGCGGTACGGCTCGGTGTACCAGATCAACTACCTGCGCTGCATCCTGTGCGGGTTGTGCATCGAGGCCTGCCCGACCCGGGCGCTGACCATGACCAACGAGTTCAAGCTCGGCGACACCACCCGCGAGAAGATGATCTACACCAAGGAGCGGCTGCTCGCGCCGCTGCTGCCCGGCATGGAGGCGCCGCCGCATCCGCGCCGGCTCGGCAACGACGAGAAGACCTACTTCCTCGGCCTGCCGAAGACCGGCACCCCGGACACTCGGACGCCCTCGGCGCAGGAGGCCCGATGACCGTCGTGTTCTGGATCTGCGCACCGCTGATGGTGCTGGGTGCGCTCGGCCTGGTGCTGTTCCGCAAGGCCGTCCACTCGGCGCTGTCGATGGCGCTGACCATGGTCTGCCTGGCGGTGCTCTACGCGTCGCTGTCGGCACCGTTCCTGTTCGCCGTCCAGATCATCGTCTACACCGGTGCGGTGCTGATGATGTTCCTGTTCGTGCTGATGCTGGTCGGCGTCGACACCCCCGACTCGATCGTCGAGACGATCAAGGGCCAGCGGGTGCTGGCGGCGCTGGGCGCGCTCGGCCTGCTCGGCCTGATGGTGTTCTCGATCGGCGGTGCGGTGACCGCGCCGGCGACCACCACCGCGGCTGCCGAGGCGGCCGCCGGCGGCAACGTCGAGGGGGTGGCCGAGCTGCTGTTCGGCCGCTACGTGTGGGTCTTCGAACTCACCTCGGCACTGCTGATCACCGCCGCGGTGGGTGCGATGATCTTCGCCCACGCGCAGCGCACCAAGCCGAAGCTGGGCCAGAAGGAGCGGGCTGACGAGCGGATGAAGGCCTACGCCGCCAGCGGCACCCACCCGGGCTCACTGCCCAACTCGGGTGTCTTCGCCACCAGCAACTCGATCGCCACCCCGGCCCTGCTGCCCGACGGCAGCATCGCCGAGGAGTCGGTCAGCCGCACGCTCACCGAGCGCGGCGTCCAGCTGGACAGCGCGCAGCTCAAGCAGATCACCGCGGACGCCTTCGCGGCGGCCGAGCGGGTCGGCGACGAGGAGGACGAGGAACTGTGATCGACCACTACCTCTACCTGGCGGTGATCCTGTTCGTGATCGGCGCCCTCGGCGTGATGATCCGGCGCAACGCGCTGGTGGCGTTCATGTCGGTGGAACTGATGCTGAACGCCGCGAACCTGGCCCTGGTGGCGTTCGCCTTCCAGCACGGCAAGCTCGATGGGCAGGTGGCCAGCTTCTTCGTGATGGTGGTGGCCGCCGCTGAGGTGGTCGTCGGACTCGGCATCATCGTCAGCATCTACAAGACCCGCCGCTCGACCTCGGTCGACAACGCCAACCTGTTGAACCGGTGAGGCCACGCATGCACTACACATCGATCGAGACCCGGGCCGGTTCCGCAGCGGTCTCGACAAGCTCGACCAGCGACGATCAGCGTGTCCCTGACCCGCTCGGCGCAGTAATGAGGGGGAGGGGCGCATGACTCCGATGGAAGTGGTCGATCCGGTCGCGGCCACCGGACTGTTCGGCTACGCCTGGCTGATGATCGCGCTGCCGGCGCTGGGCGCGCTGCTGCTGCTCGTCTTCGGACGCTGGATCGAGAAGATCGGCCCGTACCTGGCCGTCCTGCTGATCGCCGGCTCGTTCGTGGTGGCGCTGCTGCTGTTCCTGCAGCAGCTCGGGTCGCCTGCCGATCAGCGGGCGGTGTCGGTGCCGTTGTACACCTGGTTCGCCACCGGTTCCTGGCAGATCGACGTCGGGCTGCTGGTCGACCAGCTGTCGATCCTGTTCGCCCTGCTGATCACCGGCGTCGGCGGCCTGATCCACGTCTACTCGCTGGGCTACATGGCGCACGACGAGCGCCGGCGCCGCTTCTTCGGCTACCTGAACCTGTTCGTCGCGGCGATGCTCACCCTGGTGCTGGCCGACAACTACCTGGTGTTGTTCGTCGGCTGGGAGGGCGTCGGCCTGGCGTCCTACCTGCTGATCGGCTTCTGGCAGCACAAGCCGTCCGCGGCCGCCGCGGCCAAGAAGGCGTTCGTGATGAACCGGGTCGGCGACTTCGGCATGATCCTGGCCATCTCCACGATGCTGGCGATGTTCGGCTCGTCCGCCTTCGTCGACGTCAACCACGGCGCACCGCTGCTGGAAGGGCCGTGGGCGACCGTGATCGGCCTCCTGCTGTTGCTGGGTGCCTGCGGCAAGTCGGCGCAGGTGCCGCTGCAGGCCTGGCTGCTGGACGCGATGGAGGGCCCGACCCCGGTGTCGGCGCTGATCCACGCCGCCACCATGGTCACCGCCGGCGTCTACCTGGTGGTGCGCAGCCACGCCATCTTCGACCTCAGCCCGGACGCCCAGGCGGCCGTGGTGATCGTCGGCACCGTGACGCTGCTGGCCGGCGCCTGGATCGGCACCGCGAAGGACGACATCAAGAAGGTGCTGGCCGGTTCGACCATGAGCCAGATCGGCTACATGATGCTGGCCGCCGGCATCGGCCCGGCCGGCTACGCCTTCGCGATCTTCCACCTGCTCACCCACGGCGCGTTCAAGGCGAACATGTTCCTGGGTGCCGGTTCGGTGATGCACGGCATGAACGACGACGTCGACATGCGGCACTACGGCGCTCTCGCCAAGTACCTGCCGCTCACCTTCTGGACGTTCGGCGCGGGCTACCTGGCGATCATCGGCTTCCCGCTGACCGCCGGCTACTTCTCCAAGGACCACATCATCGAGGCCGCGTTCGCGCGCAGCCCACTGGTCGGATCGCTGGCCCTGCTCGGCGCCGGCGTCACCGCGTTCTACATGACCCGGCTGATGCTGATGACCTTCGGTGGCCGCAAGCGCTGGGTCGACGGCGTCCATCCGCACGAATCGCCGGCGGTGATGACGGTGCCGCTGATCGTGCTGGGCGCGCTCAGCCTGGTGGCCGGTGCCGTGATGAACTCCTGGATCCAGGGCTGGCTCGAGCCCGCCACCGGCGGGCATCCGCACGAGGTGTCGCTGCTGCCGACCGTGGTCGGCTGGGCCACGATGATCGTGGTCGCGGCCGGCGTGCTGGTCGCCTGGCTGGTCTTCGGCCGCAGGCCGATCCCGGCGCAGGCGCCGGCCGGCAACGCCATCACCGTGGCCGGACGCAACGACTTGTTCGGTGACGCGCTCAACGACGCCCTGGTGGTGCAGCCGGTGATGGGCATGTCGCGGGCCGCGGTCGCCAACGACGCCAGGACCATCGAGGGTTTCGTGCACACCCTGAGCACCGGCATCGCCGGGTTCAGCGTGGTCGGCCGCGGCACCCAGACCGGCTACGTCCGCAGCTACGCGCTGACCATGGTGCTCGGTGTGGTGGCGATCGGTGTCGTCGTGATCCTCGGCCTGGGCGGCTGAGGGAGGAGCTGAGATGAGTTTGCTTACCCTGCTCGGCGGCATCCCGCTGCTCGGCGCACTGGTGCTGGCATTGCCGGTGCGCGGCCTGGCCCGTGTGCTCGGCCTGCTGTTCTCGCTGGCCACCCTGGTGGTCGCGGTGCTGGTCACCCTGCAGTTCCTGGGTGGCGCCGACCTCAGCGTGCGGCAGCCGTGGATCACCGCCTTCGGCGCCAACTGGGCGCTCGGGCTGGACGGCATGGGCCTGGTGATGGTGCTGCTCACCGTGATCCTCACCCCGCTGGTGCTGATCGCCGAGTGGAACGTCACCGGTCACGGACGCTGGAACGCCCAGGGCTACGCCGCCATGGTGCTGGCACTGCAGGGCACCGCGATCTTCACCTTCCTCGCCGACGACGTGCTGCTGTTCTACGTCTTCTTCGAGGCGACGCTGATCCCGATGTACTTCCTGATCGGCGGCTTCGGCGGCGAGCACCGCCGGGCCGCGGCACTGAAGTTCCTGATGTTCAACCTGGTCGGCGGGTTCATCCTGCTGGCCGCGGTGATCGGGCTGTTCGCCATGTCGGTGTCGCTGCGCGGCGCGCCCAGCTACCTGCTGAGCGACCTGGCCGGCCTGCCGATCCCGGTCGACGCGGGACGGCTGCTGATGGTCGGGTTCCTGATCGCCTTCGTGATCAAGGCGCCGATGGTGCCGGTGCACACCTGGCTGCCGTTCGCCGCCGAACAGGCGACGCCCGGCTCGTCCACGCTGATGGTCGGCATCCTGGACAAGATCGGCACCTTCGCGATGATCAAGTTCTGCATCGGGATCTTCCCGGAGGCCAGCGCCTGGGTCGCCCCGGTGATGATCGCGCTGTCGCTGATCTCGATCATCTACGGTGCCGCGGCCGCGATCGCCAGCAAGAACCTGCTGCGGCTGGTGTCGTACACCTCGGTCAGCCACTTCGGCTTCATGGTGCTGGGCATCTACGTGTTCACCACCCAGTCGATCAACGGCTCGATCTTCTTCATGGTCAACCACGGCTTCTCCACCGCGGCGCTGTTCCTCACCGTCGGGTACCTGATCAAGCGGCGTGGTTCGGCCGAGGTGTCCGCGTTCGGCGGTGTCGAGAAGGTCGCCCCGGTGCTGGCCGGCGCGTTCCTGCTGGCCTGCCTGTCGGCGCTGTCGCTGCCCGGCATGTCGACCTTCGTCAGCGAGTTCCTGGTGATCGCCGGCACCTGGTCACGCACGCCGTGGATCGCCGCGATCGCGGCGACCGGCATCATCCTGGCCGCCACCTACGCGCTGCTGATGTACCAGCGGACGATGACCGGCCCGGTCACCGAGGCCACCGCGAAGCACTTCACCCGGGACCTGACCGGCTCCGAACGGAGTGTGCTGGTGCCGATCGTGGCGATCATCCTGCTGTTCGGCGTGCTGCCCGGACCGATCGTGAACCTGGTCGAGCCGACCGCCAAGGCCGCCATGACCCGCATGCAACTGACGGATCCGGTCGCGCCCGCGAAGGGAGAGAAGTGATGAACTTCGAGTGGCAGGCACTGGCCCCGGTTCTGGTGGTCCTGGGTGCAGCGATCCTCGGCATCCTGATCGAGGCGGCCGCGCCCAAGGCGCACCGATTCGCCATTCAGGCCGGCGTGACGGTGGTCAGCATCGTCGTCGCAGCCACCTTCCTGGTGGTCAACTGGCGCGCCGGCATCGGCGGTCCGCTGGCGATGGGCTCGATGATGCTGGACGGCCCCAGCTACTTCATGTGGGGTGCACTGCTGGTGCTCGGCCTGGGCGCCATCCTGGTCTTCGCCGAGCGGCAGCTGAACGGCGGGGTGAGCGCCTTCGCGGCGTCCGTGGCCACCGTGCCAGGCAGTCGCGCCGAGGCGGAAGCGTCCGCGGCCAAGCTCGAGCACACCGAGGTCTTCCCGCTGGCGCTGTTCGCGCTCGGCGGCATGATGGTGTTCCCCGCCGCGTCCGACCTGATCACCATGTTCGTGGCGCTCGAGGTGCTCTCGCTGCCGCTCTACCTGATGTGCGGGATGGCGCGCCGGCGCCGGCTGCTCTCCCAGGAGGCGGCGCTGAAGTACTTCCTGCTCGGTGCGTTCAGCTCGGCCTTCTTCCTGTTCGGGGTGGCGCTGCTGTACGGCTACGCCGGCTCGTTCGAACTGAAGGCGATCGCGGACGCCGTCCAGAACCCGACGATGGGCCGCGGCATCCTGGTCGCCGGCCTGGCGATGCTGCTGGTCGGCCTGCTGTTCAAGATCGGCGTCGTGCCGTTCCACAACTGGACGCCCGACGTCTACACCGGCGCCCCGACCGCCGTCACCGGCTTCATGGCGATCTGCACCAAGCTGGCCGCCGTCGGTGCCACCCTGCGGGTGCTGTACGTGGCGCTGTCGGGGGAGCGGTGGACCTGGCAGCCGATCCTGGTCGTGCTGATCGTCGCCACCATGGTGGTCGGCTCGGTGTGGGGTCTGACCCAAACCGACATGAAGCGGACGCTGGCCTACAGCTCGATCGCCCACGCCGGCTTCATCATGACCGCCGTCGTCGGGGCGTCCACCGCGTCGCCGACCAGCCCGCTGGACAGTGTGGCCGCCGCGATGTTCTACCTGGTCGTCTACGGCCTGGCCAGCATCGGTGCCTTCGCCGTGATCACCATGGTGCGCAACCCCTCGGGCGAGGCCAACGCGATCGCCAGCTGGTCGGGCCTGGGCCGCAAGAGCCCACTGGTGGCCGGCATCTTCGCGCTGTTCATGCTGAGCTTCACCGGCATTCCGTTGACCGGTGGTTTCATCGGCAAGTGGGCGGTGTTCGCGGCGGCCTGGCAGGGCGGTTTCGACTGGCTGGTCATCGTCGCGGTGGTGCTGAGCCTGGTGGCTGCGGTGTTCTACCTGCGGATCGTGGTGGTGATGTTCTTCGGCGAACCCGCCGAGGGCGTGACCGTCGGGCGAGCCAGTGCCTTCACCTGGCTGCCGGTGCTGGTGTCGGCGCTCGGCATCGCGGTGCTCGGCGTTTTCCCCGGCCCGGTCCTCGACTTGGCCACCATGGCCGGAACGTTCCTGCGCTGAGGCTCGCAGCACGTAGACTCACCCCTGCCTGCCCAACGTATGAGCAAGGAGAAGTGTGACACTCGAGATCGGCGTCGACTCCACCTTCGCGCAGTCGGTCGTCGACCGGTTGCAGTCGATCGAGGAACGCCTGGCCGCCGCAGCCTTCGGCAAGACGCCGTTCGTCACCGAGGCAGCGACCCACATCATCAACGCGGGCGGTAAACGATTCCGGCCGCTGCTGGTGGTGGCGGCGTCCCAGCTCTACGACGGCGCCGATTCGGACGCGGTCGAACGGGCGGCGATGGTGGTCGAACTGACCCATGTGGCCAGCCTGTACCACGACGACGTCATGGACGAGGCCGAGTTCCGTCGCGGCGCCGAGAGCGCCAACCATCGGTGGAGCAACACGGTGGCGATCATGGTGGGCGACTTCCTGTTCGCCCGGGCGTCCGCGATCGTGTCGACGCTCGGCACCGAATATGTGGCGATCCAGGCCGACACCTTCGGCCGGCTGGTGCAGGGTCAGGTCGCCGAGACCCGGGGGCCCGAGGACGGCGACGATCCGGTGGCGCACTACCTGGACGTGGTGGCCGACAAGACCGGCTCGCTGATCGCCGCGTCCGCCCGGTTCGGTGGCATGGTGTGCGGCGCTCCCGAACCTGTGCTCGACGCGCTGACCACCTTCGGTGAGGAAATCGGCGTGGTCTTCCAGCTGTCCGACGACATCATCGACATCGCCAGCGACCGGGCCGGCAAGACCCCCGGCACCGATCTGCGCGAAGGGGTGTGGACGCTGCCCACGCTGCTGGTCCGGCAGGCGGACGACCCGGCCGACGCCCGGCTGCGCGAACTGATCGGACGCCGGCTCACCGATCCCGACGAACTGGCCGAGGCGCTTGCCCTGATGCGGGCCCATCCGGCGCTGGACCAGGCGCGGGCCGAGGTCGAGCGGCGCGCCCAGGCAGCCAAGGATCTGCTGACCCGACTGCCCGAAGGGCCGGCCCGCGAAGCCATGTTCGAACTCTGCGACCAGGTCGTCAGCCGGTCGAGTTGAGCGGGCACGGTTCAGCATCTGCCGCTCAGAACAGCAATGGCCCCGGCTTCCTTGACCGCTGCGGCCGTGCCCGCTTGCCAGCGGATGCACGGCCCGGCAGACTCAAGCCGATAGCTACACCGAAGAATTCCTCCTTGGAGTACATATGCCTCGTCCTCACGTCGTCATCATCGGTTCCGGGTTCGGTGGGCTGTTCTCGGCCCAGGCGCTGGCCAAGGCCGATGTCGACATCACGCTGATCAGCAAGACCACGGCGCACCTGTTCCAGCCTTTGCTCTACCAGGTGGCCACGGGCATCCTCTCCAGCGGTGAGATCGCCCCGGCGACCCGCGACATCCTGCGCAAGCAGAAGAACGCCCGGGTGCTGCTGGGCGAGGTGAACAAGATCAACCTCGACTCGCGGATCGTGATCGGCGAGAAGCTCTCCAAGCAGATCATCCTGCGCTACGACTACCTGATCGTGGCCGCCGGCGCCGGCCAGTCGTACTTCGGCAACGATCAGTTCGCGACCTTCGCGCCGGGCATGAAGACCATCGACGACGCGCTGGAGCTGCGGGCCCGGATCTTCGGCGCTCTGGAGATGGCCGAGCTCAGCCAGGACGCCGCCGAGCGCCGCTCGCTGATGACCTTCGTGGTGGTGGGCGCCGGCCCGACGGGCGTGGAGCTGGCCGGCCAGATCGTCGAGCTGTGCCACAAGACGCTGGTCGAGTCGTTCCGCAACATCGACACCCGGCAGTGCCGGGTGCTGCTGCTCGACGGTGCACCCGTGGTGCTGCCGCCGTTCGGAGAGAAGCTGTCCGCGGCCGCCAAGAAGGAGCTGGAGCGGATCGGCGTCGAGATCAAGCTGAACGGCATGGTCACCAACGTGGACGCCACCGGCCTCGACGTGAAGTACACCGACGGCAGCACCGAGCGCATCGAGTCGATCTGCAAGGTGTGGGCCGCCGGCGTGCAGGCCAGCCCGCTGGGGCGGACGCTGGCCGAGCAGTCCGGCATCGAGGTCGACCGGGCCGGACGCGTGCCCGTCCAGCCCGATCTGACCCTGCCGACCCACCCCGAGGTGTTCGTCATCGGCGACATGATGAGCCTCGACCGGCTCCCGGGTGTCGCCCAGGTCGCCATCCAGGGCGGCAAGTACGCCGCGAAGAAGATCATCGGTGAACTCACCGGCGCCCCCGTCACCGAGCCGTTCAAGTACTTCGACAAGGGCTCGATGGCGGTGATCAGCCGCTTCGGCGCGGTCGCCAAGATCAACGACAAGGTGCAGTGGAGCGGGTTCATGGCCTGGATGGCCTGGCTCGGCCTGCACCTGATCTACGTGGTCGGCTTCAAGAACCGGATCACCACCCTGTTGCACTGGGCGATCACCTTCCTCGGCAGCGGACGCTCCGAGCGGGTCACCACCGAGCAGCAGCTGGTCGGTCGTCTCGCCGTCAAACAGCTCGGCGCAGCCTTCGAGCCCACCATCAGCGGCATCCTCGACCCCAAGAAGATCGACCACAAGAAGAGCTGACCCACGCCGGGTGACCAGGGGATCTGCGGAGGCGAGACACCATCTCGCAGGGCTGATTGGTCCGAAGGAGCAACCCTCGTCCAAAGCAGCGTTAAAGACCTCGTGAGAAGCGCCTCTGCGGGTGTGCGCGGCTGCCGGACGGCGTGACAGGATGGCGGCCATGCTGGACGCCGATACGTACTCCTCGCTCTCTGCTCTGGACATCGCGCGCGAGGTGAATGCCGGCCAGTTGTCCGCCGTCGAGGTGGCTGCGGCAGCACTCGAACTCGCCGAGCAGCGCGGCCCCGGGTACGGCGCCTTCAGCTGCCTCGCCCCTGATCACGGCATGGCGGACGCCCGGCGCACCGACGCCCGGATCGCGGCCGGAGAGCGGCTGTCGCTGGCCGGTGTGCCGTGTCCGATCAAGGACCTGAACCAGGTGGCCGGACTGCCGTGGGAGGCCGGTAGCGCCGCATTGCGTGGCAACCGGGCCAGCGTCGACGACCCGATCGTCGGCTGGTTCGCGGACGCCGGCACCAGCATGGTCGGCAAGACCGCCACCCCCGAGTTCGGCCTGCCCTGCTACACCGAGCCCGACACCGGCGCGCCCGCGGTGACGCCCTGGGATCCGACGCGTTCCGCCGGTGGCTCCAGCGGCGGAGCGGCGGCCGCGGTGGCGGCCGGCATCGTCCCGATCGCGCACGGCTCGGACGGCGGCGGCTCGATTCGCATTCCGGCCTCCGTCTGCGGACTCGTCGGCCTGAAGGTCAGCCGCGGGCTGATCTCGTCCGGCAACCGGCCGCCGGGTCCGGGACTCGGCATCGACGGTGTGCTGACCCGCACGGTGCGCGATACCGCGCTGGCGCTGGACGTGCTGGCCGGGCCACGTCCGGGCGACACCTACTGGGCGCCGACGGCGTCCGGTGGGTACCTGACCGCCTGCGAGCGTGCGCCCGAACGGCTGCGCATCGGGCTGTTGACCGCCCCGGTGATCGCCGCGGACGCCGAGGTGCATCCGGCCTGCCTGGACGCCGCCAACCGCGCGGCCACGCTGCTGGAGGGCCTCGGCCACGAGATCGTGGAATGCCCGGTGCCGTTCCCCGATTCGCAGTGGCAGGCGTTCGCGTCGGTGTGGGCGGTCGGGGCGCTCAGCATTCCGCTGCCGCCCGAGGCGGAGGCGGCGCTGACGCCGCTCACCCGATGGCTGCGCGAGGCCGGCCGGACGTCCACCGCGCTGGAGTACGCCCAGGCGCTGGCCGCCATCCAGCTGCTCACCCTGCAGGTCGCGGAGGCCTGGGCCGACTACGACATCGTCCTCACGCCCACCCTGGCCCAACCGCCGGCCCCGACCGGCAGCCTGCGCGACGACGCTGATCCCGCCGCCGACTTCGCCGCGCAGACCCGGTTCACGCCATGGACGTCGATCTACAACCTGACCGGACGCCCGGCGATCAGCCTGCCGTTGCACACCGCCCGGGTGGACGGCCCGGAGTCGCCCGAGCTGCCGATCGGGGTGATGCTCGGCGGCAAGTTCGGCGCCGAGGACACCCTGCTCGGGCTTGCTGCCGCCCTGGAACAGGTCGCGCCCTGGGGCCGTCCGAACCTGGGGTGACGGAACCGGCCGCCGGAACGATTCGCGCCTACCAGATGGCGACCTGCTGCTCGGGCGCCAGCCACAGGGCGTCGTCGCCGGTGACGCCGAAGGCGTCGTAGAACTCGGGAATGTTGCGCACCACCTGGTTGCAGCGGAACTCGTCGGGCGAGTGCGGGTCGTTGGTCAGCTGAGTGATCAACGCCTCGGGCCGCGACTTGTGCTGCCAGGCCCGCGCCCAGGCCATGAACAGCCGCTGGGCGCCGGTCAGGCCGTCGATCGGCTCGGGCTCCTGGCCGCCCACCGCCAGCCGCCACGCCTTGTAGGCGATGGACAGCCCACCCAGGTCACCGATGTTCTCGCCGATGGTCAGCTTGCCGTTGACGTGATGCCCGGGGGTCTCGGCGGGGATCAGCGCGTCGTACTGATCGATCAGCGCCTTCGTCCGATCCTCGAACGCTTCCCGGTCCTCGGGCGTCCACCAGTCGCGCAGTTTGCCGTCCCCGTCACAGGTGGAACCCTGGTCGTCGAAGCCGTGGCCGATCTCGTGCCCGATGACGGCGCCGATTCCGCCGTAGTTCACTGCGGCGTCGGCGTTCTCGTCGAAGAACGGCGGCTGCAGGATGGCTGCCGGGAAGACGATCTCGTTGCGCAACGGGTGGTAGTAGGCGTTGACCGTCTGCGGGGTCATCAGCCATTCATGCCGGTCGATCGGCCCACCGAGCTTCGCCAGTTGGTAGTCGCTTTCGAAGTCGGCGGAGCGCAGCACGTTGCCGAGCAGGTCGGTGGCGTCCACCTCGAGTCCGGAGTAGTCGCGCCACTTGTCCGGATAACCGATCTTCGGGATGAACTTGCTCAGCTTGTCGAGCGCCTGGGTGCGGGTCGCCTCGGTCATCCAGTCGAGCGTGCTGATCGAGTTCCGGTAGGCCTCGATCAGGTTCGCCACCAGCTCATCCATCCGCTGCTTGGCGACGGACGAGAAGTGCCGCTCGACGTACAGCTTGCCGACCGCCTCGCCCAGGGATCGTTCGACCAATGTCAGGCCGCGCTTCCACCGCTCGCGGTTGGTGGGGATGCCGTTCAGGGTGGTGCCGTAGAAGCTGAACCGGGCTTGGACGAACGCCTCCGGCAGATAGGGCGACAGCGCCGACAGCAGGTGGAAACGGGCCCAGGCCCGCCAGGCGGGTAGCCGCTCCGAGCCCAGCAGTTCGACCACGTCGATCGCGTTGGACGGCTGGGCGTCGATCAGTTGCTCCAGCTCGTCGATGCCGGCGGCACGGAACATGCGCAGCCAGTCGATCCGTTCCGAGAAGGGCTCGGGCCGGGTCGGGTTGTACATCTGGCGCAGGTCGCGGGTGCGCACCTTGTCCCAGTGCCGGGCGGCGATCTCGGTCTCGAGGGCGACGATCGCGTCGGCCTCGGACGCGTCCAGCCCCGCCAAGGTGAGGGTCTCGGCGACATGCTCGCGGTAGGCGGTGAGGATGTCGGCGAAGCGCTCGTCGCGGTAGTACTCCTCGTCGGGCAGACCCAGCCCGGACTGGCCGACGAACAGCGCGTAGCGGGTCGGGTCGCCGGGATCGGACTCCACCGACAGGTCGAGCGGCGTGCCGGTGTTGCGCCGCGCGCTGCGGCCGAAGTAGTCGAGCAGGGCGTCCACACTGTCGACGGCGTCGATCTCGTCGAGCAGCGGCCGCAGCGGTTCGAGGCCGCGGCGCTCCACCTCGTCGGTGTTCATGAAGGACGCATACAGGTCCTGCACCTTCGCCGCCTCGGTGCCGGGAGCGGCCCCGGACAGGCCGGTGATGATGTCGCGCACCGCTTCTTCGGCGGCGTCCCTGAGGATCGAAGCGGCACCGTAGGCGGGCTTGTCGTCAGGGATCGGAGTGCTGGCCAGCCACGGCCCGTTGACGTGGCGGAACAGGTCGTCCTGCGGTCGGATCTGGGGATCGACGTCGAATGCGGTCACGCGAGCGATCCTAGGGCTATCTGGCAACCTCGCGGGGGTGACGATCCCGCGGACTGACTGACGTCTTCGCGAGCCGCTGTCGCTCTGCAAAGCGCGAGTGACGCCCGAACCCGCCAGTCAGCCGAACCACCCGTTTGGGCGGTGGTGTGTGCGACCCCGGGCGGGAATCCTGCATGCAGGCCCAACGACCCGAAAGGTACCGACGATGACCGAGCAACAGCGTGACCGCGCAACCGACGTCGAGGAGGCCGGAACCTCCGAGCAGGAGTACGGCAACCTGAGCGTCGAGGACGATCCGCAAGGCACCACGGACCCGGCTGACCTGGCCGATACTGCCGGACCTGAGGATGACGGCGGCCGCGAGAAGCCCTGATCACCGATTGAGCGGACCGGCAGGGTGCTGTCCGAGGGTGAGCCGGGTGCCGTCCGGACCGATGGTGATCTGGACCCATCCCCGGGTCACGAACCGATCGAGGTCTCGACGGACGCACGAAGTAGGGTGATGAACCGGCGCGAACCCGCGTCGAGATGAGAGGGGTGCTCCGTGTCTTTGTTGTCTGTGCTCTCCCGAGCGGCATTGGGCGTGCCGTTCGTCTATCTGGGTTATCAGGCCGTCAAGGAGCCCGGTCCGCGGGTCGCGATGGCCAGCAACTTCGGCATCCCCGAGGAATACGCCGACACGGCCGTCCGGGCGAACGGCGCCGCCATGGTGCTGGGCGGTCTGGCGGTGGCCACGGGCATCTTTCCCCGGCTGGGCGCCGCGGCTGTTGCTGGTGCGATGGTGCCGACGACCCTGGCCGGGCACGCCTTCTGGAAGGACTCCGACCCGAAGGCCAAGGCGGGGAACCTGACCCAGTTCCTCAAGAACCTCGGGCTGGTCGGCGGTCTGCTGGCGGTGGTCGCGACGTCGGCCAAGGATTCGAGCGAGGACTGAAGCCCTGGCCTTCGGAGGGGATGATGTCAGCCGACTTCGTCGCGGCGAATATGCGCAACTGGAACGAGCGGGTC
>NZ_JAPUED010000004.1:0-18219 GCF_027492755.1 Micropruina sp. | reverse complement strand
ATCGGGCTGGACACGATCAGCTTCGCCAGGCGTGGTGCACAGATCGTGGGCACGGACCTGTCCGGCGAGGCGATCGCCGCCGCGACCGCATTGGCCGAGCGGGCAGGAACTCCGAATGCCTCGTTCCTCCAGTGCGCCAACGAGGACGTGCCGGAGGCTCTCGGTCGTCAGTTCGACGTCGTGTTCACCTCGGTAGGTGTCCTGGCCTGGCTCGCCGACCTCGATTCGTGGGCGGCGAGCGTCCACCGCCTGCTTCGTCCCGGGGGCGTCTTCCTGGTCTATGACGGCCACCCGATGATGAGCGCGATGCAGTACGAGCGCGATGACGATCTGTTGGTGGCGGGCGAGCCGTACTTCGCCACCGGTGAGCCGAAACGGTTCGACGACGGCGTCACCTACGCCAGCGACACCCTGTTGGAGAACAACGTCACCTACCAGTGGCCGCACGATCTGGCTGAGATCCTCACCGCCATCCTCAACGCCGGACTGCGTATCGAGGCATTCGGCGAGCACCAGACGATCCCATGGAAGGCGCTGCCCGGTCTCGTCGCCACCGACCGCGGATGGGTTCTGCCCGACGCAAGCCCCAAGATCCCGCTGATGTTCTCCGTGGTCGCCCGGCGACCCTGACCCGGTGTCACGATTTCGAGATCGTCACACGGCGTACCTGAAGTGGGACGATCTCGCGCTGGGTCTCGACAAGCTCAGCCGACGGTGGGTCAGCTGACCGTCCAGGTGTCCGATCCGTTGATCAGGCCCTGCAGTGCGCTCAGCCGCTCGGACGTCTCGGGCATCCGCACCTGCTCGCGGGCGCCGTCGTCGAAGGACGGACGCTCCACCTGCCGGAAGATGCCGATCGGTGCCTGCTGCAGCACGCCGGTGTCGGTCAGCCGGGACAGTGCGAACGCCGAAGTCGGGTCGTCGGCGTGGGCATCGTGGACGACCACCTGGGCCGGGTCGGCGTCGGCGGTGTCGACCACGGCGACCGAGCCGTCCGGACGCCGGATCACCGACTGGGCGCCGTCCGGGCCGAAGGTGACCGGCTGACCATGCACCAAACGGATGACACCGGGCGCCTTGGGGCCTTTGAGGTCGAGGAAGGCGTCGTCGTTGAAGATCGGGCAGTTCTGGTAGATCTCCACCAGGGACGCCCCGCGGTAGCCGATCGCGGCGGTCAGCACCTCGGTCAGATGCGCCCGGTCGGAGTCGATGGTGCGGGCCACGAAACCGGCCTCGGCGCCGAGCGCCAGCGAGATCGGGTTGAACGGGTAGTCCACCGAACCGACCGGAGTCGACTTGGTCACCTTGCCCAGTTCCGAGGTCGGCGAGTACTGGCCCTTGGTCAACCCGTAGATGCGGTTGTTGAACAGCATGATGGTGATGTTCACGTTGCGCCGCAGGGCGTGGATCAGATGGTTGCCGCCGATGCTCAGCGCGTCACCGTCGCCGGTGATCACCCACACCGCCAGGTCGGGACGCGACACCGCCACACCGGTGGCGATCGCCGGCGCCCGGCCGTGGATCGAGTGCATGCCGTAGGAGTCCACGTAGTACGGGAACCGCGACGAGCAGCCGATGCCCGAGACGATCACGGTGTTCTCGCGGCGGATGCCGAGCTGCGGCATCAGGCCCTGGAAGGCGGCCAGCACGGCGTAGTCGCCGCAGCCGGGGCACCAGCGCACCTCCTGGTCAGAGGTGAAGTCCTTGCGGTTCAGCGGGGTCAGCGCCAACGGAACACCGGCGAGGCCGGGCGTGGTGGCGGTCATGAGGCGTCCTTGGAGTCGATACGGGTATGTCCGTCGATCGGGGCCTGTTCGTCAACACGAACCTGCTCGTCAACACGAACCTGTTCGTCGATGAGGGCGATCAGGTCTTCGGCCAGCTCCGACAGCGAGATCGGCAGGCCGCGCACCCGAGAGTAGCTCTCGCAATTCACCAGGTACTTGCCGCGCAGGATGAACGCCAGCTGACCCAGGTTCATCTCGGGCACGATCACCCGGTCGTAGCGGCGCAGGATGTCGCCCAGGTCGGACGGCAGCGGGTTCAGGTGCCGCAGATGCACGGTGGCGACGTTCCGGCCGCTGAGCCGGACGCGGCGGGTGGCCGCCGAGATCGGACCGTAGCTGGAGCCCCAGCCGATCACCAGCACCCGGGCGTTGCCACCCGGATCCTCCACCTCCAGTGGCGGCAGGTCGGCGGCGATGCCGTCGATCTTGGCCTGCCGCAACCTGACCATGTGCTCGTGGTTGTCCGGGTCGTAGGAGACGTTGCCGGTGCCGTGCGCCTTCTCCAGGCCGCCGACCCGGTGCTCCAGGCCGGGGGTGCCCGGAATCGCCAGCGGCCGGGCCAGCTTCTCGTCACGGCTGTAGGGCAGGAACGGTCCGTCGGCGGGCGGCTCGGTGACGAAGCCCGGGTCGATCGCCGGCAGGTCGGCCAGGTTCGGCACGGCCCACGGCTCGGCGCCGTTACCCAGGTAGCCGTCCGAGAGCAGGATCACCGGCGTCCGGTAGGTGAGCGCGATCCGGGTCGCCTCCACCGCGGCGTCGAAGCAGTCGCCGGGGGACTGGGCGGCGATCACCGGCAGCGGGGCCTCGCCGTGGCGTCCGTAGATCGCCTGGAACAGGTCGGCCTGCTCGGTCTTGGTCGGCAGGCCGGTCGCCGGTCCGGCGCGCTGCACGTCGCAGATCACCAGTGGCAACTCGAGCATCACGGCCAGCGAGATGGTTTCCATCTTGAGCGCCATACCCGGCCCGGACGTGCTGGTCACGCCCAGCGCACCCGCGTACGAGGCGCCCAGTGCGGCACCGACGGCCGCGATCTCGTCCTCGGCCTGGAAGGTGATCACGCCGTGGTCCTTGGCCCGGGACAGCAGATGCAGCACGTCGGAGGCCGGGGTGATCGGGTAGGCACCCAGGAACAGCTGCAGGCCGGCCTTGGCGGCACCGGCCATCAGCCCGTAGGCGAGCGCGGTGTTGCCGGTGATCTGCCGGTAGGTACCGGCCGGTGTCGGGGCGGCCGCCACCTGGTAGCGGACGGTGAACACCTCGGTGGTCTCGCCGTAGGCATGGCCGGCCCGGAAGGCGGCCATGTTGGCGTCGCGGATCCCGGGCTTGCTGGCGAATTTGCGGGCCAGGAAGTCGAGGGTGCCCTGCTCGGGGCGGCTGTACAGCCAGGTCAGCAGGCCCAGCGCGAACATGTTCTTGGTGCGGGCGGCGTCCTTGCGACCCAGCCCGAAGGGGGCCACGGCAGCGACTGCGAGACCGGTCAGGTCGATCGCATGCACCTCGTAGGCGTCGAGGCTGCCGTCCTCCAGCGGGTTGCTGGTGTAGCCCACCTTGGCCAGGTTCCGGTTGCTGAAGTCAGCGGTGTCGGCCAGGATCACCGCACCGCGCGGCAGGTCGTGCAGGTTGGCCTTCAGTGCCGCCGGGTTCATCACCACCAGCACGTCCGGACGGTCGCCGGGGGTGCGGATGTCGAAGTCGGCGAAGTGCACCTGGAAACTGGACACGCCCGCCACGGTGCCGGCCGGCGCCCGGATCTCGGCCGGGAAGTTGGGCAGGGTGGAGAAGTCGTTGCCCAGCTGAGCTGTGTCGGAGGTGAACCGGTCGCCGGTCAGCTGCATGCCATCCCCGGAGTCTCCGGCGAATCGGATGACGACCCGATCGACGCTGCGAACCTCGCTCATGCGGGTTGCGCCCTCCTTTTGTTGTGACAATCCAAGCCAGCTTAACGGCTTGTCCAGCAGCTCAGTCATTGGCGGCTTTCGAGTGGGACGAGTGGGAGATCCCGGCGTTCGCCGGGATGACGGTGCGGGCTGCCATGTGAGTTCCGCCGTCATCCCGGGCTTGATCCGGGATCTGGGTGGGTGACGCGGCCTGCTCAGTCATTCACGGCTTTCGGTCGAGAATCGGTCAGGGGCTCGGCCAGGGCGGCGCGCCAGCGGCCGACGATGGTCTCCACCAGCAGCGGGTGGACGCCGATCGGCTCGCTCACCACGTCGGCGCCGGCCTCGGCGAGTTGCTCGCTGAACCGGCCCGGAGCCAGCAGGTAGGACGCGATCGCGATCCGGCGGTGGCCGGCCGCGCGCAGCTCGGCCACCGCCTCGGGCACGGTCGGCGAGGACGCGGTGACGAAACCTGCCAGGGCCGGACGGTCCACGGCCCTGGAAAGCTCCCGTGCCACGGCACGCACCTCGGCGACCGCCCGCGGACGCAACGACCCCGCTCCGGCGAGCACCACCGCATCGAACTCGCCGACCGCGTCCAGGCGCTCCAGGACGGCGGGCAGCACGTCGGCACCGACCAGCGGGGTGGCGGTGGACAGCCCACCGGCGGCGGTGATCGCCGCCGGAATGTCGGAGGTGACGTGGTAGCCGCCGGTCAGGAAGGCCGGCACCACGATCGCCTCGCCCAGTTCGCGCAACGTGTCGGTCAGCGTGGGGGTGTGGATGTCCACCCAGCCGAGCCGGACGTCGGCACCGCTGGCGGCGGCGACCGCTTCGGCGAGCGCGATCGAGGTCCGGGTGCCCAGCGCCGAGCGGGTGCCGTGCACCGCCAACACCAGTGGCGGCCGATACGAAGTCCAGGTCATCAGATGGACCAGTCCAGCGTCGCGGCGTCGAACTCCTCGGCGCTCAGCCCGGCCCGGATCATGCCGGCCGCCAGCGTGCTGCCCATCTGGGCGTCGACCAGCAGGAAAGCACCGGTGCGCCGCGACGCGGAGTAGTTCTCGGCGACGATCGGGGCGGCCAGCCGGATGCTGACCCGGCCGATGTCGTTCAGGGTCAGCGCCTCGGCCTCGACCGGAGTCAGGGTGTCCAGGTCGAGCCGGCCCTTGATCTCCTTCACGATGCCCTGCACGGTGCGGGTGGTGTGCTTGAGCAGCACCTTCGACCCCGGACGCAGCGCCCGGTCTGAGAGCCAGCAGACCAGCCCGTCGACGTCCTGGGTGGGCGTCGGAGCATCGGCGGCCGAGGCGATCAGCTCACCGCGGGTGATGTCCACCTCGTCGGCCAGCCGCAACGTCACCGACATCGGCGCGAACGCCTCGTCGAGTTCTTCGCCGGCGGCGTCGATGCCGACCACGGTGGTGGTCCGGCCCAGCGGCAGCACGGTCACCTGATCGCCGACCCGGACCACGCCGGAGGCGATCTGGCCGGCGTAGCCGCGGTACTCGACGTGCTTCGGGTCGCGCGCGGCGGCCTGCGGACGGATGGTCAGCTGCACCGGGAACCGGAACGGCTCGTCCTCGACCGTGGTGCCGGACGGCAGCTCCTCCAGCAGTTCCAGCAGGCTGGGGCCGTCGTACCAGGGGGTCTGCTCGGAGCGCTCGACGATGTTGTCGCCGAGCAGCGCCGACACCGGCACGCACCGGACGTCCTCGATGCCCAGCCCGGCGGCCACCTCGGCGATCTCGGCGGCGACGGTCGCGAACCGGTCGGCGTCGAAGTCGACCAGGTCGATCTTGTTCACCGCGAACACCAGGTGCGGTACCCGCAGCAGGGCCGCGACGGCGAGGTGCCGGCGGGTCTGCTCGAGCACGCCCTTGCGGACGTCGACCAGCAGCACCAGCACGTCGGCGGTGGACGAGCCGGTCACCGTGTTGCGGGTGTACTGGACATGCCCGGGGCAGTCGGCCAGCACGAAGGTGCGCTTGGCGGTGGCGAAGTAGCGGTAGGCGACGTCGATGGTGATGCCCTGCTCGCGCTCGGCCCGCAGGCCGTCGGTGAGCAGCGCCAGGTCGACGATGCCGAGGCCCTTCTCCTTGCTGACCCGCTCGACGGCGGCCAGCTGATCGGACAGCACCGACTTCGAGTCGTGCAACAGCCGCCCCACCAGGGTGGACTTGCCGTCGTCCACGCTGCCCGCGGTGGCCATCCGCAGCAGCGTGCCGGTGGTATCGCTGCTTGTCAGAACTGCGCTGCTCATCAGAAGTAGCCTTCCTTCTTGCGGTCCTCCATGGCGGCCTCGGTGAGCCGGTCGTCGGCGCGGGTGGCGCCGCGTTCAGTGATCCGGGTGGCGGCCACCTCGGCCAGCACCGCGGCCACGTCGGTGGCGTCCGATTCGACGGCGCCGGTACACGACATGTCGCCGACGGTCCGGTAGCGGACGGTCTTGGTCAGCACCTGCTCGGACGGCTTCGGCTGGGAGAACTCGCCGACCGCCAGCCACATGCCGTCGCGGTTGAACACCTCGCGTTCGTGCGCGTAGTAGAGCGCAGGCAGTTCGATGCTCTCGGCCTCGATGTAGCGCCAGACGTCCAGCTCGGTCCAGTTGCTCAGCGGGAACACCCGGACGTGCTCGCCGGGACGGTGCCGCGGGTTGTACAGATTCCACAGCTCGGGCCGCTGGTTGCGCGGATCCCACTGGCCGAACTCGTCGCGCAGGCTCACCACCCGCTCCTTCGCGCGCGCCTTCTCCTCGTCGCGGCGTCCGCCACCGAAGACCGCGTCGAAGCGGCCCTCGGCGATGGCGTCCAGCAGCGGCTGGGTCTGCAGCGGGTTGCGGGTGCCGTCGGAGCGCTCCACGAGCCGTCCGTCGTCGATGTAGTCCTGCACCTTGGCCACGATCAGCCGGGCGCCCAGCGACTCGGCGACCGAGTCGCGGAACTCGAGCACCTCGGCGAAGTTGTGACCGGTGTCGACGTGCAGCAGCGGGAACGGCAGCGGCGCCGGCCAGAACGCCTTCGCGGCCAGGTGCAGCATCACCACCGAGTCCTTGCCGCCCGAGAACAGCAGCACCGGACGCTCCAGCTCGCTGACCGTCTCGCGGATGATGTGGATCGCCTCGGACTCCAGCTCACGCAGTTGGCTCAGCCGCCGCGCGCTCTCGTTGGTCGAGCTCGCGTCGGTCGAGCTTGTCGACTCACCGATGGTCGAGCTTGTCGAGACCCCTCGCGAGGTTTCGGCAAGCTCAACCAGCGGTTCTACCGAGCTGTCGACAAGCTCACCCGCCGGCGCGGACGGGGTCAGGTTCAGGCTCTGCAATGCGGTCACGAAGGGGGCCTCCACGATCTCGGCGGTCTCGGACGGCTGCACATGCAGTCCGCATTCGGTCTTGTTCAGGCCCGCCCAACGGCCGGCGCGGGGATCCTCGCCAGGAGCCACCGGACGGGTGCACGGTGCGCACCCGATCGACGGGTAGCCCTGGGTCAGCAGCGGGTTCGTCGGCACCTGGTGGGTGCTGGCGTAGTCGAGCAACTCGTCGAAGCTCCAGGCGGCGATCGGGTTGATCTTCACCATCTGGTGACCTTCATCCCATTCGACGAACGCGGTGTTCGCGCGCAACACGTTGTCCTCACGGCGGACCCCGGTCACCCAGGCCTCATAGCCGGCGAGCGCAGCGTTGATCGGCTCCACCTTGCGCATCTGGCAGCACAGGGCGGCGTCCCGGTCGTGCAGCCGCGCCCCGTACTCGGCGTCCTGCTCGACGACGGTCAGCTTCGGCAGCACGTCGACGATGTGCACCGGCGCCGCCGCGGCCAGCGCGTCCCGGGTGGCGACGGTCTCGGCGAAGTGGTAGCCGGTCTCGAGGAAGAGCACGTCCACGCCGGGCAGGTGCTGCGCCACCAGGTGCGGCACCACCGTGTCACCGGCCATCGAGCAGGCCACCGCGACCCGTCCGGCGAAGTTCTCGGCCGTCCAGGCGGCGACATCGTCGGCCGTCCAGTCCGCGCAGCGGGCCTGCGCGTCGGCCACCAGTGCCTGCAACTCGGCGGTGCTGCGACGGGTGATCGCTACTTCGGCGGTCACCGCAGCGCCTCTTCGTCGCTGCGCTTCACCCAGGCCGAGAAGCTCTCGCCGCTCTCGGCGTCGTCGGCGAACCGGCGGACGACCCGTTCCACGTACTCGGGCAGGTCCTCGGCGCTCACCTTGAGGCCACGGACGGTGCGGCCCAGCCCGGCGTCCTCACGCTCGGCGGAGGCCAGTCCGCCGCCGAGATGCACCTGGAAGCCGAACTCGGGCTGACCGTCCGCGCCGGTCAGGATCTGGCCCTTCAGTCCGATGTCGGCGGTTTGGATGCGGGCGCAGGAGTTCGGGCAGCCGTTCAGGTTGAGGGTGATCGGCAGTTCGAGCTTGACGTCGCTCAGCCGGTTCTCGAGTTCGGCGATGGTGGCGGTCGCGGTGTCCTTGGTGTCGACGAAGGCCAGCTTGCAGAACTGGATGCCGGTGCAGGCCATGGTGTTGCGGCGGAACGGGCTGGGATCGGCGTGCAGGCCGAGGCCCTTCAGTTCGTCGACCAGGCCGGTGACCTCGTCGGCGGGCACGTCGAGCACCAGCAGCTTCTGGTGCGGGGTGAACCGGAGGCGCTGCGAACCGATCCGCTCCGCGGCGTCGGCGAGCTGGTTCAGGATGGTGCCCGAGACCCGTCCGACGGTGGGGGCGACACCGACGTAGAACCGGCCGTCCTTCTGCGCGTGGACGCCGACGTGGTCGCCGGCGTACGGCGCGGGAGCAGGGGCGGGGCCGTCGGCCAGCGGGTAGCCGAGGTACTCGTCCTGCAGCACCTGGCGGAACTTCTCCGGACCCCATTCGGCCAGCAGGAACTTCAGCCGCGCCTTATTGCGCAGCCGGCGGTAACCGTAGTCGCGGAAGATCCGGACGACGCCGTGCCACACCTCGGGCGCCTGCTCGGCGGTCACGAAGGTGCCCAGCCGCTCGGCCAGCCGGGGCGCGACGCTCAGCCCGCCGCCGACCCACAGGTCGTAGCCGGGGCCGAGTTCGGGGTGCACCACGCCGACCAGCGAGATGTCGTTGATCTCGTGCACCACGTCGAGGCTGGGGTGACCGGTGATCGCGGTCTTGAACTTGCGCGGCAGGTTGGAGATGTCGGGGTCGCCGATGAACCGTTCGACGATCTGATCGATCACCGGGGTGGGGTCGATGATCTCGTCGGCGGCGATGCCCGCGACGGGGGAGCCCAGCACCACCCGCGGGCAGTCGCCGCAGGCTTCGGTGGTGATCAGGCCGACGGACTCCAGCCGACGCCAGATCTCGGGCATGTCCTCGACCCGGATCCAGTGCAGCTGAACGTTCTGCCGGTCGGAGATGTCGGCGGTGTCGCGGCCGAACTCTTTGCTGATGCCGGCGATCACCCGCAGCTGGTCGGTGCTCACCGCACCGCCGTCGATCCGGACCCGCAGCATGAAGTACTTGTCCGAGAGCTCGTCCGGGCCCAGCGAGGCCGTCCGGCTGCCGGAGATGTCCTGGCGACGCTGGGTGTACAGGCCCATCCAACGGAACCGACCGTGCAGATCGTCGACGGGGATGGAGTCGAACCCCTCCTTGGCGTAGATCTGCTCGATCCGCGCCCGTACGTTGAGCGGGTTGTCCTCGGCCTTGAACTCCTCGTTGTGGTTCAGCGGCGCGGTGCCGTCGACCAGCCACTGCCCGTTGCTGCGGCCCTCGCGAGGCGGACGGACCCGGGCGGGCGCGGTTGCGGTCATGAGAACTCCTGATAGTGGGAAGAGATCCCGGCCTACGGCGGCCAGATCGGAGGAAGGGGCGTCAGAAATCAGGCGCAACACATGGCGCAGCGCATCTCACACGCGGGAACAACGTGACGCCGGATCACGAGCGGGAGAGTGCGAAGCATGCGGTGAAGCTACACACACCGACGCCGTCGGCCTGCATCGGGAGTCCAGGATCCGCTCAATGGTAGTACTTATGAACATCCGGACGCTCGGTGCCGGCTTCTCTGAGGGCTACGGTGTGTCTGTGGGTGCACATCGGGCCCGGCCGGCCGGGTCGTACGGATGGGATGCGGCATGGGTGCCGATCTTCTGGCTGGTGTGCGGCGCCGCCTGTCTGATCGGCGCCGTATTCTCGGCTTCGGCCGACCCGCCGTGGAACATCATCGCGGTTCTCTATCTCACACTGCTGGGCCTGCTCTTCATCGCGGGCGGGCTGGTCTATCTGCGCGCCACGCTGCGTGGCAAATTCGAGGTCTGGGCCGAGACGCTCGACGCCCTCGGGCTACGCGGCGATGAGGACGCGCTCGATCTCGGCTGCGGGCGCGGGGCGGTCGCGATCATGCTCGCAGAGCGAATGCCTGGCGGCCACGTCACCGGCATCGATCTGTGGCACAGCCGCGACCAGTCGGGCAACTCCATCGCGAACGCACAGGCGAACCTGGCCGCGAACGGCGTCGCCGACCGGGTCGAACTCGTCACGGGCGACATGACGGCACTGCCGTTCGCCGACGCGTCCTTCGATGTGGTCACCGCGAGCATGGCGATCCACAACATCCACGCAGCTGGCGGTCGCGAGGCGGCTTTGCGCGAGGCGTTGCGCGTGCTGCGCATCGGCGGGCGGCTGGTGATCGTCGACATCAGCGCCACGAAACAGTATGTGCGGATCCTCGGCGAGCTGACGGGCGAGTCCGTGAGCCGCGTCCCGCTCGGCTGGCGGATGTGGTGGACGGGCCCGTGGATGTCGACGGCACTCGTCAGCACAACCCGTACCCGCTGATAGAGGAGGCTTCGCCGGGCCGACAGGCGCGGCCACTAGGCTGACCCGGAAGACAGCGTGGGACGAGGGGTTGCTCGGGTGGGTGAGGTGGATCAGGTCGCGGGGGTACCGCGATTGCGCCGGCCCACCCGTGAGGCCCTTGCCGGCTACTGGTCCGATCTGACCACCGCCTGGCGGGTGCCCGCGGTGAAACGCGGCCTGCTGGCCACCTTCCTGCTGGTCGTCGGGTCGTTGACACCGGCCTACCTGCCGCAGAACAGCCCCTGGTGGGAACCGATCCGCGCGCTCGGGCTGGACAACGGGACGACCAAGGTGATCGGCACCGCGCTGGTGGTCGCCGCCGTGGTGCTGCTGGTGGACGCCTGGTTCCGCCTCCGGCCCGGTCTGTACCTCGATTTCAAGCATTGGGCGGTGGGCCTGATCTGGGCGCTGCCGCTGCTGCTTGCACCGCCGATCTTCAGCCACGACGCCTATTCCTATGCCGCGCAGGGCTGGCTGTTGCACAACGGCCTCAACCCGTACGAGACGCCGGTCAGCGTGCTGCCCGGCGCCTTCGCCGACCAGGTGGCCTGGGTCTGGCGCTACACGCCGGCGCCGTATGGTCCGCTCAGCCTGCAGATCTCGCACCTGATGGTGCTGGCCGGCGGCCTCGACCCGTATGTCTCGACGCTGCTGATGCGCATTCCGGCGCTGATCGGCGTCGTGCTGATCGTCTACTTCCTGCCCCGGCTGGCGGCCCGCCTCGGCACCGACGTCCAGCTCGCCGCCTGGTTCTCGACGATCAACCCGCTGCTGCTGATCGACCTGGTCGGCGGCATGCACAACGATGCGCTGATGATCGGGCTGATCATCCTGGCGCTCTATCTCACCCATCGCCGTCCGCAGCAGTTCTGGCTCGGCGCGATCATCGTGGGGGTGGCGGCTGCGGTGAAGCAGCCGGCGCTGCTCGCCGCCTACCCGGTGGCGCTGATCGGGCTGCCCTGGCAGTGGAACACCCAGCATGTGCTGAACAAGCTCGCCCGCGCCGCGATCTCCTCGGTGATCGCGATCGGCGTCTTCGTGCTGATCTCGCTGGCCACCGGGCTGGACTTCGGCTGGATGAACGCCATCGACGTCCCCGGCCGGGTGGTCACCCTTGCCCCGCTGTCACTGCTGGGTGAAGGGATCAGGTTGCTCTGCGTTTTGGCCGGGTATCCGACGCTGGGTACCCAGATCGCCGGCAGTCTGCTGGTCGCCGGGGTGGTGGCGTCCGCGCTGATCGTGGCCTATCTGGCCGTCACCGTCGCGCGGCGGCGTCCGGTCACCTTCCTGTCCTGGTCCTACCTGTGGGTCGCCCTGCTCGGGCCGGCGATGCACTCCTGGTACCTGCTCTGGGGCGGGCTGCTGCTGCCGCTGACCAGGCCGACCGAACGGGTGCAGAAGGTCGCGGTGGTGGTGACCAGCGTGCTGCTCGGCTACGGTGCCGGCAACCTGGCCTGGCGCAACGACACCGGCATCGGGCTGGGCCTGGCCGGACTGGCGCTGATCATCACCCTGCTGGTCCGCTACTTCGACGAACACCGGACGATGGGAGCCCACAAGTGAGCGACGAGGTCCTCTTCGAGGTGGCCGGCGGCGTCGGCAGAGTCACGCTGAACCGTCCCCGGCAGATCAACGCGCTGACTCAGGCGATGCTCGCCGAGATCGGCGACCGGCTCGCGGACTGGGTCGACGACGACGCGGTCGAGTGGGTGCACCTGACCGGCGCGGGGGAGCGTGGGTTGTGTTCCGGGGCCGACGTCCGGACATTGCGGGCCGAGTTGGCTGAGCGGGGCGAGGCCGCGGCGGAGGTCTTCTTCACCATCGAATACGCCGTGGACGCCCTGATCGCGAACTACCCCAAGTCGGTCCGGGCCGACATGTTCGGCATCACCATGGGCGGCGGCATGGGGCTGTCCGCACACTGCTCGGAGCGGATGGTGCGCGCCGACAGCCGATTGGCGATGCCCGAGACCATCATCGGCCTGTTCCCCGACGTCGGGGTGCTCTACGAACTCTCCCGCGCGCCCGGCGAGCTGGGCACCCACCTGGCGCTCACCGGCGGCAGCGTGGGGGCCGCGGACGCCGTCCTGCTCGGCCTGGCAGACCACGCGGCGGGCGACGTGCCGCCGGCGGTCCTGCCCGGTCAGCGGGACTGGATCGACGCCTGCTACGCCGGCGACGACCCGCTGGCCATCGTGCGCCGGCTCGAGGAGCATCCGGACGCCGAGGCTCGCGAGACCGCGGCGGTGTTGCGGCAACGCTGCCCGTTCGCGGTCGCGGTCACCCTGGCGGCCATCCGTCGTGCCGCGACCCTGCCGAGCGTCGCCGCGGTGCTCGCCCAGGACCATGCCCTCGCGGTGCCGATGGTGCTGCGCCCCGACTTCTCCGAGGGTGTCCGCGCCCAGGTGGTCGACAAGGACCGCAACCCGGCCTGGAATCCGGCGCGGCTCGAGGACGTCGACCCCGCCGAAGTCGAGGCAGTCTTCGCTCAACTGGTGTAGCACCCCGTGCTGGTTGAGCTTGTCGAAACCTCGTAAGCCGTCCGCCACCCGAGTGGTCTCGACAAGCTCGACCGACGGTGACCCCGTTATCCCGGATTTGATCCGGGATCTCGTCGGCCAACCGAAGTAGGGTGGATACACGGCGATGGGGCTCGCCGACAACCGCGAATGCTGACGGTCCCTGCGGAGATGACGGGACCTGTCATGAGCACACCGCTGACCACTCCGACCGTCGCACCGGGCCTGCGTGCGGGCACTGAGCCCGCCGTGCCGAGCCTGCTCTACCTGCCCTCCACACCGGACGCCGCGACGCGGCCCGCCACCCTGGCCGACCTGCACCTCGACACGGTGATCGACGCCATGGCGCCCGGCGCCTTCCAACGCACCGTCTGGACGACGCCGCCGCACGACCCCGCCGAGGTGGCGCAACGCCAGGAGGTGGTGCGCGATCTGCAGCGGCCGGCCACCCGGGCCGCCGCCGAGAGCTTCGCCGCCGCGGTCTCCGAGGCGGTCGTCGCCCTCGATGCCCGGGCGCATGACTACTACCGGCTGCCCGCCCAGGTGCGGCTGCTGTCCGCGCTGCACCGGTTCGCCGAAGAAGTCCGCGCATTCACCGCCGAACTCGCTCGGGAGGCGCCGGACTCCCACAGGCTGCGTGCCGTCGCCGAGGCCCTTACCGCCCAGGTCGCCGGCACCCGGTTCGCCGAACTCGCCGACGGCAGCGCCGCACTGCTCGCCGAACTCTGCCAACCCTCGGACGAACTGGGCATCGTCGCCGAAACCGTCTGGGCCGACACCGACCAGGGTGATCCGCCCTGGACGCCCCAGGTCGCCGCCCTGCTCGGGCGCCTCGCCGACCCCGATCTGGAACGGAGGGACGGTTCTTTTCGTTCCACATCAGCGGAGCCACCGGAACGGAGGGACGGTTCTTTTCGTTCCACCGCGCGCGTGCCGGCCCGCGCCGTCCGAGGGAGCGCGCTGACGTCTTCGCCGGTGGTCCGTCCGCGCCGCGAACTCAATCACATCGAGGCTCAGGCGCTCGGCCTGCTCGCCCAACTCAGACCCGCCGGCTTCGAGCGGCTCCGCGCCTTCCTGGCCTCGCCGGTGGCGACCGTCGATGCGCCGCTGCGCAGGCTCGCTGAAGAACTGCGGTTCTTCCTCGGCTGCCTGACCATGGTGGACGACCTGACCGGACGCGGCGTCGCCTGGTGCCTGCCCCGGGTCACCGAGGTGCCGGGAGCGGTCGACGTCCATGGCGTGATCGACCTCGCCCTGGCCCTGGCCGAACCGACTCTGACTCCGGCGCCCAACGATGTGCGGTTGTCCGCCGATCAGCGGGTGGTGTTCGTCACCGGCCCGAACCAGGGCGGCAAGACGACTCTGGTGCGGGCGATCGGCCAACTCGCTCACCTGGCCGCGCTCGGGCTGCCGGTGCCGGCGACGTCCGCGACCCTGCCGCTGCATCATCCGCTGCTCACCCATTTCCCGCAGCCGGACGATCCGGCCCACGGCCACGGCGGGCTCGCCGAGGAGCTGGCCCGGTTGCGTGCGGTGCTGGACGCCGCGTCCGCGCCGGCACTGGTGATCTTCAACGAGCTGCTCGCCACCACGTCCGCCGACGACGCACTGCAGGTGTCGCAGCTGGTGCTGCGGCGGTTCGCCGAGCTGGGCTGCCGGGTGGTCTGGGTCACCTTCCTGGACGACCTGGTGACCAGCGTGCCCGAGGCGGTCAGCCTGGTCGGTCAGGTCGATCCCGACGACCCGACGGTGCCCACCTTCCGGTTCCGTGCCCAGCCGCCGGCGGGCCACTCCCACGCGGTGGTGCTCGCCCGCCGGTTCGGACTCTCGGCCGACGACCTGGCCGCCCGGCTGGCAACGGAAGGAGATCCACGATGAAGGTGCGCCTGCTGTTCCCCGACCGGGACGCCGACCTGACCGCCGCGCTCCCGGACGGCACCGACGACCTGATCGCCGACCTCGACCTGGGCCCCGTGCTGGAGATGATGCGGCCCGATCGCGACCTGGCCGAGCTGTGTCCCGTCGTGCTGTTCCACCCGCTCACCGACGCCGACGAGATCGTCCGGCGCCAGCAGATCCTCGCCGATGCGCTCGCCGAACCCGACCTGGTGCAAACCCTGTTCGACCTTGCCGGACGGGCATTGCAGAGCCAGCGTGGGTTGTGGATGTACGGCGGGCGGACCGCCGATTCGCTGCTGGTCAAGGCCCGGCACGGCATCGAGGCCTTCCTGCCGCCGTTGCGTGAGCTGGCCGGGTTCGCCGCCGCCCGGCTGGTCGGGGTCCGCTCCGCGGGGCTGTCCGAGCTGGGCCATCGGCTGGTCGACACCCTGGACGCCGGCTATCTGGACGACCTGACGGTGCTGGTCCGGCAGCTGCAGTTCCCCGACGGGGTGCGCACCCGGGTCCGGGTGCAGCCGACCGGCCTGCTGGGCCGGCCGGAGCTGCTGCCGCCGCGGGCGGTGTCGTGGTGGACGCACCGGTTCGGACGGCCCGGCCGGGTGCGTTTCGAGCTGCCGGATCGCGACGAGGCGGGTGCCCAGGCCCTCGACGCGCTGCGCAACGACGCCCTCTACGAGCTGGCGCTGACCGTTGACCGGGCGCACGAGCGGCTGCTGGCGTTCTTCACCCAACTGCGCGGCGAGGCCGGCTTCTACGTCGGCTGCCTGCAGCTGTACCGGCGGTTGGCGGACGCCGGCGTGGGTGTGTGCTGGCCCGAGGTCGCCGCATCGGGCGAGCCATGGGACGTCGAGGGTCTGTCCAGCCTGAACATCGCCGTCCGCGAGGGGGCCCGTCCGGTACCGAACGATCTCGTACCGCAGCCCTCCGGCTCGCAGTTGGTGGTGCTGACCGGCGCCAACCAGGGCGGCAAGACCACCTTCCTGCGCAGCCTCGGATCCGCCCAGCTGCTGGCCCAGGCCGGCATGTTCGTGCCCGCCGTCCGCTACCGGTCCGGCCCCGCACCGGGTCTGCACAGCCACTTCCGCAGCGCCGAGCAGGACGCGCCGGGCGCCGGCAAGCTGGCCGAAGAGCTGGACCGGATGAGCCGGATCGTGGATCGCTGCCGCGCGGGTGACCTGGTGCTGATGAACGAGTCGTTCTCGTCGACCGACGAGCTGCAGGGCACCTTCATCGCCGCGGACATCATCGACGCGCTGTTGGCGCACGGCGTCCGGGTGGTGCTGGTCACCCACTTCCACCGGCTCGCCGTCCACTATCTCGATCGACCGGGCGTGACCTTCCTGCGCGCCGAGCGACTCGACGACGGCACCCGCAGCCACCGCCTGCTCCCTGGCGCCCCGCAACCGACCAGTCATGCCCTGGACATCTTCCAGCAGGCGATGAGCTCATCGACGTCCAACGAAACCAGCGAAAGGAGACTCTGATGACCGAGATCTATCTGTGCCGCCACGGCCGGACGGTGCTGAACGCCGCCGGAGTACTGCGTGGACGGCTGGACCCCGACCTGGACGAGGTCGGACGGGCCCAGGCGGACGGCCTCGCCGAACGGCTCACCGGCCGCGGAACGGAGCCGCCGATCCGGGTGGTGTCCAGCCCGCTGCGCCGCGCCGTCCAGACCGCGACGCCGCTGGCCGCCGCGCTGGGTATCGAGGTGGAGACCGATCGGCGACTGATCGACCGGGCCTACGGCCGCTACGACGGGACGCCGCCCGAACCACTGATCGCCGAGTTCGGTTCGCTGGACGCGGTGCCCGGAGTGGAGCCGTCCGACCAGGTGCGCGCCCGGGCCCTGGACGCCGTTGCGGCGTGGACGGCCCGGGCGCTCACCGGTCCGGTCGCGCTGGTCACTCACGACGCGGTGTTGCGCCTGTTGCTGGACGCGCTGGTGCCCGAGGCGGAGGTCGGACAGTTCGAAACGGGCGGCGCGGTCCTGCTCAGGCAGCAGGCGAACCGGTGGCTGCTGGTCGGCGGCCATGACGATCCGGCAACCAGGGATCGTGCGTCATGACCCAACAGCCACCGGAGTCACTTGCCCCGGTGCGGGGGTGGGAGCTCAGCGCCCGTAGCTGAGGCCTTCGTTGCCGGCTTCGATCTGGATCAGCCGGTTGTACTTGGCGATCCGCTCGCCGCGGGCCGGTGCGCCGGTCTTCAGCTGCCCGCAGCCGGTGGCGACGGCCAGGTCGGCGATGAAGGTGTCCGGCGTCTCGCCCGAGCGGTGCGACACCATCTGCCCGTAGCCGGCCTCGTGACAGATCCGCATCGCTTCCAGGGTTTCGGTCACGGTGCCGATCTGGTTGACCTTGATCAGCGCCGCGTTGCCGATGCCGTCGGCGATCGCGGCCGTGATGATGGCCGGGTTGGTGCAGAAGTTGTCGTCGCCGACCAGTTGCACCCGGCCGCCGAGTTCGGCGGTGAGCTGCTTCCAGCCCTCGGGATCCTGCTCGCCCAGGCCGTCCTCGATGCTCCAGATCGGGAACCGGTCGAGCATCTCGCCGTAGCGGGCGATCATCTCGGCGCTGGACAGCTGCTTGCCGTTCACCCGGTAGCCGCCGTCGGTGAAGAACTCCGACGCCGCCGGATCGAGCGCGATGCCCACACCCTCGGCCCCGGTCGGGTAGCCGGCAGCCGTGATCGCCTCCACGATCAGTGTGAGCACCTCTTCGGGCTCGGCCAGGTTCGGGGCGAACCCACCCTCGTCGCCCAGCCCGGTGGAGTGACCGCCGGCCGCCAGCAGCTTGCGTAGTGCCTGATAGACCTCGGCGCCGGCGCGCACCGCCTCACGCAGCGAGGACGCACCCAGCGGGCAGACCATGAACTCCTGGAAGTCGAGCGGGTTGGGCGCGTGGGCGCCGCCGTTCAGCACGTTGAAACAGGGCACCGGAAGCCGCGGTGGCTGGCCGAAGCCGGGCAGCCAGTCGTGCAGCGGCTTGCCGGACGAGGCGGCCAGGGCGCGGGCCAGCGCCATCGAGGTGCCGATCAGGGCGTTGGCGCCGAGTCGGGCCTTGTTCGGGGTGCCGTCCAGGTCGCACATTGCGCCGTCCACTTCGGCCAGGTCCGACCAGGAACGCCCGGACAGCGCAGTGTTGAGTTCGCCGTTCACGTTGCCCGCCGCCTTGGTCACGCCGGCGCCGCCGAACCGGGCGGGGTCGCCGTCCCGCAGTTCGACCGCCTCGCGGGAACCCGTGGAGGCGCCGGAAGGGACGCCGGCCTCGGCCGTCGTGCCGTCCGCCAATCGCACCGACACCGTCAATG
>NZ_JAPUED010000003.1 GCF_027492755.1 Micropruina sp. | reverse complement strand
GGGTCTCGACAAGCTCGACCAACGGTGGTCAGATCTCGACCCCCCGCCGAGTCACCAGTCGGGCCGCGCCTTGACCAGGTCGGTGAAGATGCCGTCGACACCGAGTCGTTCGCAACGCTGCCGGTGGGTGGTCTTGTTGACCGTCCAGACCCGCACCTTGAAGCCGGCGCGGTGGGCGCGGGTGACGAATCCGGGCACCATCAGCACGTGCCGCGGCGGATGCACCGCCTGGACGTCCAGTTCGCGGAAATACCGCCAGGGTTCGCGCAGCATCCCGTCGTGCACGGCGGCCAACTCCCCCGTCCAGCCGCGTTCCCGCAGCCGTTGCAGCGAATAGTGGTTGAACGACGAGAGCACCACGCGGTCACCGAGCTTCCGTTCGGCCACCAGGTCGAGCACCTTCTTCTCCAGGCCCTTGTAGGGCTTGACGCTGTTCTTCAACTCGATGTTGATCTGCTGACCACCGGACGCCAGCAGGTCGAGTACTTCGACGAGGCTGGGAATACGGGTAGCCATCGGATCGCCCTTGGGCTTGAGCAGCGACCGCAGCTTCTGCAGCTGTGCCAGCGTGAACCCCGACACCCCGCCGGTGCCGTCATGGGTGCGGTCGACCGTCTCGTCGTGGATCACCACCGGCACACCGTCGGAGGTCAGCTGCACATCGAGTTCGACGCCGTCCGCACCTGCCTCCATCGCCGCCGTGAAGGCGGCGATCGTGTTCTCCGGCTGCCGCGCGCTTGCTCCGCGGTGTGCCCAGATCTCCATCGTCACGCCCTCTCAATCGCCTGCATCAGCCTCGCCCGGACGAGGTCTGTCGTGGTCTCAACGTAATCTCGCGTCAGATGGTGCTGGTCCATCCACACTCTCACATTCCCAATCGTGGACACACAGAGCCGCTCGGGACAGACGAGATCGGACAGCTCCATGGTGTTCAGGCCCTTCACGCTTTTGACCAGCGGAATCAGCGGATTGGGGGTGTCCAGAATCGGATGCCCCGACTCGCAGGGCGGGTCATCGGGCTGCCGGTTCGCCTCGCACTGAGTCAACCCCACCTCGAAGCGAGGCGTATCGCGCATGGCGATCACCGTGCGTTCGGGCTTCACATGTTCCTCGAGCAGCTCCAGCCCGCTGGTCAGTGTGGTCTCGCCGTCGTCCTCCGATTTCGTCGCGACGGTGATCACCAGATCAGGATCGAGCGGCTCAATCGAATCGAGGACGTCCGGCCAGAAATCCGCACATTTCTCGACCTCGTTGATCGGATCCCCGGCCGGCGCAAGGTAACAGTTCTGCTCGTAGATCAGCAGAACCTGCCAGCCCTCCTGGCGGCCGATTTCGCGAATGGCCGTCGACCAATGCTGCATATGCGAATTGCCGACCAACAGCACCCGGGTGACGCCCTCGGCCGCCTGCAACGGCAGTGCGGATGCCGAAGCCGCCCCGGCACCACCCGCACCGGCGTCGTCCAGGCCCGGATCGGTCAACACCTGACACTGCTGCTGCGCCTTGGTCGGCAGCCGCCAGGAGGTCGGGCAGGCCGGCCCGGCCAGACCCCACTGGTAGGGGATGTCGGCGATCGTCGGGATCGGCGGCTCGGTGGGTTGTGACTGCGACCGGAACGCGGGGTCGAGTACCCGCGCGCCCGGGTGCTCGGCGATCGCATGAAGCCGCGCCTGCTCAGCCTGGGCCTGCTGTTCGGCTCGGTCCCGCTCGGCTTGGTAGGTGAGCAGTTGACGCCACCCGGTCACCGCACCCAGCACCAGCGCGATCGCGACCACCACCAACAGGCCGTCGCGCCACGGGCCCCAATGCGACGTCCGGTTACGCAGCGGCAGCTCCACCCATCGGTGCAGCGCGATGGCCAGCAGCACCGAACCCACGATGATCACACCCCCGGCGAGCAGGCTGGGCCGATCGGCGTCCAGCGTGACCACGTAGACGATCAGGATCGGCCAATGCACCAGGTACAGCGCGTACGAGGCGTTGCCCAATCCGGCGATCCAGCGGTGGCCGAGCAGCCGTCCGACGCTCCACCGACCCGGGTCGTCGCCGACCAGCACGATGGTCGCCGCCGCAGTCAGCGGAATCAGCGCGATCCAGCCGGGGAAGGCGTTGCGCACGTTCACCACGACGCCGACCAGCAGGATGGTGGCCAGCCCCAGCCAGCCGGCCGCGGTGCGCCAGGTCGAGCCCGGACGGCCCAACGACCGTCCGCCGGTGGCCACCAGGGCGAGCAGCGAGCCGAAGGCGAACTCCCACAGCCGGGCGCGGGTGTCGAAGTAGGCGAAGGTCTGGTCCACCGCCGTGATCCACACCGACCAGGCCAGCGAGGCCACGAAGATGAGGCCGAACGCACCGGCCAGCAACCGCCGGACCGGGACGTCCGGACGCCATCGAACGACCAGCGCGACGACGGCGAAGATCAGTGGCCAAGCCAGGAACACCGTGCCCTGGATCGACAACGACCAGAAATGCTGCAGTGGAATCGGCGCCCCACCGTAGTAATTCACGTCGTTCGCAGCCAGCCACCAGTTCTGCATGTAGAGGGCGCTGGCGATCGCCTGCTGCTGGATGTCGGGCCAGACGGCGATCGGCATCAGCCATTGCGCGGTGGCGACGACGGCCAGAATGGTGAGCGTGGCGAGCGGCACGATCCGGGCGAAGGTGCGCGTCCAGTAGCCGGCCAGGGCGAGCGGACGTCCGTCGTCCAGTTTGCGCGCGAACGATGAGGTCAGGAAGAAGGCCGACAACACCAGGAAGATGTCCACGCCTCCCGACACCCGGTCGAGCCACACGTGATAGACGACGACCAGTAGGACGGCGACGAAGCGCAGTCCTTGGATGTCTTGTCGCAACGGACGTCGCGAAGCGGTATTCGTCATCAAGCGGAGCAGTGTAGACGTGCCGGCTGTGGGCGTCGGCGGCCTCCGCGGGTAGGGTCCGTGGGGTGAGCACCCGTGAACCCAGCGAGGTGGATGCCCTCGCCGACGCCTACACGCTGGCCGCCGCCGACCTCGATCCGATCTTCGCCACCGAGATCGGGTTGTCCGGCTACGACCACCGGATGAGTGAGACCGACCCTGCCTTCCATGAGGCGCGCGACGCCCTGATCCGCGACACTTTGCGCAAGCTGGACGCCGTGGCCCCCCGCGACGCCGTCGACCGGGTGACGGTCGCCGCCATGAAGGAGCGGCTCGGGTTGACCCATGAGCTGCACGAGGCCGGCGAGCACTTCCGCGATCTGAACAACATCGCCTCCCCGCTGCAGGGTTTGCGCGACGTGTTCGACCTGATGCCGACCGAGACCGAGGAGCATTGGTCGAACATCGCCTCCCGGCTCGGCGGCGTGCCCCGCGCGGTCGACGGCTACCTGGCCTGCCTGCGCGAGGGCGTCCGGCGTGGCTCGGTGGCGCCCGCGTTGCAGGTCCGGGAGGGAATCAAGCAGGCCGGTGAACTCGCCGACACGGCGAACTCGTTCTTCACCGGCTTCCATCGCGAAGCCGGGCAGTCGGCGGCGTTGAGCGCCGAACTGGAGCGGGCCGGTGCGGCAGCCGCCGAGGCGTACGGCACGCTGCAGCAGTTCCTGCGCGAACTCGAGCCGGACGCCCCGTCCGCCGATGCCGCTGGACGGGACCGCTACCGGCTGTGGTCGCGGGTCTTCCTCGGCGCCGAGGTCGACCTCGACGAAACCTACGAGTGGGGCCTGGACGAGTTGGACCGCGTCGCCGCCGAGCAGGACGCCGTGATCGAGGCGATCGCCGGGAACGGCGCCGTCATCGACGACGCCGTCCGGGAACTGGACGCCGACCCCGAGCGGAAGCTGGTCGGCACCGCCGCGCTGCGGGAGTGGATGCAGTCCACCGCCGACGCGGCGATTCGGCAGCTGAACGGGGTGCATTTCGACATTCCCGACCAGGTGCAGCGCATCGAGTGCATGATCGCGCCGACCCAGAACGGCGGCATCTACTACACCGCGCCGTCGGACGACTTCTCCCGGCCCGGTCGGATGTGGTGGTCGGTGCCGCCGGGCGTCGAGGAGTTCAACACCTGGCGCGAGAAGACGACCGTCTACCACGAGGGTGTGCCGGGGCATCATCTGCAGCTGGGCCAGGCCGTCTACAACCGCGCCGAACTCAACATGTGGCGACGGCTGGTCTGCTGGGTCTCCGGCCACGGCGAGGGCTGGGCGCTGTACGCCGAACGGCTGATGGAGGAGTTCGGCTACATGGACGACCTCGGCGACAAGCTGGGCCTGCTCGACGGTCAGCGGATGCGGGCCACCCGGGTGGTGCTCGACATCGGCGTCCATCTCGGCAAGCCCGCGCCGCAGCGGTGGGGCGGCGGCACCTGGGACGCCGAGAAGGCCTGGGAGTTGCTGCGCGCCAACGTCAACATGGACG
>NZ_JAPUED010000002.1 GCF_027492755.1 Micropruina sp. | reverse complement strand
GTGAGCGCGGCCAGCATGCCGGGCAGGTGGGCCGCTCCCCCGGCGCCGGCGATGATCACCTTCAGGCCGCGGGTGTGCGCGGCGCGGCCCCAGGCCACCATGTCTTCGGGCATCCGGTGCGCGCTCACCACGTCGGCTTCGTAGCCGACGCCGAACTCGGCGCAGGCGTCCGCGGCGGCCTTCATCACCGGCCAGTCCGAATCGGAGCCCATCACGATCCCGACCAGGGGTTTCTCACTCATCGCTGGACTCCCATCAGGTGATCGGCGGCTGCCTGCGCCCTGTTCCGGACGTCGTCCGCGTCGTCGCCGACCACGGTGACGTGACCCACCTTGCGGCCCGGCACCACACTCTTGCCGTAGAGCTGCACCCGCGCACCCGGCTCGGTCACCAGTACTTCCGCCTGGGCTTCCAGCAGGTCGTCGCGGGCACCGCCCAGCACGTTCACCATGGCGGCCTGCGGCTGACGGACCTCGGTGGGCCCGAGCGGCAGGTCGGCGACCGCCCGCAGATGGTTCTCGAACTGCGAGGTGTGCGCGCCGTCGATGCTCCAGTGCCCGGTGTTGTGCGGCCGCATCGCCAGCTCGTTCACCACCACCGAACCGTCAGCGCGCTGCATCAGCTCGACGGCCAGGATGCCGGTGACGCCGAGTTCGGCGGCGATCCGCAGCGCCATCGCCTCGATCGCGTCCCGCTGCTCGGCGCTCAGGCCGGACGCCGGGGTGAAGGTGTGGGTGCAGATGCCGTCGGTCTGCACGGTCTCGCTGACCGGGTAGACCCGCTCCTCGCCGGACGGACGCCGCGCCACCAGCACGCTCAGCTCGCGGCTGAAGTCGATGAACTCCTCGGCCAGGATCCGGACGCCGGGCTTCAGGTTCGCGAACGGCTCGTCGGCGTCGTCCGGGCCGTCGATCTTCCAGACCCCCTTGCCGTCGTAGCCGCCGCGGGAGGTCTTGGCGATCACCGGCCAGCCGGTCCGCTCGCCGAAGGCGCGAAGCTCGTCGGCGTCCGAAACCACCGCGAAGATCGGGCAGGGCATCCCCAGCCCGGTCAGCCGCTCCCGCATCACGACTTTGTCCTGGGCATGCAGCAGGGCGTCCGGGGTGGGGTGAACCTGCTTGCCACGGGCCTGAAGTTCGCGCAGGATCGGCGGCGGGACGTGCTCGTGGTCGAAGGTGATCACGTCGCACCGTTCAGCGAAGGAGTAGACGGTTTCCGGGTCGGTGTAGTCGCCGACCTCGGTGTCGGCCACCACCTGGGCGGCGGAGACGTCCGGGCCTTCGGCGAGCAGTGCGATGCGGACTCCGAGGGGAATGCTGGCAGCGTGCATCATGCGGGCCAATTGGCCGCCGCCGATGATGCCGATCGTACGCACGGTCACCGCACGAACCTTAGTATCAACATCATGACCAGGCATCTCGTGGCCATGGGAGGCGGCGGCTTCTCGATGTCCCCGTTCGGCGAACCGACGGCGTTGGACCGCTATCTGGTTCGGTTGACCGGCTCCGACCACCCGCAGGTGTGCTTCGCTCCGACCGCGTCCGGCGACGACGCCGGGTACATCCACAAATTTCTCACCGCCTATGGCGCGCTCGGCGTCCGGACGTCGGTGCTGACCCTGTGGTCGGGTGCCGCCGAGGCGGTGGACCGGCTGGCCGAGGCAGACCTGATGTTCGTGGGCGGCGGCAGCACGGTGAACCTGGTGGCGCTGTGGCAGGCGCACGGGGTCTCCGACGTCGTGCGGCAGCGCTATCAGGAGGGTTCGCTGGTGCTGGCCGGCATCTCGGCCGGCGCCGCCTGCTGGTATCAGGGCTGCGTCACCGACTCGTTCGGCGATCTGCGGCCCTGGACGGGCGGGCTGGGCCTGGTGCGTGGCAGCTTCTGTCCGCATCTGGACGGCGAACCCGAGCGCGATCCGATCTACACCGCCGCGGTGGCCTCGGGTGAACTGCCCGGTGGCTACGCCGCCGACGACGGGGCCGGCGTGCACTACGTGGACGGCGTCCCGGCGCACTTCCTGTGCGAGCGGCCCGGGCAGAACGTCTACCGGGTGCTGCCCAACGACATCCCCGGCCCGGCGGTGATCCGGGAACCGCAGGAGATGACCGTCCTGCCCGCCTGACCGGTTCAGGCCTTGAAGATCACCGAGCGCTGCACGACGAAGTTGACCGCGGTCGCCACGCCCTGGGCGACGACGAAGCCGAACAGCTGTGCCCAGTTCATCTTCGGCATGAACTCCGCCCCCAGGCCGAGCGACACCAGCCACGGGTACAGCGGGGTGAAGATGCCGACCTGCAGCACGAAAGTGAGTGCGTACAGGGCCATCACCGCCGCGAATTTGCGGCGCGAGCCGTCCGAGTTGAAGGTCCAGCGGCGGTTGATCAGGTAGGCGGTCGTGGTGCCCGCGATGAACGACAGCACCTTGGCCGGGGTGTGGTCGAGGCCGAAGGCCATCAGCACCACCAGCAGTCCGTAGTCGACGATCGCCGACAACCCGCCGGTGAGGACGAAGCGGAACAGCTGGGGGCGCAGGCCCAGCTGGGTGGTCGTGGCCTCGGTCACGCGCGCACTCCGAACAACAGGTTGGAGATGGCCACCCCGACCTCCTCGACCTTGGGAACGTCATGCAGCACCACCGGCGCCTCGGCCGAGGTGGTGAACACCAGCGAACCACAGCCGAACATCCGGTCGGTGAGGCTGCGCTCGTAGGCGACGTTCGTGATCCGGGCCACCGGGACGTCGTGCCCGGCCTTGTTGATGATGCCCGAGCGGGTGATCAACCGGTGGTTGGTCAGCGTGTAGGTGCTGGTCCGCCAGCGCAGCAGCGGCGCCAGGTAGACCGGGATCGCCGCCAGCAGGGCCGCGATGGTCACCACCCACGCCGAGGCCGGACGCCACGAGACCGGCAGCATCGCGAACACCACGCCGCCCAACGCCGCCACCACAATCAGCCAGATCGTGGGCTTGATCATGACCTTGCCGTGCGAGCGCAGGTGCAACAGTTCCTGTTCACCGTCTCCGAGCAGTTTGGCGGGCAATCCCATGGGCACCATTATTCCCGGCCGCCCGCGATAGCATCGCCGCATGCCACCCCGCCCCCGGTCACTGCTGCTCGCGGTGCTGCTGGGCCTGGTGGCGGGATGCACCGCGGCACCCGCGCCGACAGCGCCCGCGTCGACGCCGGCGTCCGGCGGACCGTCGGCCACGGCGTCCGGGTCGGATCGACCCAGCTACGCGGTCGTCCAGGCGGCACTGGCGGAGCGCTCGGCGGCTGAGACCGCTCTCACCAAGGCGCCGATCGGCAAGCGGGACTGGACCACGGTGTCGGCCGGCTATCTGCCCGCCGCCGAGAAATACGAGGATCGACGGATCAAGGCCATGAAAGGGGTCGATATCCGCGGCCAGCATGGTTTGGAGTCCGTCCTGGCCTGGGCCGCTGACGGTTCCACCGTGGTGGTCTCCGAAAGTGCGGGCAGCGGTGCCGCCTACCGACTCGCGGTCTATCGCTGGAACTCCGGCCATCCGGTGCAGCTCTTCCGAATGCCGATGACCCCGTTCTCTCGCGTTCACGGCGTCGCGGACGGGGTGGCGCAGCCGGCCGCGTCGTCGACCGTCGAGCGTTTCGTCGCCTACCGCAGCAAGGGGACTCGACCGGCGAAGGTGGACCTGAGCAGCGATGAGTTCATCCGCTTCGGCCCGTCGATCGACAAGAAGGGCGCCCCTCACTTCACCGAGACCGTCCGCTGTGCGGTGCCGAAGGCGTTCGGTGCACCGGTGGCCTGGCAGCTGCCGACCGACTCCGGCAGGTTGACGCTGGCGGCCGTCCGCTGCCAGAACCGGCTGACCGGAAAGGGTGGCTGGCGGGCGCAGCTCGGCGATCGGGACCTGGCCATCACCGGCGACAAGCGCTATTTCAGCCGCCAGGAATGCACGGCCGTGTTCCCCATGTCGGAGTCGGTGGTGACCGGCGGCAATACCGGTTGGCAGTCGCCTCAGGAGTTGCCGCTGAGCGTCTGCAAGACCCGTTGACGAGAGAGATGACCGTGCCCGTACCCCTCCTGGTGTTCCTTCATGGCCTGGGCCAGACGCCGCCGCTGTGGCAGGACCAGGTGACCTCGCTGCCACCCGGCACCCGCGCCGTCGCGCCCTGGCTGGAGGGGCTGCGTCCGGGCAAGCCCGCCGACTTCGACCTGGAACGAGCTGCGGACGCCGTGCTGGCGCAGTTGAACCGGTTCGGGGTCGACTCGGTGGCGCTGGCCGGTACCGGGCTGGGTGCGGCCGTGGCGGTGGTCGCGGCCGGCCGTTCCCCCGACGCCGTGTCGCACCTGGTGCTCTCCGACCTGCAGCCCCGCGCGCCGAAGCTGGCCGGGCTGGCGCAACGGTTGGCCGTCCGGACCATGCCCGCGGGACGGCTGGCCGACGCGGGCCTCG
>NZ_JAPUED010000001.1:23269-32276 GCF_027492755.1 Micropruina sp. | reverse complement strand
TCTACTACGCGCTATAGTAGCGAGCGCGAGCACGCCTCGGGCGGCATTGCCGATTCACACGTTGACAAGGCCGGACGGCGTGAACGGATTCGTCCAGCGCGGTGCTCTTGCCGCGCGCTGCATCACGAGGAGACCCCTTGACCGCCGTGGCAACCATCCCCGCACTGCGCGACGAAGCCTGGGAGGGTTTCGTCCGCGGCCCCTGGACGCAGCGGATCGACGTCCGCGACTTCATCGTGCGCAACTACACCCCCTACACCGGCGACGCCGCCTTCCTGGCCGGCGCCACTGACCGCACCCTCGCGGTGTGGCACACCTTGCAGCGCGACTACCTCGCGGTCGAGCGGGCCAAGCGGGTCTACGACGTGGAGACCCACATTCCGGCCGACGTCGACGCCTTCCCGGCCGGCTTCATCAGTGACCAGGACACGGTGATCGTCGGGTTGCAGACCGACACCCCGTTGAAGCGTCCGATGATGCCCAACGGGGGTTGGCGGATGGTGGAGACCGCGATCGCCGAGGCCGGGCTGCAACCCGACCAGCGGGTCAAGGAGATCTTCACCAAGCACCGCAAGACCCACAACGAAGCTGTCTTCGACATCTACACCCCGCGGATCCGGGCCGCCCGCAGCGCCCACCTGGTCACCGGCCTGCCCGACGCCTACGGCCGTGGCCGAATCATCGGCGACTACCGCCGGGTCGCGCTGTACGGCGTCGACGCCCTGATCGAAGCCAAGCGGGCCGCGCTGAACGCGTCGGTCGGTCAGCCGTTCAGCGAGGACTGGGCGCGCCGCCGCGAGGAGCATGCCGACCAGATCAAGGCGCTGCGGAAGCTCACCAACCTCGGCGAGAGCTACGGCTTCGACCTGTCCCGGCCGGCCACCACCTTCGTCGAGGCCGTCCAGTGGACCTACTTCGCCTACCTGGCCAGCGTGAAGAGCCAGGACGGCGCCGCGATGAGCATCGGCCGGCTGTCCGGCTTCTTCGACATCTACGCCGAACGTGACCTGGTCGCCGGCCTGCTGACCGAGTCCGAGGCGCAGGAGGTGATCGACGCGCTGGTCACCAAGCTGCGCATCGTCCGCTTCCTGCGCACCATCGACTACGACCAGATCTTCTCCGGCGACCCGTACTGGGCGACCTGGTCCGACGGCGGTTTCGCCGACGACGGCCGCACCCTGGTCACCAAGACCTCCTTCCGGCTGCTGCAGACGCTGCGGAATCTGGGTCCCGCCCCCGAGCCGAACATCACCATCTACTGGGATCCCGCGCTACCGCAGGGCTACAAGGAGTTCTGCGCCCAGATCTCGATCGAAACCTCCGCGATCCAATACGAGTCGGACGCCGAGATCCGCGGCCACTGGGGTGACGACAGCGCGATCGCCTGCTGTGTCTCGCCGATGGCGATCGGTAAGCAGATGCAGTTCTTCGGAGCCCGGCTGAACGCCGCCAAGGCGCTGCTGTACGCGATCAACGGCGGCCGGGACGAGGTCAGCGGCAAGCGGGTGGTGCCCGGCTTCCTCGGTGTCGACGGCGACGGCCCGCTCGACTACGACACGGTCTGGGCCAAGTACGACGAGATGCTCACCTGGGCGGTGGAGACCTACGTCGAGGCGCTGAACATCATTCACTACTGCCACGACAAATACGCCTACGAGGCGATCGAGATGGCGCTACACGACGACGAGATCGTCCGCACCATGGGTTGCGGCATCGCCGGGCTGTCGATCGTCGCCGACTCACTGGCCGCGATCAGGTACGCCACCGTCGTGCCGGTGCGGGACGCGTCCGGGCTGGTCGTCGACTACCGCACCGAGGGCGACTTCCCGCGGTACGGCAACGACGACGACCGGGCCGACGAGATCGCCCAGCTGGTGGTGGCCACGGTGATGGACAAGATCCGGCACCTGAAGCTGTACCGGGACGCCGTCCCCACCCAATCGGTGCTGACCATCACCTCGAACGTGGTCTACGGCAAGGCCACCGGCGCCTTCCCCTGCGGGCACCAGGCGGGCATGCCGTTCGCGCCCGGCGCCAACCCCGAGAACGGGGCGGACACCCACGGCATGTTGGCCTCGATGCTCAGCGTCGGCAAACTCTCCTACGACGACGCCCTGGACGGCATTTCGCTGACCAACACGATCACCCCGTCCGCCCTGGGCCGGACGGAGACCGAACGGGTCGCGAACCTGGTCGGCATCCTGGACGCCGGGATGGGCGAGGGGCTCTACCACGCCAACATCAACGTGCTGAACCGGGAGACCCTGCTCGACGCGATGGAGAACCCGGAGGACTACCCGCAGCTCACCATCCGGGTCTCCGGCTACGCGGTCAACTTCACCAAACTGACCCGCGAGCAGCAGCTGGACGTGCTGTCCCGCACCTTCCACGAATCGGTGTGACGGTGGCGGACGCCGTCCGTCCCGGCATGCTCGGCGGCATCCCGGTCGCCGATCTGCCGCACCACGACCTGCTGCTGGCCCAGCACACCGGCGAGATCGGCTCGGTGCACTCCTGGGAACTGGTGACTGCCGTGGACGGGCCCGGCACCAGGATGACCACCTTCCTGGCCGGCTGCCCGCTGCGCTGCCTGTACTGCCACAACCCGGACACGATGAACCCGCACCGCGGCCTGCCGGTGTGTGCCGACGATCTGTTGGCCCGCATCAAGCGGTACCGGTCGATCTTCCGGGCCACTCGCGGCGGCGTCACGCTGTCCGGGGGTGAGGTGCTGCAACAGCCCGCGTTCGCCCGCCGCATCCTGCGCGGCGCCAGAGAGCTCGGCATCCACACCGCGCTGGACACCTCCGGGTTCCTCGGTCGCAACGCCGACGACGCGATGCTGGCCGACGTCGACCTGGTGCTGCTCGACGTCAAGGCCGGCGACGAGGCCACTTACCGCCGGGTCACCGGACGCCGCCTGCGGCCCACGCTCGACTTCGGACGCCGGCTGGACGCCGTCGGCATCGAGACCTGGATCCGGTTTGTGCTGGTGCCCGGGCTGACCGACGATCCGGCGACCATCGAACCGGTCGCCGACTACGCGGCGTCCCTGGGCTGCGTGTCCCGGGTCGAGGTGCTGCCGTTCCACCAGATGGGCCGCGGCAAATGGGCGGAGCTGGGCCTGGACTACCGACTCGCCGACACCGAACCGCCCTCGGCGGATCTGGTCGAGTCGACCCGGGCCGTCTTCCGCGCCCGGGGCCTGACCACCTACTGAGTCGCCGGACACTGCGACCGCCTCATTCGCGATGCGCGGGAGGCGACCGGATCGGGCGCAGGCGCTGCTTTACTGGAAGACGCGATGCGCTATCTCGATCACGAACCCGGCGGCTGGTTTCTGCTGGAGCAGGACGGCGTCCTCTACCTCGACGCCCGCTACAGCTACAGCGCGTTGATCGACGATTCTGCTCTGATCAGGCTCAACGCGACTGAACTCGAGGCTCACCGGCTCGGCGGCCACGACTATCTGTCCGACCTCGCCACCCGCATCCACAACAGCGCCCCGTACGTCGAGAACTCCCGCTTCTTCGCGCGAGATCTGTACCGAGGCGATGACCGTGCTCGGTTCAGGAAGGCGGTCGCAGACGCGCTCGCGAACCACACCGGACGCGGGCGGGCACGCTTGACGTGAGCGGTGCCGTTCGAGGTCGACCGGATCGTTGGCGACGAACGGAGTCCACTGCGGCGGCTGGACTGACAGCCCGAGGGATGCTTGCCTGACTGCATGCAGGTCGAACGCATCGCACCGATTCTGACCGTCCGCGACGTCGCCGCCGCCGTTGCGGAACACGCCAGCGTGCTCGGCATGCGGGTGGTGATGGACATGGGGTGGATCGCCTTCCTCGCCGACGACGCCGGCCGGCAGATCGGCCTGATGACTTCGGACGCGACGGCGCCGGTCAATCCGGACGTCTCTGTCTTCGTGGACGACGTCGAGGCCGCGTACGCCGCCGCGAATGCTGCCGGGGTCGAGATCGTCCACCCGCTCAGCTACGAGGACTGGGGCGTGCGCCGCTTCTTCTACCGGGATTCGTCCGGCCGGGTGATCAACGTCGGCACCCACGCCCTCCGGCCGGAGTGACCGGGGGTCATGGCACGGTGCTTCCCTAGTCGTGCGAAGGGCAACCGGGTGGGGCGAATGGACCGTGCAGAGCCGCCCACTGCAACAGCATGATGGTCTTGCCGTCGATGATCTGCCCGTTCCTCGTCATCGCGAGCGCTTCGGCGAAGTCGAGTTCGAGCACTTCGATGTCTTCGCCCTCCTCGACAACCCCGCCGCCGTCGCTCGTCCGGTTCTCGGGCGTGTAGGCGGCCGCGAAGAAATGCAGCCGCTCGGTCACCGAGCCGGGGCTCATGTACGCGTCGAAGACGTGCTCGATCCGGCTGAGGGTCACGCCCAGTTCCTCGGCGCTCTCGCGACGAATGGCGGTGAGGGGGTCGTCGGCGTCCAGAAGCCCTGCCGCTGCTTCGATGAGGAGCCCGTCCGGATGATCGTTCACGTAGGCCGGAAACCTGAACTGACGGGTCAGCAGGACCGTTCGACGTTCGGTGTCGTAGGGCAGGATCACTGCGCCGTTTCCACGGTCATAGGTCTCCCGCTGCTGGCGTTCCCAGCGCCCGTCACGCCGCCGGTAGTCGAAGGTGGTGCGCCTGAGCACGTGCCAGCCCTGCGAAGTCAGCTCGACGTCTCGGATCACCACGTCCGGGTTGCGCTTCAGCTTCCGCCCGGTGCGATCAAGACCGGTGCGTCCCCGATGGTCGGGGACGTCGACGCCGGGGGTCTTCATGCTGCCTGTGCTGTCGTCATGGCGGCCACCATACATGCAATAATACGGAGAAACAGGAAGGAATGTGGATGCTTGCCGCGCAACGCCGGACTCACCTGCTCCAGATCCTTGCAGAAACAGGCAAGATCGTGGCTACCGACGTCGCGGTCGACTTAGGCATCTCGGTGGACAGCATCCGTCGCGACCTGCGCGACCTGGCCGCCGAGGGACTGTGCCAGCGGGTCTACGGGGGAGCGCTGCCGGCCTCGCCCGCCATCGTCGACTACGCCGCCCGCCAGAGCGTCGAGCCCGAAGGTAAGCGCGCGGTCGCCGCCAAGGCGGCCTCTCTGGTCCGCCCCGGGGCAACGCTCATCCTCGACGGCGGCACCACGGCGCTCGCGGTCGCCCAGCTACTTCCGACGGAACTGGAATGCACCGTGATCACCAACAGTCCGACCATCGCGTCGGCGCTGCTGCAGCATCCCCGGGCTGCGCTGTTCATGCTGGGTGGCCGGATCTTCAAACACTCCGCCGTCACCTGCGGGGCCGCTGCCGTCGAGGCCGCCCAGTACGTCTCGGCCGACCTCTGCTTCATCGGCGTCACCGGAGTCCACCCGGAGGCCGGGCTCACCACGGGCGACGCCGAGGACGCCGCGATGAAGCGGGCCCTCGCCGCGCGCGCGGCCGAGACCTACATACTCGCCTCGTCCGAGAAGATCGGGACGGCCTCGCCCTACCGTGTGCTGCCCTGGAGCCAGATCTCCGGAGTGATCACCGATGCCAGTCCGGCCAATGCCGTCATCAAAGAGGTCGCGACACGTGGGGTCGAGATCCTGTCCGCCGGTGTCAACTCTCTCGAGGGTCGCGCATTGAAGTGAGCATGAATCGCATGCGAGGCAGAACCCGGCCGGCGATCGAGCCGCTCGCTGTCTCGCCGATTCGAACCGCGCCGTAGTGGGCGTAGAAGGGCTCCGCACCCGGATCGGCCTCGAGGGTCAGGTCGTCGAAGCCACGCGCGGCTGCCTCGGTCAGGGCGTCCTTGAGCAGCAGGCCACCTATGCCTCGTCCGATCGCATCGAGATCGACGAAGAGTGAGGCGAGTTCGCCGTGCGGTGGGGTGCCACGCAGGCAGTGGAAGCCGAGGAGTTTCGATCCCCGCACGGCGATCCTGATCGCGCCCGAAGCGCACTCATCGGGGCGGATGGTCAGTTCCGCCCGGCAGGCGGCGAGGAACTCGGCGTCGTACCCCCAGTGACTCTTCGAGCGAAGCGCCAGGTCGGTCAGTGCCGCGGCCTCCTCGGCCCGGGCCGGGCGAATCGTTACCTCGTGAGTCATCCCAAGCAGCCTACGAGGGCGTGTGGCCGGGACTTTGGGGGCGGTGACCAGGGTGAACGAAGAGGTTTGACCGTTGGGGAAGTGCTAGTCATTCACGTCATCCTGGGCTCCGACCCGGGGTCTCCCGGGATCTCGGGCGGGAGGGATCCCGGATCAAGTCCGGGATGACGATGGGGGCTTTGGTCGGCGCATCTTTAGCGCTTCCTGTTCCACAGTTGATGGGTCAGGCCGCTGGATGTGCTGATCGACTCGACGGTGAACCGGTCCTCCAAGCCGGTGAGGTGATCCCAGATCCGGACGCCGGTGCCGAGCACGACCGGCACGATCGCCACATGCAGGAAGTCGATGAGGTCGGCCTGCAGGAACTCGCTCACCGTCGTCGGACCGCCGCCGATCCGGACGTCCAGCCCGCCGGCAGCCTGCTGTGCCAGTCGAAGTGCGTCCTCGGGCGAGGCGTTGATGAAGTGGAAGCTGGTGCCGTTGGCGAACTCGATGCTCTCGCGGGGGTAGTGGGTGAGGATGAAGACCGGGGTGAGGAACGGCGGTTCGTCGCCCCACCAGCCCTGCCATCCGTCGTCCGTCCATTCACCGGTCTGCGGTCCGTACTTGCGGCGACCCATGATTTCGGCACCGATGCCCTGCCCCCAGGTGCTGAACAGCGCGCGGTCCACCGTCACCGGTTCGTCGACACCATGAATGCCGTGGATGACACGCCCGTCGAATCGGGCGAAGAGCGCCTGCGCTTCGCCGATCGGCTGCTCCAGCGTCACGTAGTCGCCGGCGGCGAATCCATCGGACGACACGAACAGGTTGTGGACTCGCGTGCGCGGCATGACAGCCTCCAAAGTGCTTGCAAATCAAGATCACCTGCACGGTAGCGCAAGCTGATTCCGATCTGCAAGCACTTGGTGACGTAGTCGCTGCCGAGTGGTTCTCGCCTGGATCGAAGGTCACGCGACGCTCAGCAGCGCGATCTTGTCGAGACCGTGGCTGCCGACCTCGGTCGCCTCAGTCGGTGCAGGACGACGAGTATGGTGAGGTCACCGCCCTCCGCGAGGTCGGGGCGCGATCCGGTCCTTGGAGTCGTCATGCGCCCACTAGTCCTCCGCCACAGCCTGTCCCTTGACGGGTACGCCGCAGCACCCGAGGGCGTACGCGACGACTTCTTCCTCGAGTACGACGAGGACGAGGAGTTCGTCGCGCACATGGCCACCGTGCTCGGCTCGGCCGGTGTCCACGCGATGGGTGCTCGCACCTACCGAGACATGGCCGGGTACTGGCCGTTCCAGAGAGGACCCGAGGCCGACGCGATGAACGCCATCCCCAAGGTCGTCTTCTCGCGCTCGCCGATCGACACCCCGTGGGCGACGACGACCGTCTGTTCGGGGGACCTGGCCACCGAGGTTGCCAGGTTGAAAGCCCAGGACGGCGGCCCGATCCTCGCGCACGGGGGCGTGCGATTCGCTCAGGCACTCGTCCGCGCGGACCTCGTCGACGAATACCACCTGCTGGTCAGCCCCTTCGCCCACGGCAGCGGCAGCCCGCTGTTCACCCAGTTCACCAGGTTGCAGCTGATCGACGTCAAGTCGTTCCCCAAGGGGAACCTCGCCCTGACCTACGCGCGTCCGGACGCCGCCTCTTCCTGAGATGCAGTGCGGGGGCGACTATCTCGGCTGGGACTACGAACTGAAGCGGAACTCGACCACGTCGCCGTCGGCCATCACGTAGTCCTTGCCCTCCAGCCGGACCTTGCCGGCGGCCTTGGCCTGCTGCATGCCGCCCAGCTGGATCAGGTCGTCGAAGGACACCACCTCGGCCTTGATGAAACCCTTCTGGAAGTCGGTGTGGATCACGCCGGCCGCTTCAGGAGCGGTGGCGCCCTTGCGGATCGTCCAGGCCCGGGCCTCCTTGGGGCCGGCGGTCAGGTAGCTCTGCAGACCGAGGGTTTCGTAGCCGACCCGGGCCAGCACGTCCAGGCCGGGCTCGTCGATGCCCATCTCGACCAGGAACTCGCGGGCCTCGTCCGGCTCCATCTCGACCAGTTCGGACTCGATCTTGGCGTCCAGGAAGATCGCTTCGGCGGGCGCCACCAGTTCGCGCATCCGATCCAGCAGTGCGGTGTCGGTGAGTTCGTCGGAGTCGCAGTTGAACACGTAGATGTACGGCTTGGCGGTGAGCAGGAACAGCTCGCGCAGCGGTTCGCGGTCGACGCCGGCGGCGTAGATGCCGCGTCCGGAGTCGAGCACCTGCTGGGCGGCCTGGACGGCGGCCAGGGTCTCGCGCCGGTCCTTGTTGATCCGGGCCTCCTTCTCCAGCCGGGGCAGCGCCTTCTCGACGGTCTGCAGGTCGGCCAGCATCAGCTCGGTGGTGATCGTGTCGATGTCGTTGCCCGGGTTGACCGCGCCGTCGACGTGGGTGACGTCCGGGTCGCGGAACACCCGGGTGACCTGGCAGATGGCGTCCGCCTCTCGGATGTTGGCCAGGAACGCGTTGCCCATGCCCTCGCCGGCCGACGCACCCTTCACGATGCCCGCGATGTCGACGAAGCTGACCGTGGCCGGCACGATCCGCTCGGAGCCGAACAGCTTCGCCAGCTGCGGCAGCCGCTCGTCCGGCACCCCCACCACCCCCACGTTGGGTTCGATGGTCGCGAACGGATAGTTCGCCGCCAGCACCTCGTTGCGGGTGAGCGCGTTGAACAGAGTGGACTTGCCCGCATTGGGCAGCCCGACGATGCCGATTGTCAAAGCCACGCCGGACAGCGTAGTGGCGCGGCCGATGGTCGCCGTGCCGAGGCCCGGTTCCGGGAATCAGGGCCGACGTGTGTGGATTCGGGGTCGGTCGTGCGGGGCTGTCCGCGGAGGGGTGCGGAGGGGTCTCGACAAGCTCGACCAACGGTGGGG
>NZ_JAPUED010000001.1:14469-23169 GCF_027492755.1 Micropruina sp. | reverse complement strand
GGGGGACGAGCGACAGTTAGCGTTGCCGCAACCGGGCGGTCAGCCGCTCCTTCGCCGGGGGCCACTCGTCGGCCAGCATGCTGTACATCACCGTGTTCCGCACCGAGCCGTCGCGTCGCAGCTTGTGGTGCCGCAGTTCGCCGTCCTTGCGGGCACCGAGTCGTTCGATGGCGCGCTGGCTGGCGAAGTTCTCATTGTCGGTGCGCCAACCGACGGCGCCGGCGTCCAAGGTCTCGAAGGCATGGGTGAGCAACAGCAGTTTGCAGGCGGTGTTCACATGGGTGCGCTGCACGCTGCGCCGGTACCAGGTGTAGCCGATCTCGAGCCGGTGCACCTCGGGCGCGATGTCGTGGTAACTGGTGCTGCCCAGCACGAGTCCGGCTTCATCGAGCACCGCGAACGGCACCCGATCCGGCGTCGCCAGGGCCTCGGCGATGTAGCCGGCCTCCTGCCCGGGCTCCGGAGCGCTGGTCACTCGCAACGTCCACAGCTCACCGTCGGCGGCGGCGTCCGCCAACCCTGCGGCATGCCCCAACTCGAGCGGAACCAGCCGGACGCCCCACCCGGCCAGGCTGACCGGCTCGACCCAGCTCTGGTTCACCGTCGTCCGAGCGGCAGATAGGGCCGCCGCTCAGAACCGGTGTAGATCTGCTTGGGCCGGATGATCCGCTGATCGGGATCGGTCAGCTGCTCCTGCCAATGTGCGATCCAACCGGCCGTCCGCGGCACGGCGAACAGCACCGTGAACATCTCGCTGGGGAAGTTCAGTGCCTCGTAGATCAGGCCGGAGTAGAAGTCGACGTTGGGGTAGAGCTTGCGCGAGACGAAGTACTCGTCGTTCAGCGCGATCTTCTCCAGTTCCAGGGCGATGTCGAGCAGCGGATTGGTGCCGCGCACCTCGAACACGTCGTCGACGGCCTTCTTGATCACCTTGGCCCGCGGATCGTAGTTCTTGTAGACGCGGTGGCCGAAGCCCATCAGCCGGCCCTTGCCGCTCTTGACGCCCTCGATGAACTCGGGCACGCGGTCGAGGCTGCCGATCTCGCGCAGCATGCGCAGCACCGCCTCGTTGGCGCCGCCGTGCAGCGGTCCGAACAGGGCGCCGATGCCGGCCCCGCACGAGGTGTACAGGTCGTTGCCGGACGAGGCCACCGTCCGCACCGCGGTGGTGGAGCAGTTCTGCTCATGGTCGGCGTGCAGGATGAACAGCACCTCGAGAGCCCGAACCAGCCGCGGGTCGGCGCGCCACACCCGCTGCTGCGACTGGAACAGCATGGCCAGGAAGTTCTCCACGTAGCCGAGTTCGTCACTGGGGTAGACAGGGTGGCGTCCGATCGAATGCCGGAAGGCGGCGGCCGCCAGCGTGGGCATCTTGCCCAGCAGCCGGAAGGCGTTGAGCTCGCGCGATTCGGGGTCGGAGATGCGACGCGACGAGGGGTAGAAGGTCATCAGCGAAGCCACGGACGCCATCAGCTTGGCCATCGGGTGGGCGTCGTAGCGGAACGCCCGGATGATCTCGTGCACGTTCTCGTGCACCAGGCGGTGCCGATTGACCTGGGCGTCCCAGTCCTCGAGTTCGGACGCCGACGGCAACTCGCCGTTGATCAGCAGGTAGGCGACCTCGAGGAAGGTCGAATGCTCGGCCAATTCCTCGATCGGATAGCCGCGGTGTTCCAGGATTCCGGCGTCACCGTCGATGTAGGTGATCGCGCTGCGGCAGGCTGCCGTGTTCACGAATCCGGGGTCGTAGGAGGCGAGCGGGCCACGGTCGGTCGGGACGGCGGACAACCCGGTCGCACGGATGGCGCCCTCCGCGATCGGCAGGTCGCCGGTGTACTCACCAGCGCTGAGGTGCAACGTGTCGGCCATGCTCGCACCCTATGCAGACAGCCCCAACACCCGTGGTAACGCCGGAGTCTGAGACCGGGCGGGGCGGCTAGCCTCGCCGTGAACTGGCGAGAGGGGCAGTCATGGAGATGGCAATCGAGCGTGGTCCGGCCCGGATCAACCCGGACGACCGTGCCCAGCTGGCCGAATCGCCGGTGTCGGCCCGTCGGGTGCTGGGGCTCTTCATCGGCGATCGCGGACGGCTGATCGTGCTGACCCTGACCATCGTGGCGACCTCGGTGGCGGGCCTGGCTCAGCCGTTCCTGGTCCGTGAGGTGATCGATGTCGCGCTGCCGCAGCAGAACACGACCCTGCTGGTCTGGTGCGTGGTCGGCATGGTCGCGGTGGCCGCCGTCACCGGGCTGCTCGGGGTGACCCAGACCTGGCTGGCGACCGAGGTCGGACAACGGGTGATGCATCGGCTGCGGGTCGGCGTGTTCGACCATCTGCAGTCGCTGTCGTTGGACTTCTTCAAGCGAACCCGCGGCGGCGAGGTGCAGTCCCGGCTGACCAACGACATTGCCGGCCTGCAGTCCGTGGTGACGTCGACGGCCACCTCGGTGGCGTCCAATTTCACCACCGCCGTCGCCACCGCGGCAGCGATGATCGCGCTCAGCTGGCAACTCACGCTGCTCACCGCGCTGGTGTTGCCCCCGGCGATCTGGACCACCCGCAGGGTCGCCCTGGTCCGCCGCGACCTGACGGCGCGCCGGCAGCATGCGCTGGCCGACCTGCAGGAAGAGGTGCAGGAGTCGATGGGCATCAACGGCGCCATCCTGAACCGCACCCTTGGCCTGGCCGATCCCCGCTCGGCGGAGTTCGCCGCCACGTCGGAGGAGCTCGTCCAGCTGGAGCTGCGCTCGCAGTTGGCCGGACGTTGGCGGATGGCCACGATGCAGATCATCTTCGCCGCCATCCCGGCGCTGATCTACCTGGTCGCCGGCTTCCCGGCGCTCACCCCGGGGCTCACCATCGGCACCCTGATCGCGTTCACCACGCTGCAGGTGGCGATCTTCCGGCCGATCATGGGGCTGCTCAACATCGGTGCCCAGTGGGTGTCGTCGATGGCGCTGCTGAGCCGGATCTTCGGCTACCTGGACCTGCCGGTCGGCGTCCCCGAGCCGTCCGAGCCGGTGACGATCGACCCGGCGACCATTCACGGTGAGGTGCGGTTCGACGACGTCCGATTCCACTACCCCGACGGTGACCGTGACGTGCTCGCCGGCATCACCCTGACCATCCCGGCCGGCGGCTCGCTGGGCGTGGTGGGGGAGACCGGGTCGGGCAAGTCGACGTTGGCGTCGCTGTTGGTCAGGCTGGACGATCCGACGTCCGGACGGATCACCGTGGACGGCATCGACCTGCGTGATTTCGCCGCCGCCGACCGCAGCCGGTTCATCGGGGTGGTCTCCCAGGAGACCTACCTGGTGCACGACAGCATCCGCGCCAACCTGCTGCTGGCCAGGCCTGAGGCCACCGACGCCGAACTCTGGCAGGTGCTCCGGGCGACCCGGATCGCGGCGCTGGTCGAGGAACTTCCCGAAGGCCTGGACACCGTGGTCGGCTCCCGGGGTCACCGGTTCTCCGGCGGTGAGCGGCAGCGGCTGGCCATCGCCCGGACGCTGCTGCGCAACCCGCGCATCCTGGTGCTGGACGAGGCGACCAGCGCCCTCGACAACGACACCGAACGCGAGGTCCAGGCCGCCTTGGACGTCCTGGCCGAAGGTCGCACCACGCTGACCATCGCGCACCGGTTGTCGACCGTCGCCGACTGCGACGAGATCATCGTGCTCGACGAGGGCCGGGTCGCCGAGCGTGGCACCGAGGCCGAACTGCGCGCCGCCGGTGGCCGCTACGCACACCTGCTCGGCCGGACGACTGCGCTCGCCGACGACCAGTGACGCTCGGCACCGTTGGTTGAGCTTGTCGAAACCAGGCCTCGGTGGTCGAGCTTGTCGAGACCCCGCGGATGGATTTCGACAAGCTCGATCAGCGGTGGCTCGCCGGTTGGTCCGTCATCCCGGGCTTGATCCGGGATCTCGGCAGGCGCCCAGTCCGGCGCTGAGATCCCGGCGTGCACCGGGATGACGGAGGTCTCCACGCGCTCACTGGATCTCGCCGGACGGAAGCGGCACCCGGCGCGCAATACGATGCGGCAATGCTGATCGTCACCACCAACGACATTCCTGGCTACCGCATCGAGGCCGTGTTCGGCGAGGTCATGGGCATGACCGTGCGGTCGGCCAACATCGGCGCGAACTTCGTCGCCAGCTTCCGCTCGCTGGGCGGCGGCGAGGTGAACGAGTACACCCAGCTGGTCTACGACTCGCGGCAGCAGGTGATGGCCCGGATGTGGGAGCAGGCCACCCAGCGCGGTGCCAACGCGATCGTCGCCTGCCGCTTCGACACCGGCGAGATCGCCGCCCAGTTCTCCGAGGTGTGCTGCTACGGCACCGCGGTGGCCGTCGTCCCGATCCCCGAGGGTGAGCCCGGCGCGACCCCGCAGTCGATCGCCGACGCGAAGGCGCGCTCCTCGCAGATGCGGTAGACGCGCCGCGAGGCGGCATCGCCGAATCCGCTGTCACGAGGCACGATGGTCGGGTCCGGAGTTCTCGACGATGAGGTTGCTGCGATGCGCAGACTGCAAGGCCCACCCGATCTGACCCTCGCGCCCGGGCACTGGGTGCGACGTGACCTGATCGCGTGGCCGGCTGACGGCGTCCCCAGCGGGGTCGACCCGGCCGAGCTCGATTGGCAGCTGCACTGGTCGCCGGACGGCGGCATCGATCCGGGCGCCCGCGAACCCGTGGTGTGGGACATCGACGAGGTGCGGCTCGACCTCGGCGGCCTACCCGAGGACGTGCTCATCGAACGGCCCCACCTGCGCGGCTATCTGGCCCTGCGGCTCCGGCCCGAGACGGCGGCGCGAGCGGAGCAGATCCTGCGCGGTCAGGTCGTGCTCAGCCTGCACCAGGCGTCCGGACGGCTGGTCAACGCCGGCTCGCTGCAGCTGCCCGGGGTGCTGGACGACCTGTACGCGGCCGCCGCCGAGGCGCAGCTCGGGCTGAGCTGGCAGGGCCGGACGCCGACCCTGCGGTTGTGGGCGCCGACCGCGCACGACGTCCGGCTGCGCATCTGGGGCGCCGAGGACGATCTGCACGATCCGGGCCGTTCGCTGCCGGCTACGCGCGAGGCCGACGGCTGCTGGGCGATCTCCGGCGGACCGGACTGGCTGGCCGCCCGGTACCGCTGGGAGGTCACCGTCTACGCCCCGAGCGGACGCCGGGTGGTCACCAACCAGGTCACCGACCCCTACTCGGTCTCGCTCACCGTCAACTCGACGCACGCGGTGATCGTCGACCTGCGCGATCCCGAACTGGCGCCCGAACAGTGGCGAACGACCCCCCAACCCCGGCTGAGTCACGCCGTCGACCAGGTCATCTACGAGTTGCATGTGCGCGACTTCTCGATCAGCGACAAGTCGGTGCCGGCCGGCGAGCGTGGCAGCTTCCTCGCGTTCACCCGCGACAGCCTCGGCACTCGGCACCTGAAACGCCTTGCCGACGCGGGTTTGAACACCGTGCAGCTGTTGCCGACGTTCGACAACGCGAGCGTCGAAGAGGCCAAGGAGCGCCAGCACCGCCCACCGAAGGCCGACCTGCGGGCCGCGCCCGCGGACAGTCCGCACCAGCAGCGACTGATCGCGCTCACCGTCGCCAACAGCCCGTACAACTGGGGCTACGACCCGTGGCACTACCAGGCCGTCGAGGGGTCGTACTGCGCCAGCCTGGCCAGCGCCGAGGGTGCCGGACGGGTGTACGAGTTCCGCGCCATGATCGGCGCACTGCATGGGCTCGGGCTGCGGGTGGTGCTCGACCAGGTCTTCAACCACACCGCCAGCTACGGCCAGAACACCAAATCGGTGCTCGACCGGATCGTGCCCGGTTACTACCACCGGCTCTCGCCGCTGGGCTTCACCGAGCACTCCACCTGCTGCCCGAACGTGGCCACCGAGCACGCGATGGCGCAGAAGCTGATGGTCGACTCGGTGCTGCTGTGGGCCCGCGACTACAAGGTGGACGGCTTCCGGTTCGACCTGATGGGCCACCACAGCCTTGCCAATATGCGTGCGGTGCGCGCCGCGCTCGATGCGCTGACGCCCGAGCACGACGGGGTGGACGGCAGCGCCGTCACGCTCTACGGCGAGGGCTGGAACTTCGGCGAGGTGGCCGACGACGCCCGCTTCGTCCAAGCCCGCCAGGGCAACCTGGCCGGCACCGGCATCGGCACCTTCAACGACCGGCTGCGGGACGCCGTCCGTGGCGGTGGGCCGTTCGACCACGATCCGCGCGGGCAGGGTTTCGGCACCGGGCTGCTGACCGCGTCCAACGACGCCCCGGTGAACGGCGACGGCTACCACCAGCGCGACCGGTTGCTGCTCGACACCGACCTGATCCAGCTGGGTCTCACCGGCAACCTGCGCGACTACTGGCTGCCTGCCAACAGCCGCCGGCAGTTCGTCCGCGGCGACGAACTCGAGTACAACGGCCAGCCGGCCGGCTACGCCAGCGAGCCGGACGAGGTGATCAACTACGTCGACGCGCACGACAACGAGACCCTCTTCGACGCGCTCACCCTCAAGCTGCCGATCGAGACCTCGATGGCCGACCGGGTGCGGCTGAACACGCTCTGCCTGGCGCTCGCCACCCTCGGTCAGGGGCCCGTGATGTGGCATGCCGGCACCGACATCCTGCGCAGCAAGAGCCTCGACCGGAACTCCTACAACTCCGGCGACTGGTTCAACTTCCTGGACTGGACGATGACCGACAACGGCTTCGGTGCCGGGCTGCCGCCCGAGGTCGACAACGGTCCGAAGTGGGACTTCTTCCGGCCGTTCCTGGCCGATGTGGCGCTCAAACCGAGTCCCGAGGACATCGCCGAGGCGCACGCCCAGGCGCTCGACCTGCTCCGGCTGCGGGCCTCGACCAGGCTGTTCCGGCTGGCGTCCGGACACGAGATTCGCACCAAGCTGACCTTCCCGGTCTCGAACACCGCCCACCAGATTCCCGGTGTGATCGTGATGCGGATCGACGACAGCGTCGGCGAGCCGAGCCAGCACGAATGGTCCAGCCTGGTCGCCGTGTTCAACGCCACCCCGCTGCCGGCCAGGCTGGCGGTGCCCGGGCTGGATCGTCGGCACGTGCTGCATCCGGTGCAGGCCCGCGGCCACGATGTGGTCGTCAAGGGCGCCCGGGTGGACGGCGAATGGGCCCGGGTGCCGGCCCGCAGCTACGCCGTCTTCGTCCGCCCTTGGTAGCTGCGTCGGCCCTTCGCGCTGCTACGTTTGCGGCCATGTCCTGGCCCGTTCGGATTGTCTCGGTGGGCAGTCACACCCCGTCGCGGCGGGTCACCTCCACTGACCTGGACGCCGCCCACGGCCGGGCTCCCGGCCTCACCTTCGCCCGCTCCGGGGTCGTCGCGCGGCACTGGATAGGACCCGGCGAAACCAGCGTCAGCATGACCGTCGGCGCGCTCGGCCAGGTGCTGGATCGGGCCGATTGGGAGCCCGACGAGCTGGATGCGCTGATCGTCGCCTCGGTGCTTCCCGAACAGCCGATGCCGACCACCGCGATCCTGACCGCCGCTCAACTCGGGGTGGCCGGTGGCAGGCTCGAGGCCTTCGATGTGAACGCGTCCTGCCTCGGCTTCCTGACCGCACTGCAGCAGGCGTCCTTCGGGATCGCGATGGGGCGCTGGAACCGGGTTGCCGTGGCCGCGGTGGACATCGCCTCCAAGGGCCTCAACCATGCCGATCTGGAATCCAGTGCACTGTTCGGCGACGGTGCCGCCGCTGTCCTGCTGGAGGGGTCGCCGATCGCGTCCCCACCGCCGGTCGAGCCCCCACCACCGCCGGTCGAGCCCCCACCGTTGGTCGAGCTTGTCGAGACCCCTGCGACTGGTCTCGACAAGCTCAACCAGCGGCGAGACAAGCTCAACCAGCGGCCGTCCGAGATCTTGGCGCTGCGGCTGGCCAGCTATCCGAGTGCGGCCGGGCTGTGCCGGATCGCTGCCGGCGGCACCCGGTGGAACCCGGTCACTCCGCCCCCGTCCGCTACCGACTACCTGTTCGCCATGGATGGCCTGGGCATGATGAAACTGGTCGCCCGCGAGATGCCCGGCTTCCTCGACGGGCTGCTCGCCGAGGCGGGCGTGGACGCCGAGGCGATCGATGTCGTGGTGCCGCACCAGGCGTCCGGGCTGGGACTGCGCTTCCTGCGCGAACGATTGCCGGTACGGTCCGAGACCGTGGTCGACATCCTCGCCGAACACGGCAACCAGGTGTCCGCGTCGATGCCGACCGCGTTGGCACACGCCGTCGATACCGGACGTCTCGAGCGCGGCGGCCTGTGTCTGCTGATCGGGACCGGCGCCGGATTGTTGTTCGGCGGGGCGGTCCTGCGGTACTGATGCTGGGGCGCCGAAAGTGGCGCGGGCTGTCGAGGCGAGAAGCCGACGTGGTGTGGCCGGGGTGAAACGGGGATCGTGATGCGTGAGTGGGAGGTGCTCGTCGCCGGGCACTGCGTCCAGCTGGAGCGGTTCGTCCGCAACGGCGGGGCGTGGCGTCCGATCGAGTTCCCGTCCGCGGTCGCGGTCATTCCGCACCCGGACGGCGGGGTCGCCCTGTTCGACACCGGCTACGCGCCCCGCTTCCAGACCGCGACGGCGCGGCTGCCGTATCGGCTGTACGCGGCGCTGCTGCCGGTGACCTGCGGCGAATCGGACGCCGTGGTGACGCAGCTGCGCGACCGCGGC
>NZ_JAPUED010000001.1:0-14369 GCF_027492755.1 Micropruina sp. | reverse complement strand
CGGCTGCGCAACGGCTACGACCTGTTCGGCGACGGCACCGCGTTCGTGCTGCCGCTGCCGGGCCATACCGACGGGCATCTCGGCTTGTGGCTGCCGGGTGCCGGCGCAGACGGCGTGCTGCTGGTCGGGGACGCCGTCTGGAACGAACGTGCCTTCACCCACGGCGAACTGCCGCTGCCGCCGCTGCGCGGTGACCGGGAGGCGTACGAGGGTGTCGTCCGCGAACTGACGCGGCTGCATCGGGAGCGTCCCGACCTCGCGATCGTGCCGTCGCACTGCACCGCCAGCCTCGAACGGATCCGTGGCCGTGGCTGAGCAGTTGCAGGTCGACCGATGGCAGGTGCTGCGCGCAGTGCTCGGCACCCGGCTGCGCCGTTTCGGCAGCCGAGAGGCGTTGGACCGGTACCAGCGCCGCCGGCTGGGGAGAGTGCTCGGCCGGGCCCGCCAGGTGTTTCCGTACTACGCCGACGTCCCGACGCCCGAACTGGACGCGTTTCCGGTGCTCGACAAGGCCGAATGGCTGGAGCACTTCGAGGGCCTCAACGATCGCGGGCTGAGCCTCGACGATTGTCTGGTTGCGGCGCGCGAGGCCGAGGCCCGGCGCAGCTTCGACGCCACACTGGCCGGCGTCAGCGTCGGGCTCTCGTCGGGCACGTCCGGACGCCAAGGGGTCTTCCTGACCTCACCCGCCGAACGTGCCCGCTGGGCCGGCACCGTGCTGGCCAAGGCGCTGCCCAGCCTGCGCGAACCGGCCCGGGTGGCGCTCGTGCTGCGCTCCGGCGGCCCGCTCTACCAGGCGGTCGACGGTGGACGCATCGCCTTCCACTACGTCGACCTGGCGCTCGACCCGGACACCATCGCCGAGCAGCTGACCGACTTCGCACCCACCGTGCTGGCCGCCCCGCCACAGGTGCTGGACGACCTCGCCGCCCGTCCCGAGGTGGGTTCCGGACGGCTCCGTCCCCAGGTCGTCTACTCGATCGCCGACGTCCTCGACGACGATGTGGCGGCGCGGGTCGAGGCCGGTTTCGGCGTCCAGCTGCGGCAGGTCTATCAGGCCACCGAGGGATTCCTCGGGATCAGCTGCGCCCACGGAACCCTGCACCTCAACGAGGACCTGGTGCACCTCGAACGTGAGGTGATCGACGAAGCCAGCGGCCGGTTCGTGCCGATCATCACCGACCTGTACCGAACCAGCCAGGCGATCATTCGCTATCGGCTGGGTGACGTTCTGGTGCCGGGTGCCGCGAACTGCCCGTGTGGGTCGGTGTTCACCGCGATCGACCGGATCGAGGGCCGGGCGGACGACGTCCTGCAGTTCACCGCCGCGACGGGGGAGACCCGACCGCTGTTCGCGGATTTCATCCGGGCCGCCGTCCTGGGTGCCCCGGTGGTGGCCGATTTCCGGTTGGTGCAGCGGACCGATGGCAGCCTGCGGCTGGCCGTCCGTCCTGAGCGCGCCCAGGCGTCCGCGCATCTGGCGTTGCAGGCGCTGTTGCGTTCGCGGGGCCTGCGGGTGCCGCAGATCTTCGGCATGCCCTGGCCGGTGGAGGCTCAAACCGCGAAGCGTCGCCGGGTTCGCCGGGAAGGCTAGGGCGGGGCTCAGACCCTGGCGTCGAGAATGTCCGCCCGCCCGAGGCCGCCCAGCAGTACGCGGTGAACCGACGCTCGTTCGGTCCGGTGGTGTGCGCAGCGGCGGACCTGCCTCATCGACTCGTGTGGACGCATCCCTTGGCGACCGGCTTGCCGCCGAAGCGGGCCGTCGTCCAGGCGAACAACTCCGGAATCAACGCCGAGCCGGGCTCGACCAGCGGCATGTGGTCGGCACCGGCGTAGACGCGGTAGTCGACCTGCTGTCCGGCGTCGCACAGGCCGGTGACGAACGCGTCCTGGCCGTGCCGCGGCACGATGCTGTCCGCGGCGCCCTGAGCGATCAGCAGCGGCGCCGTGACCGTCGGGGGAGGCGTGTTCTGCTGAAGCCGGACGCCGAACGCGCCCTCCAGGGGCGACCGGGCGAAGATGTCCGGGTCGGCCGACAACCCCAGCACCACCAGAACGGACGCCAGCATGGCCGGCTCGCTGAGGCACCGGCCGGCCAACTGGCGGGTGATGCCCTCGGCGCCGGGCCGGATGTAGTCGCTCCCGCGCACGTCCGGATACCAGGCGGTGTAGCCGGCGACCGCGTAGGAGGCGAACACCGATCCGCCCTTCACGTTGCCGAGATTCTCCATCAGGGTCGTCGGGTCACTGGCGGGAGCCATCGCCGCGACCCCGGACAGCGGCACGTCCGGCGCGTACTCGGCGGCCAGCGAACCCGTCCACAAGGCGGCGCCGCCACCCTGGGAGTGACCCCAGGTCACTGTCTTCGCCCCGAGACGCGCTTCACTCACCTGCCGGGCGGCGCGGACGGCGTCCAAACCCGCCTGTGCGCTCGGCACGCCGATCAGATAGGGATGCGGTCCGGCGGTGCCCAGGCCCAGGTAGTCGGTCGCCACCAGCGCCCAGCCGTGTTCGATCACCTGGGGCAGCACCATCAGGGCGCCGGCCGTGAACGGCTCGGGCAGTAGCGAGGGTGCGCATTGTTCGGCGAACCCGGTGGTGCCGTGCAGCCAGTTGATCACCGGCCAGTCGCCGGCACCGTCGCGCGGCGTCACCACCAGGCCGCTCGCCACGGCGGGGTCGCCGTCGCCGTCGGTGGTGGTGTACAGGATCCGCCAGGCCTGGGCGCCTTCCGGCACGCCGCGTCCGAACGGTTCGAAGCGGATCAACTGGCCCGCCTGGGCGGGCACGTCCCGCGGCGGTGCGTAGAAGACGTCCACCACCGGGCTGCCCTGCCGGATCAGCGCGCTGACCGTGCCGGCGGCGACGGCCACGGCGAGCGCGACGGCCGCGGCGACCGTCCGACGCCAGGGGTGTGTGGCCGCAGATGCGGTGTCGGGGCTGGTGGGTGCCGGTTCGGGTGGGCGGATCGCGTGCCACAGGGTCACGATGCCGCCGATGATCAGCCGGGCGCCGAAGGCGATGCCGACCACGATCAGAGTGATGTCGGGCCAGGCGAGCGCCAATGCGCCGAAACCGATCCAGGCCAGCCCCAACAGCACCGATGCCACTCGCGCGTCGCGGCTGATCGCGCCGGAGCAGCCGCTGACCACCTGGAGCGCTCCGTTGATGAGCAGACCCACGCCGACGGCGACCGCGATCGCCCGCACCGTCAGCCCCGGCGCGACCAGCACCACGATGCCGCCGGCGACCCAGAGCGCGACCATGGCCATTCGCGAGCGTGCGAAGCCCTGCGGGTCGCGCGCCGCCGCGAGTTCAAGGACGCCGGTCACCACACAACCGAGCCCGATCAGCACGGCGAGCACACCCAGGGACGCGGTGGGCCGGATGACGATCGACGCGCCCAGTGCCGCCGCAAGAGCGCCCAGGACGCCGCGCACGCCTCGGGACCGCACGGTGAGCCGCGACAACGACGGACGGATGCGGCTCATCGACGAGTTCACGGGCGACGGGGCAGTTCTCAGGCCGGCTGGGCCCCTTGTGAGAGTTCGGCCGACCGCAACGACCGCAGCAGCGGCCGGTAGTGGGACTGGACGGCGTTCCGGTACGCCTCCAGGTCGCCCCGCAGGGCGGCGTCGAGCATATTCCGATGCGCGCGGGCGGTCTTGGTGAGGTCGCGCGAACTGGGCACTCCCAGCCGCGGAGCGACGATCGTGTGGATGTCCCAGAACGCGGCTACCAGCTGGCTGTACAGATCGTTGTCGGCACGTTCGGCCAGGCCCAGGTGGAAGGCTCGGTCGGCGGTGCTGAACTCGGCATTGCGGGCGCCGGCCAGCGTCATCTCGTCGCACAGCGCGTCCAACTCGGGGGCGCCCTCGCTGGCCAACTGGGTCACGATGCCGGGAGCAAGGGCGAGATCGAGGCCGATCCTGACCTCGACCACTTGGCGCAGCGACTCGAAGTCGTCACCGGGTAGCAGGACGCCCTTGAAGGTCAGCCCCTCGACCAACGGACGCAGGGAGAGTTGGCCGACGAAGGTCCCGGTGCCGTGCCGGACTTCCAGGATGTCCAGGGTGGCCAGGGTGCGGATCGCCTCCCGGAGGATGGATCGCGAGACGCCGAGCTGTTCCGTCAGCGTGGTCTCAGTGGGCAGCGGATCCCCAGGGCGCAGGCCCTCGATCAGGAGGAGATCCTTCAGTGCCTGAATGGTCTGCCTGAGGCGCAACGGCTCGCGTTCTTTCACCATGGGGTTCTCCTCAGCCTCGAAGTTGTGCTTATATTTGCACAACGTCAGACATTAGACGTCCGACATCATAGGAGATATCATGACGAACCTGGCGCCGGTGACGTCCCGGCGGAGTCTGTTCAAGCTGGCCGGGGTGATGGGTGCGGCGGCCGCGGTGGCTGGAACGCTCTCCGCTTGCGGCACGAGCCCGTCCCAGCGCAACTCCGGTGGAGCCGCAAACGTGCCAGGGCCGACCATCAAGGCGGCCATCTCGTACGAGCTGGGCACGAACGGATTCGATCCGATGACCACGACCGCGGCGCTGACCGTGGCGGCGAACTGGCACACGATGGAGGGGCTGACCGAGATCCTGCCCACTGGTGACCGCCAGGTGTACGCGGCACTCGGCAAGGAACTGCCGAAGAAGGTCAACCCTCTGACCTACGAGGTGACCCTGCGCGACGGCGCCACCTTCCACAACGACGCGCCGGTCACCACCGACGACGTCGTGTACAGCTTCGAGCGGGTGCTCGACCCCGCCAACAACAGCCTGTATGCCAGCTTCATCACCTTCCTCGACAAGGTCGAGAAGAAGGACGACAAGACGATCACGATCAAGCTGAAACAGCCGTTCTCGCTGGTCGCCGAGCGGATCGCGGTGGTCAAGATCGTGCCGAAGGCGGCCGCCACCGCCGACCCGAAGGCATTCGACGCCAACCCGATCGGCACCGGGCCGTACAAGATGATCGACAACTCGGCCACCTCCAAGGAGGTCGTTTTCACCAAATTCGAGGGCTATACCGGGCCCCGGCCGGCCAAGGCCAACTCGATGGTCTGGAAGGTGATGCCCGACGACGCCACGCGGATGAACGCGCTCACCTCGAAGGCGGTCTCGGCGATCGACCTGGTGCCCGATCTGTCCATCGCGACCCTGAAGAACACCTCGACCGTCGAGTCGGTGCAGGGCTTCTCCTTGCTGTTCGCGATGTTCAACTGCGGGTCGGCGCCGTTCGACAACGTCCGGAACCGGCAGGGCTTCCTCTGGGCGCTGGACATGGAGAACATCGTCAAGACGGCCTATCTGGGCAATGCGACCCCGGCCACCAGCTTCCTGCAGGAGACTCACCCGAACTACCACCGGGCCTCGAACGTCTACCGTCTCGATGTCAGCAAGGCGAAGGCGTTGTTCGCGGCCACCGGTTTGAAGTCGATCCGGCTGCTGTGCACCGACCACGCCTGGGTGAAGAAGGCGACGCCGATCATCAAGTCGAACCTCGAGGCGGCCGGGCTGACCGTCGACTTCACCGAGAAGAAGTCGGCCGATGTCTACACCACCATCGACGCCGACCCGAAGGCGTTCGACGCCGTCATCGCGCCTGGCGATCCCTCGGTCTTCGGGCCCGATCCCGACATCGCCCTGCGCTGGTGGTATGGCAGCGACACCTGGACCGACAAGCGCATGCACTGGAAGGGACAGGACTCCTATAAGCAGGTGCAGACGCTGATGAACGCCGCGACCAAGCTGACCGGCAACGCCCAGCAGAAGGCCTGGAACGAGGTCTTCGACCTGGTCAGCGAGGTGGTTCCGCTCTACCCGCTGTTCCACCGCAAGTCGACCACCGGCTTCGACAGCGACACGCTGACCGGCTTCAAGCCGATCGCGCTGACCGGCCTGTCCTTCCTGGACGTCGCCACCAAGTGACCGGGCGCGGCGTCCGGGTTGCAATGTGGCGCCCGGACGCCGCCGGTGAGGAGTTTCTATGACGACCGTCATCCGCTTGATCGGACGGCGCCTGATCGCCTTTCCGATCATGGTGCTCGGGGTGACGCTGCTGGTCTTCCTGGTGATGGCCTTCTCGCCGGTCGATCCGGCCCAGTTGGCGCTGGGTGAATCGGCGTCACCCGAAGCCCTGGCGCAGTATCGCGCCGATCATGGCCTGGACCAGCCGCTCCCCGTCCGCTACGTGTTGTTCCTGGGTGGGCTGATCCGGGGCGATCTGGGCGTCAGTGCCGGCAATGTCCCGGTGACGGAATTCGTCGCGCATGCGTTCCCGATCACGCTGCAGCTCACCCTGATCGGCTTGGCGCTGGCCATCGTGATCGCGCTGGTGCTCGGCGTGCTTGCCGCCCTCTACCGGGACCGCTGGCCCGACCAGGTGATCCGGGTGGTCTCCATCGCGGCGCTGGCCACGCCGTCGTTCTGGCTCGCGATCCTGTTGATCCAGTGGCTCTCGACCGTGCCCGGCGGGGCCGGCCTGTATCCGGCCGTGATCTCGGATTGGGTGCCGTTCGCCGAGGATCCCGGCGTCTACATCAACAACGTCACCCTCCCGGTGGTCGCCTTGGCGATTCCGGTTGCGGGCTCGCTCACCCGGGTGATCCGGACCTCAATGGTCGAGGAACTCGACCGCGACTACGTCCGGACGGCCATCGGTGCGGGCGTCCCCAAGGCGGTGGTGGTCGGCCGCAACGTGCTGCGCAACGCGCTGATCACCCCGATCACCGTGCTCGGTCTGCGGGTCGGCTACCTGATGGGCGGCGCGGTGATCATCGAGATCATCTTCAACATTCAGGCGATGGGGCAGTTGATCCTGGACGGGGTCACCCGCAACGACGTCTACCTGGTGCAGGGCGTCACGCTCACCGTGGCGATCGCGTTCATCGTGATCAACATCATCGTCGACCTGCTGTATGTGCTGGTGAACCCCCGGATCAGGACGGTGTGACGTGCGACGGACTCTTGCCGAACGGCTCGCCGAGCCGGGCCTGCGACTGAGGGCGCTGTCGGTGCCGGCGCAGCTCTCGCTGGTCGTGTTGGTGCTCTTGGTGCTGGCCTGCCTGCTGGCGCCGGTGATCGCCAGCCATGACCCGTTCCTGACCACGGTCCCGGCGCAGCCGCCCGGACCCGACGCGTGGTTCGGCACCGACGCGATCGGGCGCGACGTATTCGCGCGGGTGTTGTACGGCGGCCGCTATTCGCTGCTGATCGGCATCCTGGCCACGCTGGTCGCGCTGATCGCCGCGGCCGTTCTGGGCTCGATCGCCGCCACCGGCAACAAGGCGGTCTCCGAGACCCTGATGCGCATTCTCGACATCGTGATGAGCTTCCCGGGCATCGCGCTGGCTGCGGTCTTCGTTGCGGTTTGGGGACGCTCGCTGCCGGTGCTGATCTTCACCATCGCCTTCCTGTACACGCCGCAGTTGGCCCGCGTGGTGCGCGCCAACGTGCTCGCCCAGTTCGGTGAGGACTACGTGGCGGCGTCCCGGGTGATGGGTGCCCGCACCTGGTGGATCCTCGGCAAACAGGTGGCGCGCAACTGCATCGCACCGATCCTGGTGTTCGCCACCGTGCTGGTCGCCGACGCGATCGTCTTCGAGGCCTCGCTGTCGTTCATCAACGCGGGCGTCCGGCCACCCGAGCCCTCCTGGGGCAACGTGCTCGCCGACGGCAAGCAACTGCTGTTGATCGGTGGTTGGTGGGCCACCTTCTTTCCCGGCCTGCTGATCCTGGTCACCGTGTTGACCCTGAACGTGCTGGCCGAGAGCCTGACCGATGCGATGGTTTCGCCGAAGCAGCGCCGCAAGGTCAAGCTGGCCGATCCGGTCGAGCAGCAGGCGGCACCCGTCGAGGCGGTGGCCCCGGCCGAATCCGGTGTCCCGCTGGCCGATCGGCTGGCGGCGTTGGCCGCGGTCGAGCGCACCCGTACCGATCGGTTGGTCTACGCGGGAACGGCGGCTCCGCTGCTCGAGGTGAAGGACCTCAGCATCCGATTCCCGGAGGCCCATGGCGACGTGGACGTGGTCGACCACGTGTCGTTCAGCGTCCGACCGGGCGAGACGATGGGTCTGGTCGGCGAGTCCGGCTGCGGCAAGTCGATCACCTCGATGGCGATCATGGGGCTGCTGCCGAAGGCTGCCGAGTTGCGTGGCGAGATCCTGTTCGAGGGACGCGACCTGCTGCAGTTGACTCCTGCCCAGCACAATGCGCTACGTGGCCATCAGATCGCGATGATCTACCAGGACGCGCTCAGCTCGTTGAACCCGTCCATGCTGATCAAGGCGCAGTTCAAGCAGTTGACCAGCCGTGGCGGCACCCGCAGCGCCGAGGAGTTGCTCGAGCTGGTCGGGCTCGATCCGGCCAGGACTCTGGCGTCCTATCCGCACGAGCTGTCCGGCGGACAGCGGCAGCGGGTGCTGATCGCGATGGCGCTCACCCGCGACCCCAAGCTGGTGATCGCGGACGAGCCCACCACGGCGCTCGACGTCACGGTGCAGCGGCAGGTGATCGAGTTGCTCAACGACCTGCGTGAGAAGCTCGGCTTCGCGATGGTGTTCGTCTCCCACGATCTGGCCCTGGTGGCCAGCGTGGCGCACCGGATCACCGTGATGTACGCGGGCCAGGTGGTCGAATCCGGGCCGACCCGCGATCTGCTGATCGACCCGCGGCACGAGTACACCCGCGGCCTGCTGGGCGCGGTGCTGTCGATCGAGGCCAGCTCCGGGCGGCTGCACCAGGTGCCCGGCGTGGTGCCCTCGCCGAGCGAGTTCGTGGTCGGCGACCGATTCGCGCCACGGTCGTCCCGGCCCGGGGTCGGACTGGACGTCCGACCCGAGTTGGTCACCCTGCCGGGAACCGAGCACGTGGTGGCTCTTCATCCCGATCAACGCGAAGACCTCGAGGGGGTGCGTGCATGACCACACCGGTGATGGAACTGGTCGACGTGCATGTGGTGCACAAGACCCGGACGGGCGGGCTGTTCAGGCCGGGCACCGTCCGGGCCGTCGACGGGGTGAGCTTCAGCATCTCCCGTGGTGAGACCGTCGGCATCGTCGGCGAGTCCGGTTCGGGCAAGACCACGATGGCCCGGGTGCTGGTCGGGCTGCAGCCGGCGACGTCCGGACAGGTGCTCTTCAAGGGCGAGCCGCTGCGCTACAACGCAGCGGCGCGGCGAAAACTGGGCCGGGCGGTGTCGGTGGTCTTCCAGGATCCGGCGACCGCGCTCAACCCCCGGATGGTGGTGCGGGAGCAGTTGCTCGACCCGCTCAACGTGCACAACGTCGGCGAGCCCAACCAGCGCGAGGAACGGGTGCGCGAGTTGCTCCGGCTGGTCGGCTTGCCGATGTCGGCGCTGGACGTGATGCCACGGCAGATCTCCGGCGGGCAGCGGCAACGGGTGGCGATCGCCCGGGCACTGGCGCTCGAGCCCGATGTCATCATCGCCGACGAACCCACCTCGGCACTCGATGTGTCGGTGCGGGCGCAGGTGCTGAATCTGCTCGCCGACCTCAAGGAGGCGCTCGGGCTCGGCATGGTGTTCATCAGTCACGACATCTCGACCGTCCGGCATGTCTCGGACCGGATCGCGGTGATGAACCGCGGCCGGATCGTGGAGAGCGCGCCGGCCGGCCAGTTGTTCGCCAACCCGGCGGACGAGTACACCCGCACCCTGCTGGGTGCGGTTCCTTCCCTCTTGCGACCCAAGGAATCTTGATGCGTCTCAGCGGAGTCGTTCCGCCCCTGATCACCCCGATGACCCCGGACGGCGGACTGGACCTGCCCAGCCTGGACCGGCTGGTCGACCACCTGATCGGGGCCGGGGCGGACGGGCTGTTCGTTCTCGGCTCGTCCGGCCAGGTGGCCTACCTGACCGATGCCGAGCGCGACCGGGTGACCGAGCGGGTGGTGACCCGGGCGGCCGGCCGGCTGCCGGTGGTGGTCGGCACGGTCGACCTGACCGCGCGCCGGGTCATCGAACAAGCGCGCCGGGCCGCCGAGTTGGGCGCGGACGGCGTGGTGGTCACCGCGCCGCTGTACGCGTTGAACGACCCGGCCGAGGTGCGGCAGCACTTCCGGCTGGTCGCGGCCGCAGTGTCCGTTCCCGTTCTGGCCTACGACGTTCCCGTCCGGGTCGGCAGCAAGCTGACCCCCGACCTGCTGCTCGACCTGGCTGCCGACGGCGCGATCAGCGCGGTCAAGGACTCGTCCGGCGACGACGTGTCGTTCCGGCGACTGGTCGCCCGCAACGCCGAGGCGGGCAGCCCGCTGCAGGTGCTGACCGGGCACGAGGTGATCTGCGACGCGATGGCGCTGCTCGGTGCCGACGGCGCAGTTCCGGGCCTGGCCAACGTCGACCCGGCCGGCTACGTCCGGCTCTGGCGGGCCGCGCAGTCCGGCGACTGGATGGCGGCCGCCGCCGAGCAGGCCCGGTTGGAACGGCTGTTCCGGATCGTCGAGGTGCCGATCGGCCGCTCCGCCGACTCCGGCGGCATCGGCGCCTTCAAGGCCGCCCTCGAACTGCTGGGCGTGATCGAATCCGGTGCCATGCCGGCACCGTTGCGTGGCCTGGACGAGGCGGAGAAGACTGCCGTCGCCGCCCTGCTCGTGGAGGCCGGTCTGCGGTGAGGCCCGTCGTGGGTATCGATCTCGGCGGCACCAAGACCGCTGCCGCGCTGGTCGCAGCGGACGGCACGCTCGGCGTCCGGGCGGAGGCTCCGACGCCGGCCGCCGAGGGTCCGGACGCCGTTCTGGCTGTCGTGGCGGGCCTCGTGGCCCGGGTCGCCGGCGAGACCCCGATCGGCGGAGTCGGGATCGGCACCGCCGGCATCGTGGACGCCGCGGGCCGGGTGATCTCGGCCACCGAAACCTTCACCGGCTGGGTCGGCACCGACCTCGTCGCCGGCCTGAGCGCGCGATTGCCCCGGTCGGTGCCGATCCGGGTCTACAACGACGTGGACGCCCACCTGCTCGGCGAGGCCTGGTGCGGCGCGGCCCGTGGACACTCCTCGGTGCTGATGGTGGCGGTCGGCACCGGGGTCGGCGGAGCGCTGCTGATCGATGGACGGCTGGTGCGCGGCGCGCACGGTGCCGCCGGCGAGATCGGGCATGTGCCCGCCGTCGGCGCCGACGGACTGCGCTGCCCGTGCGGGCGGTACGGCCATCTGGAGGCCCTGGCCGCCGGACCTTCGATCGCCCGCAGCTACCTGTTGGCCACCGGTAACTCGGTGGACGCGCGGGGGGTCCTGACGCTGGCCCGGCGCGGCGACCCGGACGCCGCTGCCGTCGTCCGGGCGGCTGCGGTCGGGTTGGGCCGGGCGATCGCGGGCCTGGTGACCACCATCGACCCGTCCTGCGTGGTGATCGGCGGCGGGGTCGCCGAGGCGGGGGAGCTGTGGTGGCGTCCGTTGCGCGAGGCGTTCCGGGCCGAACTGGTGGCGGGCTTCGCGACGCCGCTGGTCAAGGCGGAATTGGGAGTCGCTGCCGCCGTGCTGGGTGCGGCCCGCGGACTGTTCGACGACGATGAGGGAGCCCTGACGTGAACGACGTGCTGAACCGGATCCGGGGCGGGCTGGTGGTGTCCTGCCAGGCCTACCCGGGCGAGCCGATGCTCGACCCGCGCACCATGGCCCAGGTGGCTCAGGCCGCGGTCGCCGGCGGAGCGGTGGCGATCCGGGCGAAGGGCCTGGACGACCTGCGGGCGATGCGGCCGGTGCTCGACGTGCCGCTGATCGGCCTGGTCAAGGTGGGTGCCGAAGGGGTCTACATCACGCCCACGCTGGCCGACGCCCGAGCGGTCGCCGACACCGGCTGCGAGATCGTGGCACTGGACGGGACCCGCCGTCCGCGGCCCGACGGACTGAGCCTGGCGGAGACCGTGGCCGGGCTGAAACAGTCGCACCCGGGCGTGCTGGTGATGGCCGACTGCGGTTCGGCCGCTGACGCGGAGACCGCCCAGCGCGCCGGGGTCGACGTCCTGGGCACCACTCTGGCCGGCTATACCGGCGAGCGACCGAAGACCGACGGCCCGGACTGGGAGTGTGTCCGCGCGGTGCTCGCGCTCGCCGATCGCCCGGTCTTCGTCGAGGGCCGGGTGCACGCGCCGGCGCAGGCCGCCGAAGCGATCCGGCTGGGCGCCTGGACGGTCGTGGTCGGCACCGCGATCACCCACCCGGCGACCCTCACCGGCTGGTTCGCGACGGCTGTCGCCGAGGCGGCGCTCTGAAGTGGAATGCGTCCGGCTGGCCCGCTCGGGCGATCCGCTGCCCGGTGCGGCGTCCGAGCGGCCCTGCTACCGGATCCCGGCGCTGGCGGTCACCGGCACCGGGCGGGTGGTGGTGGCCTGGGACGTCCGGGCCGATTGGCGTGACCTGCCCGGGCCGTTCGACCTGGCGTACCGGACCTCGGACGACCATGGCCGCAGCTGGGGTGCGACCCGGATGCTGCGCCGGCACGAGCCGGGCCGCGGCTTCGGCGACGCCAGCCTGATCGCCGACCCGGCGACCGGACGGCTGCTGTGCTGGTACGCGGCCAGCCGGGGTCACAGCTATTTCACCGCTCGCCCGGGCGACGGCCTGGAGTTGTGGCTGGCAACGTCCGACGACGACGGCGAAAGCTGGACGCATCGCGAACTGACCCGTGAGCTGACCCCGGACTGGGCCGGCGGAATGTTCGCGGCGTCCGGCAACGGCATCGCGCTACGGCGCGGAGTGCTGGCAGGTGCGTTGTTGCAGCCGTTCGTGCTGCGCGAGCCGGCCACGGCGTCCGACTTCGCGGCGGCGGCGTTCAGCGGGGACGGCGGTGCGACCTGGGAGCTGGGGGACCGGGTCGGGCCGGGCTGCGACGAGGGCAAGCTGATCGAACTGACCGACGGGCGCGTGCTGCTGCATGCCCGGGCCCGGCCGCGCCGCCGTTGGGCCAGCTCGGCAAACGCCGGCGGCACGTTCACCGTGCCCGAGCCGGACGAGGCGCTGCGTGACCCCGGGTGCAACGGCGGCCTGGCCCGCTGGGGCACCCGGCTGGCCTGCACGCTGCTGGACGACGAACGGCGACGACGGCGGCTGGTGCTGCGGCTCTCGGACGACGAGGGTGCGTCCTGGACGCCGGCCGTCCCGCTCGATCTCGGCGCGGCCGGCTACTCGGTGGTCGCCGAACTGGCCGACGGCGCGCTCGGGGTGGCCTACGAGGACGGCGACTACGCCGGCCTCACCTTCTGCCGAATCGCGCCGGACGAGGTGGGTCCGGCCGGCGCGGCCGTCACGTTGCGGCCGAATCCCGGGACCCCGGGCGCGGCAAGGGAGCCGGTGACCGCCGAGTGAGGGACGCCGCTCGACTTCTCAGGACCCGCCGTCTCGCCACCAGTCGACCAGACTGCGCCGACCCTGCTCGACGGTGAGCGGCGGTGGCCCCAGCAGCCTGCGGCAACGGGTGATGTCGAAGGTCTTGGAGTGGGCGAACATCGACACCCCGAAGGTGGTGATCGGCGGTTCGCGGTAGCCGAGCATCGTCGCGGAGGCGATCTCGGACGCCCGCGCCAGCGCCATCGCCGTGCCGACCGGCACCCGCCTGGTCGGTCGGGGCAGGCCCAGGTCGTCCAGGAGGCCGAACAGGAACGGGTACAGCTCGACCGGTTCACCGTTGGTCAGGTTGGCCGGACCCGTCAGCTCCCGGGCGACCGCCTCGACGACATAGTGCGCCACCACGTCCACATGGGTCAGGTCGGTCAGCACCGGCTCCGGCTCGCGGCGGACCAGCAGCGGCAGCCGTCCGGCTCGGGCCGCAGTGACCACGCGCGGCAGCAGCACGGTGTCGCCGGGGCCGAAGACCGCCCGCGGACGCAGGATGCTCCAAGGGCCCCGGTAGGACTCAACCAGGCGTTCCCCGGCCAGCTTGCTTCGCGAATAGATGTTGATCTGGTCCGCGGGCGCCGGAATGGGAGAGCGCTCGGTGATCCCCAGCTGGTCGGCGCGGGTGTAGAAGACGCTGGACGACGACACGTAGTGCACCGGTGGTGAGCCGTGGTCCCGAGCCCATTCCAGGACGTGCCGGGTGCCGTCCACGTTGGCCCGCCGATAGGCCTCAGGCCGCCCCCAGGGCGAGGCCAGCGCGGCACAGTGCACCACCGCGTCCACGGTCTCGTCGAGGCGCAACGGGTCGGCCAGGTCATGCCGCTGATAGCCGTCCACCTCGACCGCCGGACGCGGTCGCCGTCCCAGCCCGATGACCTGCCAGCCACGCTCGCGGGCCGCCGTCACCACCCGGCCGCCCACGAACCCGTTGCTGCCGGTGACCAGGATCCGCATCCGTTCACCGTAGCCGGACAGTCCGGTGACCAAGGGAACCGTCCCGGTGCCCAAGGGAACCGTCCCC